>CALHFG010000112.1 GCA_938029215.1 uncultured Acidimicrobiales bacterium | reverse complement strand
AACGAATAGTCGGGAGCTCTTTCTCCCAGTCGACAATCGGACAGCTCTCGCACATTCTTTGTCACTCCACTCTTCAACCTGTGGGTAGACCGATTGTGTCCACTCACGAAGCCTGCTTCTTCCCCTTCAGGGGGACCCCTCCAGAGCCGGGGGCTGCTCTTTTGCGGTGCGTGGCGAACGCATCGGGGATCGCACCACGCAACTCGGGGTCGGTCCCGAGCCATGGTGCCCGAGAGGTTGCCGCCGCGCAGCAAGGCAGCGCCAGCAGCTTTCGCGTCAGCATTTGCCGCAGGCCAGCGGAGCGACCCGACCGGATCAGAGAACAGACCCCTCAGTGAACGGCCAGAACTTCGCCATCGTTCGCCACGCAGGGCTAGAGGCGAGTGGAGTGCAAAAACGATGTGCGAGAGCTGTCCGATTGTCGACTGGGAGAAAGAGCTCCCGACTATTCGTTCCTTTACTGCGAGAAGGGTTGATGCAGCTATGACCGATCACATCGTCTGGTTCGATCGCTACGACCATGAGCACAAGCCCTTCGTTGGCGGCAAGAACGCCAGCCTGGGGGAGATGATGATGGCGGAGCTGCCGGTTCCGCCGGGCTTTGCCATCACGACGGTGGCCTATGACCAGATGTGGTCCGACGCCGGTCTGGTGAAAGATGTCAACGACCTCCTGCGCAGCATCGATCACGATGACTTCGCGGGAAACCGGCGAATATCAGAACAGATTCGTGGCCGGATCGAAGCGGTCCCGATTCCTGATGCGGTGGTTGCCGATGTCGTAGAGGCGTATGGGGCTTTGTGTAAACACTGCGGTGTCGATGACCTTCCGGTCGCGGTTCGCTCTTCGGCTACCGCGGAGGATCTGCCCGATGCGTCGTTCGCTGGACAGCAGGACACCTACCTGTGGGTCAAGGGCGCCGACAGCGTTGTTGAGCACATGCGTAAGTGTTGGTCTTCCATCTTCACTGATCGAGCGATTGCCTACCGCCACTCGATGGGCTACCTGCACCAGGCCATCGCGATGTCGGTGGGGGTACAGAAGATGATCGACCCGATTTCTTCGGGCGTGGCGTTCACGTTGAACCCGACCAATGGTGACCGGTCTCAGGTTGCCGTCGATGCGAGCTGGGGTCTCGGTGAGGCGGTGGTGTCGGGTGAGGTGACCCCAGACAACTTTCTGGTCGACAAGGTTCTGCGGGAGGTCATCAAGCGCGAGATCTCGGACAAACACATGGAGTACTGCCTGACCGATAGCGGCATGGTCGAAAAGCTTGAGATCGAGGGTGACCGTCGGACCACTCCAGCCGTAACTGACGATGACCTAGTCGCAATTGCGATCCTGGCTCGACGGGCCGAGAAGCACTACGGCTGTCCCCAAGATGTTGAGTGGGCACTCGATCGTCATCTGCCCGCAGGCGACAACGTGGTGATGTTACAAAGCCGGCCAGAAACCGTCTGGTCTCAGAAGCCAACCAAGTCCGTGAGCGGCGGGGGATATGACCCCATGAAGTCCATCGTTTCAACGCTGGTTTCACCGCTCCACAAGAAGACCTAACAGCCAACAAAGAAGGGGAATACAGAAATGAGTGACAACCGCTTTCCAAGTCCGTTTGAGATCGAGGGTCCAGCTGGTGCCGAAGGTTGGGAGGAGTTGTACTCCTACTCGGTCTCATTCAGCGAGCATCGTAAGGACTACGAGGACAACCGGTTTTGGTTCTGGGACTCAATGCATTGGGGCACCGCCCTGACCCCTTGGGACGCGGTGTTCTTTGAGACAGCCATTGCGTCGCTGAGCCAGATGAACAGCCGTCACTATCGGATCCCGCCTGCGGACGGGATCGACTATCGCATCCTTTATGGCTATGCCTACCTGTCCCCGGTCGGCGTCAACCCCGAGAAGATCGAGCCACGAATTCCGCAGTTCATGGAGCGAGCCGGCCATTACTTCGGCAACTGGGACGATCTCTACGATCGTTGGTTGGGCAAGGTGAAGAACACCATTGCCGAAGTCGAGGCGATCGACTTCAGCCCATTGCCCGAAATGGAAGATCTGTCGGTCGTCACCGACGGCCTCGGCAAGGGTTCAGGATTCGAACTCTTGAAGTCCTATAACCACTTCAAGGACCTAATCCTGGAGGCTTGGAACTACCACTTCGAGTTCCTCAACCTCGGCTATGCCGCCTACCTTGATTTCTTCGGGTTCTGCAAAGAAGCGTTCCCCTCGATCCCGGATCTCGGCATTGCGAAGATGGTGGCTGGCGTGGAGGTCGATCTCTTCAAGCCAAATGAGGAGCTGAAACTCTTGGCCCAAAAGGCGGTCGACCTTGGAATCGCCCGGGCATTCGATGATCCCGACAATGTGTCGCTTGATGGTGACGCCGGGGCCCAATGGCAGGCCGCCTGGGATGCGGCCAAGGATCCGTGGTTCAACTTCACCTCCGGCAACGGCTTCTACCACTTCGACAAGATCTGGGTAGAGAACACCGAGATTCCGTTTGCGTTCGTTCGCGACTACATCGCCCGGATCGAAGCGGGCGAAGACATCTCCCGCCCGATTGAGGAGATCAGAGCGGAACGGGATCGGGTCGTTGAGGAATACCGCGACCTGCTGGGCAGCGACGAAGACCGTGAAGCCTTCGACGGCAAGCTTGGCCTCGCCCGCGTGGTGTTCCCCTACGTAGAGAATCACAACTTCTACATCGAGCATTGGACGATGAGCGTCGTATGGCGCAAGCTCAAAGAGCTGGGCGCAACTCTGGCCAAGGACGGCCTGTTGGCCGAAGCCGATGACCTTCTCTTCGTTCGGCCCGCGGAGGTAAACGAGCTTCTGTGGGACTACTACTCGAGCTGGGCGGTGAACGCGCCCAATGTTTCGGCCCAACACTGGGGACCGATCGTGGCCAAGCGGCGCGATATCCATTCCAAGTTGGTGGCGTGGAAGGCACCTAAGGCACTGGGTGAGCCGCCCGAGGTCATCACCGAACCGTTCACCATCATGCTGTGGGGCATCACCAGCGACTCGGTCGCCAACTGGCTGGGTTCAGAAGAAGCAGGCGAGAACGATCTCACTGGCATGGCTGCTTCCCCAGGCATGGTAGAGGGAGTCGCTCGGGTCATCTTTGGACCCGATGAGATCGGCGACATCCAACAGGATGAGATCCTGGTGGCTCCGATCACCGCGCCCAGTTGGGCTCCCGTTTTCCCCAAGATCCAAGCCTGCGTCACCGACATTGGCGGCATGATGAGTCACGCTGCCATCGTGTGCCGCGAGTACGGCGTGCCGGCGGTGACCGGCACGGGCTTTGGAACCGACAAGATCAAATCCGGTGACCGCATCCGCGTGGATGGGTCTTCGGGCAAAGTAACCATCCTCTAGTCACGTTGATGCGCCGCGCATCACTCGGAAGGACAAACCGACATGATGACCCAAGAACAGAACGATGCCCTGACCCAGGTGGGGCCGGGCAAACCGATGGGCGACGTGCTTCGTCACTATTGGTACCCGGTGGCGATGGTGCGAGAGCTCGACGAGTTTCCCGTGAAGCGAACCCGTCTCCTCGGTGAGGACTTTGCCGTCTTCAAGACCGGTGACGGGGGCTACGGCATTGTGGATGAACGCTGTCCTCACCGAGGTGCGTCGCTGGTGTATGGAATCGTGGAGGACGATGGTCTGCGCTGCGGCTATCACGGCTGGAAGTTCGACACCGAGGGCACCTGCGTCGAGATTCTGGCTGA
>CALHFG010000111.1 GCA_938029215.1 uncultured Acidimicrobiales bacterium | reverse complement strand
CGAACAGCTGTCCAAACCACGGCCCGTCAAGACTTCGAGTTCGAAGCGAAGCAGCTCGAAACCGCCATCCACGACCGCATGTTCATCTACGAACAGGTCCTGTGGGGTGGCGTGGGGGTCTTCGATGCGAACGAAACGGTCACCCGCGACCAGTGGAGGGCGTACGTGAATGCTCTCGATCTCGACGAACACTGGCCCGGGATTCAGTTCATGTCCTTCGTTGCCCCGATCGAACCAGGTGATTTGGCAGCCCATGTCGACGCCCTGCGAACCGAAGGATTTCCCGACTATCAGCTGCGGCCAGCCGGAACCCGCGACTTCTACACCCCAATCGTGTTCGTTGAGCCGTTTGAGCGAAACGGCGATCGGCTAGGGGTGGACATTTGGGCCGTTCCACCATTCAGGCAAGGGATGGAGGCGGCGCGAGACACCGGCAAAGCGGTGACAACAGCCGGCATCGAATCGCCGGTGTCAGGCCGCCGGGCCATCGGGATAACCCTGCCGGTCTACAACGGATCGGAGTTGCGAGGCTGGGTGAACGGAGGATTCGAGATCGAGCCGTTGATCAGCGAGATCCTCGGCACAGACAACGATCTGATCAGCTTCGAGATCTTCGACGAAGGCGAGGTCGGCCCGGGAACTCTACTGTTCGACAGCAACGACGTCTTCAGGCGCAGCCAACCGGCCGCCGAACCCGCTATGACCACGTCATCAACAATCGAACTCCAGGGCCGCACCTGGACCCTAGAGGTACGGGCGGAGAGCGACTTCGTGTCGGGGGTCAGCGCCTACCAACCAACCCTCATTGCGCTCGGTGGCCTTCTCCTCAACCTCTTACTCTTCATAGCGTTGACCGCACAACATCGGGCCCGAACCCTTGCCGAATCCATGGCCGAGACCATGACGGCAAAGCTTCGGCAAACAGCCGAGGACCTAGAGATCCAGACCGTGGAGCTACAACAACACACCCGCCAGCTTGTCCGGTCCAATCGCGAGCTCGAACAGTTCGCGTACGCGGCTTCACACGACCTGCAGGAGCCCCTGCGCAGCATCGGCAACTACGCCAACCTCCTCACCCAGGACTACGAGGACAACCTGGGGCCCGAAGGCACCCGTTGGCTGGGCTACATCTCAACCGGTGCTCAACGAATGACCGATCTTCTGCGAGAGCTACTGGGCTATGCCAGCGTTGGTGGACAGGTTGATTCCCTCGTCGAACTCGATCTAGATCTCGCCCTCGACTCAGCGCTCCTTGACCTCGCCAAGTCAATCGAGGACGGGCAGGTGCAGATCTCCCGAGCCCCACTGCCGATCGTCATCGGCAATGAGTTCCAGTTGGAGCGGCTGTTCGTGAACCTGGTTGGCAATGCAATCAAGTTCCGTTCTACGGCAAGACCGGCGCAGATCTGGATCGGGGCGACCGCCCAAGACGACCTGTGGCGAATCACCGTCAGCGACAACGGAATCGGCATCAAGGCCGAGTACTACGACCGAATCTTCGAGTTGTTCCGGCGGCTAAGCCCCCAGACCACCTACGAGGGGACCGGCATCGGGCTGGCGGTGTGCCGGAAGATCGTCGAGGCCCACGGCGGCGAGATCGGCGTCGAATCTTCCAGCGAAGGAAGCACCTTCTGGTTCACGCTGCCCCATTCCGTCGTGAAGACAGACATCGATCTTCGGGTAGCTCCCAAGCAAGTCCCACATACCACTACCGGCGGCAAACATGCCCGAGGAAGAAGCTGAACCTATGTCCCCTGCTACTAGTCGAGCCAGAAAAGTGGAAATCCTTCTCGTCGAGGACAACCCAGCCGATGCCGAACTTGCGCAGATTGGGCTACGGAAAGGCAAGATTCTCAATCAGGTTCACGTGGTTGAAGATGGCGAGTCCGCGATCGCGTTCCTTCGCAAGACCGGCGCCCACAGTGACGCCCCGACGCCGGACTTGGTGCTGCTGGATCTGAACCTCCCCGGCATGGATGGCCGGGAAGTACTTGAGATTGTCAAAAGTGATCCAGAGCTGAAGGTGATCCCGGTGATCGTGCTCACCACCTCTGACGCAGCCCCTGACATCCGGCAGGCCTACGCCAACTACGCAAACGCATATATGACTAAGCCGGTTGACTTTGCCCAGTTTCACGAGCTGATAGCTGGCATGGAGGAGTACTGGTTCAGCCTCGTACGGCTACCGAGCGACGCTGCGGGCTAGCGACCGAGCCGGGTGGGCTGATTGCCTCGAACACATCGCTCAGGTTTGAGCGTCGTTGTGGCCGATAGCAAATGGTGCCCCGATTTCTCCTCGCCGCAATCGCCATCGTTCTAGGCGCAGCTACTGCTGCACCAGCGTCTGCCCAATCGACCCTCCCCACAATCGCCAACGCCGAGACAATCGACGACATCGTGAACGCAGTCGATTATCAACCCAGTGCGCACGGCGATGTCCTCCGTCTGTATCGAGCCTTCTTTGACCGTGAACCAGAACTTGGCGGAGCCCAGTACTGGTTGGATGTCCGTGACCAAGGGCAGTCGCTCGACAACATCGCGGAGTACTTCACGCTGTCGGATGAGTTCGCCAACAACTACGAAGGAACCGACAACACCACCTACCTTGAGCGGGTCTACCCCAACGTGCTCGGCCGAGACTACGACCAGGCAGGATTCAACTACTGGCTGGATCTACTTCAGGGCACGAACGTTTCGGGTCAGAACCCCGGCGGCGCTGTCATCTCCCGAGGCGCCGTGGTCCGCTGGATCACTGCCGGCACCGAGTTCAAGAACACCTACCCCTACAGCCCTCCGCCACCGGCGCCCGGTGGTCCTCAGAACCCGGGAAACCAGCTAGGAACTGCAGTCGTTCCAGCCGCTGCGGCAGCTGAATCGATTGCGTCCCCCGACCATGTCATCGGAAACGGAACCCCTGCCAGCTGCACCTCAGCCGAGGTGGTTGCCGCCGTCGCCCAGGGCGGCACCATCACGTTCGACTGTGGGCCCGACCCCATCACCATCGAAATGCACCAGACCGCCAAGGTCGTAAACAATCAAGACCCCGACATCGTGATCGACGGCGGCGGCCTTGTCACCCTGTCGGGAGGGGGCGAACGCCGCATCCTCTATATGAACACCTGCGATCAGGCCCAGGTGTGGACTACGCCGCATTGCCAGAATCAGGACCATCCCCGCCTCACGGTGCAGAACATTCACTTCACCGGTGGCAACTCGACCGGTCAGGGGTACATGGGCGGCGGCGCCGTGTTCGTGCGCGGCGGACGCTTTAAGGCGGTCAACACCATGTTCACCTCCAACCGCTGCGAGTCCACCGGACCAGACGTCGCCGGCGCCGGCCTACGGGTCGTGAGCCAGTACAACGATCTGCCGGTCTACATCACCAACAGCACCTTCGGCGGCAGCGAAGCCGAGGCCAACATCTGTTCAAATGGTGGCGGACTGAGCACGATCGGGTCGTCCTACACGATTCTGAACAGCGTCTTCTCCCACAATCACGCCATCGGAAACGGCGCCAACCCAGCCCAACCCGGCACCCCCGGCGGCGGCAACGGCGGCGCCATCTACAATGACGGCGGCACCTTTCATCTGCGGGTCGAAGGCACGATCATCACCGACAACACCGCCAACGAAGGCGGCGGTGGAATCTTCTACGTGAGCAACAATCGCGGCGGAACGATGACCCTGACCGACGTGGTGATGGCCCGCAACCCCAGTGCCGGGTTCGAAACCGCCGGCCTTCCCGGCATCTTCTACCTAGGCAACGGAAACCCGGTCATCACCGGATCGACCCTGCGTTAGCGGGAAGACTTGAAGACCGACACCACGGTGGCGCCGGTCTCGGTGCGGAACTCTTCGTGATCGGTTCCGGCCTGTGCTGCATAGGCATGCCCGGCCAACATCTCCACGCCATTGGAGATGATGCTGCCGTCAAGCACATAGGTGAACTCCGGTTCTTCGTGATGGTGTTTGCCACCCTCGTACCCCGCGTCGAACTTGAACTGCGCGATAACTTTGCCGTCGGCGGCCGCCATCATCTTCATCGCCAACCCATCGGCCAGCTGCTGCCACTCCATCGCCGTGCTGTCGGCGAACATCCATCCCTCGGTCGAAATTGCCATTCGCGGACGCTACCACGGCCTTGCTCGGCACCAAGAAAGACCCGAGTCCAGCAGCGGGTCACAACACAATCTTGGATCTGCACTATTTGCCTTCGACGGTTTGATGATCTGCCGTTACACTCTCATCCCTGTCGTCGTTACCGACGGCAAGGAGAGGTGACAGAGTCAGGCCGATTGTGCTTCCCTGCTAAGGAAGTGATCCCGCAAGGGATCCGAGGGTTCGAATCCCTCCCTCTCCGCTGCTTGAACGGGTCCGCAACGGCGGGCCCGTTTCGCCTTTTGACGCAAACTCCCTGCTGAGCAGTCTTTTCCCAGTCCACAGAGCAATCTGGGCCAAACGCTTCAGGCGCGTAGTCCATATTGCCGATAGCTCACTCCGTGCCTCGCAATCTTCGTTTTCCCGCCGTTCTCGCCTCGCTTGTGCTGGTAACAACAGCTTGCAACTGGCCATGGCAGAACGATGCTGCCGTCGAGGATTCCGCTCCTGAAACCCTTCCGTTCGACGAAGGAACCGACGAACAACCTGGCGAGACAACCACGACGACCGCGACCCTCACCGACGATGAGGAGGTCGGGACGATCGAAGTCGGCCAAGCCCAAGGTCCCGACAACCTCACAAGGCAGCCCGTAACCCCGCTCGATATCCCCAGCTCCCCTACGACCCGGCCCAACAGCGGGTCAGACTCTTCGTCCAGCAACCCGCCGGCCACCGAAAATACCGGGACCACCAGCACCCCCACCACAAGCTCGACGACCCCGACAACAACAGCACCAACCACCGCCGCACCCACCACGGCGACTCCCACAACCGCAGCACCAACCACTGTGGCTCCCACCACAGCACCAACTGTGCCTACCACCACTGTGCCTACCACCGCTGTGCCTACCACCGCTGTGCCTACCACCGCTGTGCCGACTACCGCGGCCCCTACAACCACGACCACAGCTGCACCGGCCGGGCCCGTGCTGGTATGGAGCGAAGAGTTCAACTCGCTCAATACAAACAAGTGGAAGCTCGAACATTCGACCTACGGCGACGGTGGTCGCACCCTGCAGTGCTACACGCCCCAACAAGCCACCGTTTCGGGAGGCTCACTGGTACTCACCGCGGAGAAGCGCACCGAGACCTGCCCCAACTCCTCGCCCTACGGCTCCACACGCGACTACACCTCGGGCATGGTGCGCAGCAAAGGCGTTACCTTCTCCCCCGGCCAGCGAATCGTCTATCGAGTCAAGCTGACCCCCAACGACGACGCCAACCAAGGTGGCCTGTGGCCATCACTGTGGGCATCAGGTTGGGCCGGTGGAGGCTGGCCCGCGGGCGGCGAATGGGACGGCTTTGAAGTCATGACCGCCGTGGACCCCGCTCGAACCGTGTTCGGCCTGCACTACGCCAACAGCCTCGGCAACCACGCAAAATCGTCCAAGGCGATCTACAGCAACCAGAACTTCTCCGCAAACTGGCACATCCTCGAATTCGACTACGGGCTCGACGGCGTAATGACCTGGCGCATGGACGGCCAGATCATGACCGAACAATCCAACCTCGACACGTTGCAAGGCTGGCCCGCTCCGTTCGACCAGTCCATGACCGAACTAAAGATCAACCTCGCGTTGGGTGGAAACCCGGGACCCCTGGATGACCGTGCGCTGCCCGCCACCTACGAGGTCGACTACGTCCGCATCTACGACCTCCCCTAGCACGCCGAACCAGCTGCAAAGAGCGCCTACACCGGCATAGGAAATAAGGTTGTCCAAAGAAAAACTAAGGTGTGGGTTCGGTCCGACCGAACTAGTATGGGGAGCTGAAGCGCTCGTAGCTCAATTGGATAGAGCATCTCGCTACGGACGAGAAGGTTTGGGGTTCGAGTCCCTACGAGCGCGCGAACAAAATGTGCGATCTGACTTCGGTCGGATCGCTCTTTTGCTTTTGGGGCCCCTGGCAGCCAGGCTCATCCCCGCCCGCACCGAAATAGCGAAGGTCACGGCCGGTAGCGGCTTCAGAAACTACTGTTGACAAGCGTGACCCGCCAGCGCACCGCCACCTCGAGTTTCGGTGTCGCAAAGCGAGAAGGCCACGACGCCAGCGGTTTCTACAGCCGATTCCGTCCCCCGGTGCTCGACCTCTCCACCGACGTCGCACCAGCCAAGCCAGTCGATGACCCGTTCCAGTGCGGCGACGCCCGCAACATGGAAGCCATCGACGACAATTCGGTAGCTCTGGTCGTCACCTCGCCTCCGTACTTCGCCGGTAAGGACTACGAAGCCGACCTCGAGGCCGACGGCGTCCCCGCCAACTACATGGAGTACCTCGAACTCCTTCGAGACGTATTCGCCGAGTGTGTCCGCGTACTGGAACCGGGCGGGCGCATGGCCATCAACGTGGCGAACCTCGGTCGACGGCCCTTCCGCAGCCTCAGCGCCGACGTCACCACGATCCTGCAGGACGAACTAGGCCTGCTCCTACGAGGCGAGATCATCTGGAGAAAGGGTGAAAGCGCCAGCGGCAACTGCGCGTGGGGTTCGTACCGGTCTCCGTCCAACCCCGTGCTCCGAGACGTTTCTGAACGCATCATCATCGCCGGCAAGGGTCGATTCGATCGGGCTCTGAAGCCCAAAGACCGCGAAAAGGTAGGCCTCCCGTCGGTCCCCTCGATCGGACCCGACGACTTCACCGAGTCCACCCTGGACGTGTGGACCCTGGCCCCAGAGTCCGCCAAACGAATCGGCCACCCGGCGCCGTTCCCCGTATCGCTCCCCGCCCGCCTGATCGACCTCTACACCTATGTCGACGACCTCGTCCTCGACCCATTCATGGGCTCGGGCACCACGCTGGTGGCAGCAGCCGAAGCCGACCGGCGCTTCATCGGGTACGACACCGATGCCGACTACGTAGCGATCGCCCGAGAGCGAGTAGGCGACAGCATCGCCAACGAAAACAGGCGTCCGATCCGAGACCTCGCAGCCCCCAAACTGTGTTTAGCATGGCTCGAGGCCAACGGGTTCACAGTGACAGCCGAGAATGCGTCGGTTCGGGGCAGTGGTCTACGAGTCAACGTCCGAGCCACCGACAGCGACGGCCAGGAATGGGCGGTCCTCGTTGGGGGAGCCAACAACTCCTGGAGCCCCGGACTGTCGTCGAACACCACTGCGCTCAAGACACTAGGCGAGCTCTTCGCGATTCGGGCCAAGCTCGACCCGAACGTGCATCTCATGTTGGCAACCACGGCGTTGCCACCCAGAAAGTCGCCGGCAGGGATCGCCCTCGACGCCGCCAGCCCGGACACGGTGCAGCGGATCGTTGAATTGATCTGAGCAAAAGGCCGCTCGAAGGTCCCACGCCGCCTACCGGGTGGCACGCTGAAGTCATGACCTCCCCTCGGCGCATCGCTACCACCGTTGCCCCGCGGGCGCTTCGGTCCATTCGCGCCGGTCATCCCTGGGTGTTCCGGCACTCGATTCGAAGCCAAAAAGGTGACGCGGCGCCCGGCGATCTGGCGGTCGTGTTCGACGACAAGCGACGGTTCGTCGGGATCGGGTTCGCTGAACCCGACAGCGCCATCGCGATCCGAATGTTGCACCACGGGTCCTCCCAAACGATCGACGACCACTTCTTTGCCAGCCGAATCGACACCTCCATCAAGCTCCGCCAACCCCTCATCGATCGGGCCGACACCACCGGCTTCCGACTGGTAAACGGTGAGAACGACGGTCTGCCCGGCCTCATCGTCGACCAGTACGACACGGTCATCGTCATCAAGATCTATACCGCCGCCTGGCTGAGCTACTTGAAACCGATCACCGATCAACTCATCAAGCGCCGAGCACCGTCGGCCATTGTGCTTCGAGGCAGCCGCACCGTTCAGTCCGCTCTTCCCGACGGCGACGGCGAGGTCTTCCATGGCTTGTTGCCGAACTCCACGGTGCGCTTTGAGGAGAACGGTCTTGGTTTCACCGCCGACGTGCTCGCTGGCAACAAGACCGGTCACTTTCTTGACCAGCGCGATAACCGGCAACGGGTCCGCGAGCAGAGTCTTGGCCACGACGTGCTCGACGTCTTCAGCAGTACGGGAGGCTTCTCGGTCTATGCAGCCGCCGGAGGAGCCCGATCGGTGACCGCAATCGACATCTCCAACGGTGCGTTGAAAAGCGCTCGCCGCAATGTTGCCGACAACGACGCCCGGTGCCGGTTCACGGCGTTGCAAGGCGACGCGTTTGAGCAAATGAACAAGCTCCGCAAGACCGGTCAGGTCTACGGCGTCGTGGTGGTCGACCCCCCTTCCTTCGCCATGAAACAGGCCGACATCGACAGGGCCCTCAATGCGTACCGGAAGCTCACCAGGGCCGCGCTGGAACTCTTGGCTCCGGACGGCTTGTTAGTTCAAGCGTCGTGTTCTGCTCGGGTCACCGAAGAAGCCTTCCTCGACACCGTGCACGACGAGCTTGATCGATCACAGCGATCGTTCGGCAAGATCGAAGCATTCGGCCATCCGATGGACCACCCGGTGTCGTTCAACGAGGGCCGCTATCTGAAGGCCGTTTTCGCCCGCGCTATGTAGCGACCCCCATCATCTACTCTTGTCACATGGTGTCTCGCCGTGCGCCCATGGCCGCACGTACTTCCTATGCGATAGCGGGATCGCTGGTGATTGGCGTATTGGCGGCCGCAGCTGTGAGTCGAAACGAATCACGCGAAGACTTCATTATCCGGCAGCGCGTCGGCGACTTCGACATCGACGGGCCCCGTATCAACGCACCCGACATCAACGGCCCAGACCTCGACGGACCCGATTTCGACGGACCCAACATCGATGCACCAACCTTCAACTTCGAGGACTTTCTGATACTCGGTGCAACCCTCCTGCTCATGGTCCTGCTGATCGTGGGCCTGGTGATGCTGCTCAAACGGTTTGGCCCCGGAGCGCCCGACGCCGTGGAAGGCCGAACCAGCCGCATCGAGGGCGAGCAGCTCACCTCCGGTGAATACGGCGACGCTGGGTGGGCGGCATTCGAACGATTCTGCTACGAGCTCATGCGAGACCCCGACCCCAGCCGAGCGGTCCGGGTCACCATGCGCTACGCCGAAGGTGGGATGGGCCGGCTCGAGCCGCGCGTTGCCGACGAAACACCGAACGAGTGGCTTCGCCGAGTACGGGCCGACCACAGCGACCTCGGCCATCACCTGGCGCCGATAACAAGCAGCTACAGCTCGGTACGATTCGGTGACCTCGGGGCCAGTCCTGCCGAGCGAGATGCTGCAGTCAACGCCCTACGCCTGATGGCACGCGCCGCCTGCGGATCGAGCGCTCCCGATATTCCCGGGACAAGCTCGTCAGTCGGTGATCGATGATCAACGACCTCTTTGGTGTCGTCGCCCGGATCTTTCCGGTATTGATCGTTGTGGCGATCCTGACCGCGCTGATCTTCCTGGCTCGAGCGCTTTCTCGAATGTCATCAGGCTCAATCGGCGGTGGCCCTCCCCGAATCCCATCGCCTGCCCACGTTGGGCTGCAGGCAGTGCCTTGGGAACTGCAGGCCTTGCCCGAAGCGCTGCGATCCAACTCCACCGAACCCGTGAACCTCCTGGTCAGGCGGGCCGACGCGCTAGGAGTGCCCGTGACGGTCCCCACCGATCTGCCCAGCCACCTGGCGGTTGAGACCATCTTGGACCAGCTCGAAGACGCCCTCGGTCTACCGCCGCTGGTCGCCCCAAGCCCGCCAGCCCCTGCCCAATCAACCAATCAGGAAAGCTAACGTCTTGACCGATTTACCAACGCCTACCGACCCCCGCTCCATCGGCCCCCTCACCGAACAAATGCTCGATCGGCTCGAGACCGTCATCGTGGGCAAGCGAGACCTGCTCCGACTGGTGTTGGCGGCCGTCTTCGCCGACGGCCACGTGCTTTTGGAAGACGTTCCCGGCGTCGCCAAGACCGCCACCGCCCGAGCGGTTGCGCAATGTTGTGGGCTCGACTTCTCCCGGGTCCAGTTCACTCCCGACCTCATCCCTGCCGACATCACCGGCGCCACGATCTTCGATCCGTCCAGCTCCTCGACCGAGTTCCGACCCGGTCCGGTTTTCGCAAACCTAGTCCTGGGCGACGAAATCAACCGGGCCCCACCCAAGACGCAGAGCGCATTGCTTGAAGCCATGGAGGAACGTCAGGTGACCGTCGACGGGGAAACCCGCCAACTACCCAGTCCGTTCGTGGTGATCGGCACACAAAACCCCATCGAATCCGAAGGCACCTACCCGCTGCCCGAGGCCCAGTTGGATCGCTTCCTCATCCGAACCGGCATCGGCTATCCCGCGCACGAACACGAAGTCGACCTCATTCTTCGGCGAGCTCAACGGGGAACGGACGTGGCGATCATCGATCCGATGCTCACGCCAGAAGCCACCCGTGCTGCCCAGCTGGCCGTGGAACAAGTCCACGTGAGCGTGCCCGTCGCCAACTACATCGTGGACATCGTGGATGGCACACGGCAAAACCCCCGAACCGAAGCGGGCGCAAGCCCTCGAGGGTCCCTTGCCCTCCTCAAAATGGCGCGGGCATGGGCCGCGATGGGCGGACGCAACTACGTCCTCCCCGACGATGTGAAGGCCATGTCAGTCCCAACCCTCAGTCACCGTCTGCTCTTGATGCCCGACCAGTGGGTACGGGGCGTGCAACCCTTCGAGGTCGTTGACGAAGTGGTCGACATGATTCCGGCCCCGCCACCTACCGACCTTGGTGAAGACGTAGGGTCGCTGCCTCAACCGCTGGGCTTTGGCGAAGTGCCGTGAGCCGACACCTGACTTGGCGGTTCTGGCTGTACACCTTGGTCAGCATCGCCCTGCTCGTCTTTGGTCTTGCCGCGGACCCCGACAACGGCAGCGTCTGGTTCATCAGTATCTCCCCGTTCGTTTCGGTGCTAACGCTCAGCATGCTCAGCGGCTGGTGGCGGACAATCGATGTGGAACGGGTCAGCCTTTCTCGCCTTCGGGTCATCGAAGGCGATCAGCTGTCGATCAATATCGACATCAACTGCCCGCTTCCGGTTGCAATTGCCGACCTTGAACTGCAACTGCCAGACCGCCTCGAACCCGTCACCGCACCCCGAGTGATCCAGCGCCTTGATGGCGATAGTCGCATTCGATTCGACGTACGAGCACTGCAATGGGGAGTCACCGGGCCCGAGTTCCTGAATGTGGTCACCCGCGATCGATTCGGACTCACCGAGACGATCCAACAGTTCCCACTAAGCAACCAGGTGCACGTCCACCCCCCAACCGAACACATCCAGGCCATGATCAAGGCCTCCACCACACGGTCGGCAATCGGCGACCACCGATCGAACGCCCGTGGGTCAGGCGTGGAGCTGGCGGAAGTGCGGGCCTACAACTCGTCGGACCCGGTGCGCCGAATTCACCCCACCCTGTCGCTTCGCCGAGGCAAGCCCATGGTGGCCGAGCGGCACACCGAAGAAGCATCCGACGTCGTACTGTTCATCGACGCAGTGCAAGACGTTGGCGAAGCGTTGGACAGCACACTTCGATCCACGGTGGCTGCCGCGCTCGGATTGCAGCAACGCCACTTCCGGTCCATGGACCGCGTCGGCATCCTGGATCGCTCCACCGGTGTGCGGTGGTTGTCCCCCGCGCTTGGTCGCCGCGCCGGCCACATCATTGTGGACACGCTGCTCAGCGCGCACGTGATGCAAGACCGCCCCGGTGATCTCCCATCGTTGCCGCTCTCCAGCTTGCACACTCGCTCGCTGATCGTGGCCGTCACGCCGCTGCATAGCGAGGTGTTCGTTAGCGATCTCGCGCAACTGCGTCACGCCGGTTTCAACGTGATCACCATCCAGGTGAGACGACCCCTGTCACCAGCCGTCGACCTCACCGCTCGCCGAATCGCTCGTATCACCTCCACTTGGCAACACAACCGGCTAGCCGAACTGGGAATCCCTGTCCTTCCCTGGGACACCTCGTTACCCATTGAGCCGGTCCTGCGGAGAGCGACACGAACGGCGCTGAATGCCACCACCCAACGGGGCTCGCTACGGAAAGCGGGAGCACCACGATGACCACCCCTCCGCCCCCACCCGCCGACACTCCCCTGCCGCCACCTGCCGACACTCCCCCGCCGCCCCCTCTGGGCTCTCCGCCACCACCGACGCCTGGCTCGATGTCTGGCCCCATACCGCCACCTGCGTTCGCTCGGACCGGCGCCTCCCCCGTGGCACCACGCTTCAACACTCAACGAAACCCCGACGAAATCAAGGCCGAACGCACCGAAGATCGAGCCGCGAAGCTGTCGCTCGCCGCCAAACCCGAGATCATCGCAGTCGGTATCACGTTCTCGCTCCTTTGGATCGTGGTCGTCGACGGCGAACTCTTGCCGGTTCTCATCGGTCTCGGTGTCTTCGCTCTCTTTGGCGGCATCTTCATGGCCGGGGGGGACACCGTTATCGCCTCGCTGCAGCTGGGCGCCGTCGGCATATTGACCGCAGCGGTCCTGGGCGACACGCTGCGGATCGAATCGGACAGTCTGTGGTGGCTACTGCCCGGGTTGGTCCTGATCGGCTGCGAAGCAGCTGCGACCTACAACAACTACCGGCGACGCGACGGCGAGATTAGTGCTCGAATACCCAGGTCAGGGGCCCAGAACCTTGTCGCAGTCGTGCTGATGTCCCTCGTACTTGCCACCATCGCAAGAGAGCTCACCCAGCTCGATGGTCGGGTCGAATGGCCTTGGTTTGCGACGGTCGTCATCGTCTTCACCCTCGCGTTGATCGCCGCACTGTTGGTGATCCGGAGATCGGCCACACCAGCCGACACCCGACGTTTCAACCCAGGCCGGCGGATGCTCCCGCCACCAAGGCTCTGAGCCGGTTTTGAGCGGGTCTACAGTTCGATTCGGCTGAGCGAAGCCTGCAAATCCGCGCTCACCCGAAGCGACTCCCACAGCCGTTCGGTGTCCCCGTTGGGGATCTGTTGGGTGAACACCAGCGACAACATCGTGATCTCGCTTCGGTGTTCCGTAGCGGCGATCAGTTCGGCGCTCTCGGTGAACTGCACCACGATCGAACCTCGGGTGAGCTGACCATCCTCCAGAAGATCGAGCCAGTAGTTCTTGCCTGCGATATCGGGTTCACGATCCAGAACATCCCGATACAGCTGGTCCAGGAAGTCGCCGAACTCCAAGCCCGAATAGCGGTTCTTGAACTCATCGGACTCTGCGAACCACTCGGCTATTTCGGCCAACTCAGCACCGGCTCGAAACTGGTTCATCCAGTAGTTGAAACCATCGGCATCGGCGCGGCGAAGAAAGTAAGCCTCGTACAGGCGATCCAGCGAAGCTCCCGCACTGGTGGAGGAGATGACAGATGCCAACGCCGCGTCGAGACCGCCCTCCTCGACCAGCTGAGCCAACGCACCGAGCTCGGCGTTGGTGGCCGAGCGGCCATGCACCACCCCGAACAGCGTGTCGGCAAAGGTCTCGAAGTCGGTGAACGGCGCAACGAGTGCAGGATCAACTTCGGGCACCGCACGCAAGGCCCGTTCCAAGGCAGCATCGACCACGGGCGCGGGGTTGATGTTTGTTCCATCGGGCGAAACGATCTCGAAGTGGAGGTGAGGGACCGTCCACTCGGCGTTTCCCGAATCGCCCATGTAGGCAATCAGCTGACCAGCCTTTACCCGGACGCCCCGCTCGATCCCCGGCGCGAACGCCTGGTCGTAATGGTTGGCGCCATCGTCGGTTCCCGGCGTGTCGTTGTTGATGTGAATGTAGGTGTACTGCCAACCATCATCGTCGGTGAGGTAGATGATGTTCCCACGTGAGGAGTCGTGCCGCATCCACGTGATCGTGCCATCGGCCGCAGCGACCAGCTTGGTCATCTTTGGGCCGATGATGTCGACCCCCACGTGCGAACGACCACCACTGCGAGGGGCACCCCAGGTGTCGGTCCATCGCACCTGACCAAGCTCTTCTAGCGCAATGGGAAGCGTAATCTCAGGGACCGTTTGGGCCGAGACAGGGGTCGGAGTACCGACGACCACGAACGTGGACAGGACAAAGGCGGTGATGGCGGCGGCGAGCTTCGATGTGAAGGGCGTTGCATCACTCGCAGGCGAAAGCGAGGAAGACATGCCGATGTTGTCTCGGCGCGCGAACGAACAGATTTTGAGCCCCACACCCATTTCGTCACCGTATCGAAA
>CALHFG010000110.1 GCA_938029215.1 uncultured Acidimicrobiales bacterium | reverse complement strand
CATCATCTTGTTCATCGACGAGCTCCACACCCTCGTCGGTGCTGGAGCGGCCGAAGGCGCGATCGATGCCGCCAGCATCCTCAAGCCCATGCTGGCTCGTGGCGAGCTGCAAACGATCGGTGCCACCACCCTCGACGAGTATCGGAAGCATCTGGAGAAAGATGCAGCCCTGGAGCGGCGTTTCCAGCCGATCAAGGTCGAGGAGCCGACGGTCGAGCACACGATCGAGATCCTGAAGGGTCTGCGAGATCGATACGAGAGCCATCACCGGGTCACGATCACCGATCAGGCCCTTGTCGCTTCGGCCAACCTCGCCGATCGCTACATCGCCGACCGGCACCTGCCGGACAAGGCCATCGACCTCATCGACGAGGCCGGCTCCCGCCTGCGCATCAAGCGCATGGCCACCCCGCCTGAGTTCAAAGAGATCGAGGCCCAGCTTCAAGGGATCGTCGAGAAGAAGAAGGAAGCCGTCGAGTCACAAGACTTCGAGGCCGCCGGAAACTTGCGCGACGAAGAAAAGAACCTCCTCGCCCGCAAGACCGAAATGGAGTCTGAGATCAAGGCCTCCGGCGTCGATTTGTTCGACGAGGTCAACGAAGAGTCCATCGCCGAAGTTCTCAGCATCTGGACCGGAATCCCTGTCTACAAGCTCACCGAAGAAGAGACCGAGAAGCTCCTTCGCATGGAGGACGAGCTCCACAAGCGAGTCATTGGTCAGGAAGACGCCGTCAAGGCTGTTTCCCAGAGCATCCGACGCACCCGGGCCGGACTCAAGGACCCCAAGCGCCCATCGGGCTCGTTCATCTTCCTGGGCCCAACGGGCGTCGGCAAGACCGAGCTGGCCAAGACGCTCAGCAACTTCTTGTTCGGCGACGACAATGCCCTCATCACCCTGGACATGTCCGAGTACATGGAGAAGCACACCGTGTCTCGCCTCGTCGGTTCACCTCCGGGCTATGTCGGTTACGAAGAGGGTGGCCAGCTCACCGAAGCCGTGCGACGCAAGCCGTTCTCGGTCGTTCTCTTCGACGAGATCGAAAAGGCCCACCCCGACGTGTTCAACGCTCTTCTCCAGATTCTGGAAGAGGGACGTCTCACCGACAGTCAGGGTCGAAGCGTCGACTTCCGTAACACCGTGCTGATCATGACCTCCAACCTGGGAACCCAGGATCTTCGCAAGGCCCAGCTCGGCTTCGCCAAGAACGACGAGGCCGTCACCTACGAGCGCATGAAGGATCAGGTCAACGACGCTCTCAAGGCACACTTCCGACCCGAGTTCTTGAACCGTGTCGATGAGACGATCGTGTTCCACGAACTATCCAAGTCCGAGGTCACCGAGATCGTTGATCTCCTCATCGCTCGCACCGCCGAGCAGCTTGAGGGTCAGGGCATTGGTCTGGAACTCACGGTCGACGCCAAGCATTTCCTGGCCGATCGTGGGTATGACCCAACGATGGGCGCTCGTCCGTTGCGTCGAGCCATCCAGCGGATGATCGAAGATCAGTTGTCGGAGAAGCTTCTCTACAAGGAGTTCCGAGCCGGTCAGATCATCGTGGTCGATGTCGCCACCGACGACGAGGGTGAGAAGTCACTCAGCTTCACCGCTCATGAAGGCTTCCAGCCGCCCAGCACTCCGGAGCTCGCCGAGACCGGCGATTAACTCGGCTTACCAAGCACGTCAACAGGACCCCGCCCCTCACGGCGGGGTTCTGCTGTTTTTCTCCACTGGTGGCGCTCAACCAACCGGCGGGACGCCGGAGTCGCACTAGGCTTGCAGACAGTGTTTACGGGGGCCGGAAACAGATGGTTGTGGCGGGTTGTGCTCCTGGCCTTTGCCGTTGTTCTTTCGGCCTGTAACGCCGAGATTTTCACCTCGGTAGACGTGGAAGAAGACGGTTCCGGCGTTGTCGAAGTTGCGCTCATCATGGATCCCGAACTGGCCGGTCAGTTGCCTGACCTTCAGGAGGCGGGCCTCGCGCTCGCCGACGCTCGGGAGTCGGGTTGGGTGGTTGAGCCACGCGAGCTCGAAGACGACGGTCGAACCCGAATCCTTGCCCGAAAAGCCTTCGCGAACCCGGATCAGTTCAGCGTGGTGATGGATGAGATCACCGACGCCGGGGGTCTATTCTCCGACTTCGCGTTGATCAAGGAGAACAGCTTTGCTCAGATCTCCTATTCGGTCAGCGGCACGATCAATCCTCAGGGGCTGGCGGGCTTCTCTGATTCCGAGCTCGACACATTGCTAGGCGAGCCGCTCGAGTCATTCGCATCCCGAATCGGTGGCAATCCGGCCGACGTCCGGGTGCGGCTGGGCGTCACGCTTCCCGGCGAGGTGCGTCCGGACAGATCCAATGGCACGCGCGACGATCTTGCCTCCGAGAGCACGACCCGGTTCTGGTCGACTCGTCTGTCGGGTGCGTCGCAGGTAGACGTCGCCTCCGAGAGCACCACCCGGGAAATTGGGGCGCTCGTTGCCTTAGGCATCGCCTTCCTGTCCGGAGCGATCGCTCTCCTCATCGGACTTGCGATCATCTTGCGGCTGATCCAGGCTCGGCAAAAACCCACCAAGAAACAAGCCGCCAAGCGCCCGTCAGCTCGGGCCCCCAAGAAGGCCGAACCCGAGATCGTCCTTAGCGAGTCCACCAGCGACAACGAGGGGGCGCCGTCGGCTAACCCCACCGTGGTTGCCTTAGATGGCATGGGCGTGCTGTACGGGTCCGCTGCTGATATCGACGAGGTACTCATTCCTTTTTGCTTTGAGAAGGGCTCGCCACTGACCGCCGACGAGATTGCCGGGCGGGCCCGACAGCTCAGCCTGGGCCGAATTGAACCGTCTACCTTCTGGCAACTTGTTCAGGTTCCCGGTGAAACCGCCGAGCTCGACGATGAGTACCTGTCCAAGCACGCCTTGAAACCGGGCGTCGTGAAGTTCCTGCGTTCCCTGCGTGATCGTGAAGTACGCGTTGCGTGTCTCACCAACGACTCGGCGGCGTGGGCCCGCAAGCTCCGCCAGAAGCACAACCTCGACACGTTGGTCGACCCGTGGGTCGTCAGCGGAGCGGTTGGTGTGCGCAAGCCTGATCGCCCGATCTTTGAAGTGCTTCGACGGGTGACCGGCGAACCTCCGGGCAACATCCTGATTGTGGACGACCAGCTGGCCATCCTGGATGAAGCCCGGAAGCTGGGATATCGAACGGCGTGGTTCGCACCGGAGGCAGAAGCCGCGGACGCTCGGGGCCACAGCATTCTGCGCAGCTTCGATGTGCCTGACCAGCCCGCCGCTGAAGCCACGCTGTAATCACGCAGGAGTCGCGCCGAGCGAGGCCTGTCCCGGCCCCGGGCTACGGCGTCTCGAAACTCTGTCACACCCTGGATCGAGGATGGTGACATGAGCAAATCGACGTCCTACAACTGTTCCTCCTGCGGCCACGGGCACGCCAAGTGGCAGGGTCGTTGTGCTGGCTGCAGCGAATGGCACAGTATTCCTGATCAGCCGTCGGCCAAGATGCAAACACTCGGTGGGGTCGACCTCGTGCCGCTTGCGCAGGTCGACCAGGCACAGTCCATTCCCGTCCCGACCACCGTGGAAGAGATAGACCGCGTTCTCGGTGGCGGGTTCGTGCCCGGCTCGGTCTCTCTGCTGTCGGGTGAGCCCGGAATCGGCAAGAGCACGCTCACACTGCAGCTCGCTCTTCGAATCGCCCGCACTGGCGCCAGCGTGGTGCTCGTCACCGGTGAGGAAGCGCCCGCCCAGGTTGCGGCGCGCGCCAGCCGTATTCACAACCGCGATATTCCCGAGTCGCTCTTCGTTCTCGACACCACTGATACCCGCAAGGTCATCCAGGTCATGCGGGATGACAAGCCGCAAATGGTGGTGGTCGACTCTGTGCAGATGCTCAACAGCGGAGAGGACAGCGGTGCCCCGGGGTCGCCCACGCTGCTACGGAACGTCGCCAGTCAGCTCTCAGACGCGGCCAAGAAACACAATGTGTCGCTCCTGCTCATTGGGCACGTCACCAAGGATGGGGGACTGGCCGGCCCCCGAACGCTCGAACACATGGTCGACACCGTGCTCAGCTTTGATGGTGATCGCCGAAACGACCTTCGGTTTCTTCGTTCGGTCAAGCATCGCTTTGGTCCAACCAGCGAAGCCGGCCTCTTCGAGATGGTTGGCACCGGTCTGCGTCCGGTCAAAGATCCGAGCGCTCGTTTCCTGGCCGATCGAAATCCTGCGCTGGCAGGTTCTGCGGTGGTGCCGGTTCTCGACGGTCGCCGTCCGCTGATGGTCGAGATCCAGGCTCTGGTCCGCAAATCCAGCGACCGGACGACCCTCACTGCCCATGGTGTCCCCACGGGACGGCTCAACCTGGTCAACAGCGTCGGGCAAGAGAAGTTGTCCAACATGCTCTCGGGCCTTGATGCGCTGGTGTCGGTAGCCGGGGGAGCCAAGATCAACGACCCGGGCGCCGACCTCGCCATGTTGTTGGCCATGGTGTCGGCCGCTCGTGAGGTTCCGGTGCCCGCCACCATGGCATCCTGCGCGGAGATCGGCTTGAGCGGTGAGCTTCGGCGGGTGGCCACCATGGAACGCCGATTAGCTGAGGCCCAGCGCCTCGGCTTCACCGACTGCATCGTGGCACCTTCGTGTCCCGACGGGCCCACGGGGTTGCGCCTCCACCGTGCAGAATCGGTGCTCGACGCCGTCCAGGTGTTGATGGGAATATCAGTCTGACGCCCTGGTCCGCAAGCGCCTACAATTGGGGGATGGGACACAATTCTGAGCGAGCGTTACTTCGTGTACTTGCTCAGATCGCGCCGGGCACCCCGTTGCGCGAAGGCCTAGACCGAGTCCTGCAGTCAGGGCGTGGCGGGCTCATCGTCGTTGGAGATAGCCCCGAGGTTCTCAACATCTGTTCGGGTGGTTTCTTGCTCGATTCTGCGTTCACCCCGCAACGTCTGGCCGAGGTCGCCAAGATGGATGGAGCGATCATCCTGGATCCCGATGCCACCCGCATAGCCAGGGCAAACGTGCATTTGGTGCCGAATCCAAATGTTCCGACAACCGAAACCGGCACCCGCCATCGCACGGCCGAGCGTGTGGCCCGGTCGCTTGATGTCGCCGTGGTCGCCGTTTCACAGAGCCGCAAAGAGATCCAGATCTATATCTCTGAAGACCGGCATTCACTCGAACCGGTCAGTCGCCTGCTTGAGCGATCAAACCAGGCCATTCAAACACTGGAACGCTACCGGAGTCGCCTCGCCAGTGTTGCCGCCAACCTGTCGGCGCTCGAGGTCGAAAACCTGGTGACGCTACGGGACGTGGTGGAAGTCCTGCAACGCACCGAGATGGTTGCTCGTATTGCCAAGGAGATCGAGCGCAACCTGGTGGAGCTTGGGTCTGACGGTCGACTCGTCCGACTCCAGTTGGAAGAGCTCATGGGGGGCGTGATCGATGATCGCCGCCTTCTGATTCGTGACTATTTCACCGAAGACGCAGGCTTCCACATCGAACAAGCTATGGATGCGTTGGCAGGGCTCAGCGACGATGCCCTATTCAACGAAGAACTGCTGGCGAAAACCCTTCACCTTTCCGCCTCGGTCACCGAACTCGACGGAGCCCTGGAATCGCGTGGTTATCGTCTGTTGTCGAAGGTTCCCCGCCTCACAGCCACCATGGTCGACGAAGTCGTGGAACGATTCGAAAACCTCGACTCGATCCTTGGTGCGAGTGCCGCCGAATTGCAAGAGATCGACGGCATCGACCCGTTCCGGGCCCGCAGCGTGAAGGAAAGCCTCACCCAACTCGTCGAAACGTCAATCCTCGACCGCCTCCAACGCGGCTAGCTCTTTTTTCGTTGCTTCCGCTCGCCTCTGGCGGTGCGTGGCGAACGACGTAGTAGTTCTGAGCGGTCGCTGGGCTCAGTGATCTCTGAGTTGGTCGGGTCGCTTCAGCCTCGCTCTGCTCAGACAGCCTTCGATCATCGGTTGTGCTGCCTTGCTGGCGCGGCGGCAACGTACGCCCCGTGCCTCGCCTCTGGCGGTGCGTGGCGAACGCGATCCGTTATCTTGCTCGAAGTTCGAGTTGTTGGCGGTTGCGGATGTGGTAGCGGCGATCGCGCTGTTCGATCCAACCGAGCCGGACGAAGCTGGCGATCGCCTTGTTGACCCGTTCACGGCTTGCGCCAACCATTCCGGCCAGCTCTTCTTGGGTAACCGGCAGCGCGAAATCGTCGGTGTCTCCGGCAATTTCCAACAGCCGTTTGGCGGTCCGGCCGGTGACATCGAGGAACACAGAGTCGGCCAGGACGCCGTCCATCGCCCGAAGACGCCCGGCGAGCAGTGCAACGACCCGCCACAGTTGTTCTGGATATTCCTCATAGAGCTTCTTGAGAGGGCCATACGGAATGACCAGGACCTCAGAGGGCTCGAGGGCACGACCGTCTGTAGAGCGGTTTCGCTGATCGAACAGCGGCATCTCACCGAAGAGGTCGCCCTTTTCCATAAGAGCGACAACGCTTTCGCGACCGTCGATGGATCGGTTTACCATCGCCACTCGGCCAGAGGTGGTGACGAACAGCTCATCGGGCTCGTCATCCTCGCTAAACAGGACATCGCCGCGCTTAAGCTTTCGCAGCTCTGACTGTGCGGCGATCACCGCAAGGGTTTCCTCGTCCAAGCCTGAAAAGAGCTCGACGTCGGCCAACAAGGCAGGATCTATCACCTCACCACCGTACATCTCGTAGTGCAGGATGTCACAGTTTCCCTCCTCAGCTCTCGTTCATCAGTCCGAGGTCAGCGAGGTCGGTAGCCTGGTGGGGTGAGTATTGTCGCAATCGTCGTGGCCGGGGGGAAGGGAACCCGCCTGGGCGACCCACTGCCGAAGCAACTGCTCGCGGTTGCAGGCAAGCGACTACTCGATTGGTCGGTGGCCGCGATGGGCCGGGTCGCGGAGCATGTAGTGGTCGTCGCCCATCCTGAACTGCTAGAGGAGCATCGGTCCGGATCAGCCCTGGTGGTGGCCGGGGGAGCGACCCGTGCAGACTCGGTACGTAACGGTCTGCGGGCTGCGGCGGCTTTTGACCCAACACACGTCTTGATTCACGACGCGGCTCGTCCCGCAGTGTCCGACCGCGTGAGCGCGGCGGTTCTTTCGAGCCTGGAAGCCGGCCATCTCGCCGCCATTCCTGTCGTCCCGGTTACCGATTCTCTCCGCCGGGTTGAGGGCGGTAGCGTCGACCGATCCCAGTTTCTGGCTGTGCAGACGCCCCAGGGGTTCTCTTTTGAGACAATTCAACGGGCTCACGCCGCCGGCGGCGACGCTACTGACGACGCCTCCCTGGTCGATGCCTTAGGAGTAGAGGTGGATCACGTAGATGGCGATCCGCAGAACATCAAGGTCACCGTTGCCGCAGACCTTGCTCTGGCAGAGATACTGCTGGGGTGAGCACGTCGATTCCAAACATTCGCATCGGGCAGGGCTTCGATGTTCATTCCTGGTCTGAGGACCCATCTCGCCAGTTGGTTTTGGGCGGTGTTGAGTTCTTCGACACCGTTGGCCTCACCGGCCATAGCGACGCGGATGTGGTCGCACATGCAGTCATCGACGCCATGCTGGGCGCCGCGGGTGTGGGCGACATTGGGGGCATGTTTCCCGACACCGACGCTCAATTCGAGGGTGCCAACAGCATCGAGCTCCTTCGGCTCGCGTCGCAGCGACTCCGCGACCTTGGGTGGACGCTGCTTAACGCTGACTGCACGGTCGTGCTCGACGCTCCCAAGATCGCCCCACACCGCGAGACCATGGAACTCAACCTGTCGGAGGCAGCGGGCGGGCCTGTCACACTGAAGGGCAAGAGAACCGAGGGTGTGAGCGCGTTGGGCGAGGGTGTCCAGTGTTTCGCATCGGCATTACTGGTCGGGCCGAGGGGCTCGGTCGAGAGCGAGTCATCGTGAGTCCAAGCAAGCGGGGCGCATCCCGCAACAACCAAAGCAGCCGAGGCAAGGGCGGGAAGCCCAAAGGGGCTGGGGCACGGCAAAAGCCTGAGAGGGGCGCCCGTCCGTCCGCGAGTCCGGCCCGGGCCAAAGGCGGCCGCCCCCGTGCCGGCGGTGGCGACCGCCAACCCAAGCAGCGTCGACAGGCGCCTCGCAAAGGCCTTGGCGGCGATCAGGTAGAAGGTCGACAGGCCGTCCGTGAGCTGTTGCTAGCTCAGCGACGCCCAGTCAAAGAGATTTTCATGATCGAAGAGTTGGATGCCGCGGAGATCCTCACCGACATCCGAGAGCTGGCTGCGGATCTGAAGATCCCGCTGAAAGCAGTCACCCGCAAACGTTTCGACGCTGAAGCGCTGACCATGAGTCACCAAGGGGTTCTGGCTCGCGCCAAGCCGCTGGACGACAAGTCCCTGGACGATCTACTTCGACCAAGAGCGCCGTTCCTGCTGGTCCTCGATGGTCTCACGGACCCGCAAAATTTGGGTGCCATCATCCGTACTGCCGAGTGCGCTGGTGTGACCGGCATCGTGATGCCGCGGCATCGAGCGGTTCACGTGTCGGCCACTGTGACCAAGACCGCGGCGGGAGCTATCGAACATGTTCCGATGGCACTGGTCGGTGGCATTCCAACGGCGATCCAGGAGCTGTCGGATGCTGGGGTGCTGACGGTCGGCCTCGACGCCGATGGTGAAACAAACCTGTTCGACCTGGACATGACCAATGACCGACCCGTCGCCCTGGTTCTCGGCGCCGAAGGCTCAGGCCTGTCTCAGCTTGTACGCAAGCGAGTCGACGTGATCGCCAGCCTGCCGCTACGGGGAGAGCTCAATAGCCTGAACGTTGCAATGGCTGGATCGGCCGCATGTTTTGAAGTCGTGCGGCAGCGCACTCCCAAGCCGACTTTGGATGACCTGGGCTAGTCCTTCTTCGTGAACTGCCCGATGGCGTAGATCACGCCAGCTACAACGGCTAGGAAGACACCAAACTTCACGATCGTGAAGACAAAGCCCAGTATCCACTTGGCAATCAGAAACACCACGATGGCTCCGACGATGCCTACGGCAACGCGAGCAACAAGAGAGCCTGAGGTCGGTTCTAGTTCACTCGAGCCTGACGGGGTGATGGCCATAGAGGCAAGCTTAGTGCAGCCGTCGACGCCTCGATCTTCGGAGGCGAGTCGCGGCTACTACAGGTCGATTTTGTCGTCGAGACCGACGAAGACCACGATCTGGGCGCCGTCGACGTGGGCGGCATCCCGGATGTTGGGCTCAGCCGGGAACGGTTCCACCACTGATTCATCGAGGCCAAAGACTTCCGCGACCGCAAGCGCGTCGCCTTCGTATCCCTCGATGTACTGAATCGCTGTCTCTTGGTCCTTGCCAGCGTCACGAGGGGTGAGCGATGCATAGCCCGCGTCTTCGAGAACTCCCGTGGTGCGTCCGGCAATGCCAGGCTTGCCGTCGGCTGCGTTCATCACGACGATCGTCACGTCAGCTGCCGGACGAGCAACAGGGGCTGGCTCGGTCGTGGTGGTTGTTGGGGCTGCGGTGGTCGTGGTGGTCTCTTCGACCGTGCTGCCATCGTCGGATCCGTCGTCGCCGCTGCCGTCATCGCCACCGTCGTCGTCTCCAGAAACGAGAGCTGAGCCGCCATCGCCAGCGTCGGCAACAACGGTGCTGTCGCTGTAACCCAAGGCCATCAGGCCCAAGCCAACGAGCACCGCTGCGAGGATGACTCCGATCCCGCGGGCCGCGTTGGTCCCTACCGACTGAGTAAAACCGCCACCAGCGTCATGTGCTCCGGTATTCATAGGCCCTGATCTTAGCCGTGACAGTCGGTGGTCACCGTCACAACGCCGGTCAAGCAATTCCACCTGCTCCCGGTGATCTTCAAACGGCCCTTATTGGAACCGGCCCAGAGCCGATTGGAAGTAAACTAATGCGCTGTGCCGATTCGGCGCACACGCCCGAATAGCTCAGTTGGCTAGAGCGACGCTCTTGTAAAGCGTAGGTCGTGGGTTCGACTCCCACTTCGGGCTCTGAGTACAGTCTCGCCATGGCGTACGACGATCTGGGCGCTGTCAAGCGGCGCCTCGACCAGCTGATCGCCGGCGCTATCTTTTGGCCGGAAGAATCGCCCGCTCTCGCGTCAGCCCGTCAACAGTTCTTGGCTGCCGGTTTGGAGATATGTGAGCCACTCACGGCTCAGTTGTGGGCGCACTACGAGGGTCTCGTTCCCACCTGGGCTATGGAGGAGAACCGGGAGACTCGGCTCCTCGAGCAGATTCCTACCGTGACGAAACCCTCCGAGGTGTGGGCACACGTGGAGTTTCCCTACGCACCCGAAATCCTCGAGGAGCAGGGCTCATCGGGAAAGGTCAGAATCCCGTTTCAAATCAACCTGGGGTGGTATCCGGGCCAGAGTCACACCGTTGCATTCGTTGATGGGCACGCCAGCCTCGATTCCTGATACACGATTCCTAGCATCACGGTTTGGCAAGTACCGGAGCCCTTGTGGGCAGACGCGACAGCCCGATCGCCATCGGGCGGCTCAAGTTGGGGAGCATCTTGATCGATAGCCATTGCAATGCCGCTCAAGATTTCCCTCCCGCGCTCGCAGAGAAGCAAGTACATCGTTGTCGCGCTTTCGTTGATCGTGTTGATTCAGTTGATCGCGGTGGCCATTAGTGGGTTCTCAGCTCGACAGAGTTCAATCGCCGTGGCCGAAGACGCAATCGCTCGGGATGGCAAGACCACGATCGAGTCGATCCTGCGCCATTTAGACCCCGCGGAGCAGTCTGTGGAGGTGACGGCCCGCCTTCTGGCCGCGGGCCTGGTCGAGACATCGAACCCCGGCCTCGAGCGCTATCTGTACACACAACTCTCTGTCATGCCCCAGATGACCGGAGCGTTCGTGGGGTATCCAGACGGCTCGTTCGTGTTCGTGGCGACCGAGGGTGACGGGTACCGGACCAAACGAATTTCCGTTGCTGACCAGCGCACGGTCTCGGTCGAGCATTTCGACGAGTCGTTTGAACTCACGTCTACCGAAACCTTGCTCGAGGACACCTACAACCCAACTCTTCGGCCCTGGTACCAGCTAGCACAGGACACCGGAACGATCGCGTGGACCGAACCGTATGTGTTCTTCTCGTCTCAGCAGCCAGGGGTTACCGCCAGTCGGGCGGTGCGGGTGGACGGCGAGATCGTCGCGGTCGTTGGAGTCGATGTCGAGCTGTCCGGTCTTTCCGAGTTCTTGGATGAGATGTCCAGCACTGAGACCGGCGAGGCCTTTGTCGTTTCTGGTGGCACCGTTGTTGCCGCCCCTTCCCGCTACGAAGAACAGGTGTCGGTTGAAGACGACGGTTCGGTGCGCCTTTTGTCTACCGACGAGTTGGATGTTCCAGAAGCGGTCAGTGGCGGCGGCCGCTCCGTCAACAGGGTCGTCGGCGAAGACGGCAACGATCTCGTGCTCCGTCAATCAATTCCTGCTGACCAGGGCCTCGCGTGGGATGTCGTGGTCCGGGCGTCCGAGGCCGAATTCACCGCGATCGTGGCTGGGCAGCAACGGATGACGTTGTCGATCACTCTCGGGGCGGGCCTGTTTGTTCTCGTTGCGCTGGGAATCCTGTGGTGGGTCAGCGAACCAATCGGTGAGCTCGAACAGGCAGCCGCATCGGATCCGCTAACCAACCTCGCCAATCGACGCGAAATCTCCCGGCGAGGCAAGCGAGAGCTAAGCCGGCTACGCGGTGATGACCGGCTGGCGGTACTTGTGCTAGACCTGGACGGCTTCAAGGGCCTGAACGACAAGTTTGGGCATCATCGCGGGGACAGGGCGCTCGTGGCTGTTGCTGGGGCTCTCACCGACCTCACCCGGGATCGCGATCTCGTGGGTCGCCTCGGTGGAGACGAGTTCGTTGTGGCGCTACCCGTCGGCAGTCTTGACGAAGGCGTAGCTAGCGCCAATCGCGTTCTCACCGGACTGCGCCACCACCTCGACGCCGAGTTTCCCGACACCGATCTGGGAGTTAGCGGCGGTCTTGCCATGGGCGACGAGACTTCGACCGAGTTCTCAGTCCTCGTCCTCGAAGCCGATGCAGCACTGATTACCGCCAAGGCGGAGGGCAGAGGGAATCTTCAACTGTCGGAACGGCTGACTGAATCGGAAACCGAGACGGTCTAGCAGTACCTAGGCCCCAGCCTCGGCGAGACGATCGGCCTTGCGCTTCTTGGCCACCTTGGCCCGCTCGGTGGGGTCGAGCTCGGTCTTGCGAAGCCGGATGCTCTCGGGGGTGACTTCAACAGCCTCGTCATCGGCGATGAACTCGAGCGCCTGTTCCAACGACAACACCTTGGGTGGTGTCAGTTTGACGGTCTGATCGGAAGCGGCCGCACGGTGGTTGGTCAGCTGCTTTTCCCGACACACGTTGACGTCCATGTCGTCGGCTCGGCTGTTCTCGCCCACGATCATCCCGGTGTAGGTGGGATCGGTAGGGCTGACCATCATTTGCGCACGTTCTTGCAGGCCGATGAGCGCGTACGCGGTGACTGGGCCCTTGCGATCCGCAACCAGAGAGCCGGTCCGGCGTGTGCGCAGATCGCCAAACCATGGCCGCATGCCCTCAAAGCTCTGGTTCAGAACGCCGGTACCGCGGGTTTCGGTCATGAACTCGGTGCGGAACCCGATGAGACCACGGGCCGGAACGAGGTAGTCGAGGCGAACCCAACCGGTGCCGTGGTTGACCATGTTCTCCATGGATCCCTTGCGGGCTGCGAGGAGCTGGGTGACCGCACCAAGGTGATCTTCAGGAACATCGATGACAACCCGTTCCACCGGCTCGTGTAGTTCGCCATCGATCTCTTGGGTGACAACCTGAGGCTTGCCGATGGTCAGCTCGAAGCCCTCACGGCGCATTTGCTCCACCAAGATTGCGAGCTGCAGTTCGCCACGGGCCTGAACCTCCCAGGCGTCGGGTCGCTCGGTACCGAGCACACGGAGGCTCATGTTGCCTACGAGTTCGGCGTCCAGACGGTTCTTCACCATCCGAGCGGTGAGCTTCTGGCCTTCCTTGCCGGCAAGCGGCGATGTGTTAATTCCAATCGTCATCGACAGCGACGGCTCATCGACGCTGATGACCGGCATCGGCGTGGGATTGTCGACGTCTACCAGGGTCTCGCCGATCAGGATGTCTTCGATGCCAGCGATCGCCACAAGATCGCCCGGTCCAGCGGACTCGGAGGGAACTCGTTCGAGCGCCTTCGTGAGATACATCTCGGTGAGCTTGACCCGATTGACGGTTCCATCGACACGGCTGAGGCCAACGGACTGGCCCTTGGTGAGGGTCCCGTTCATCACACGGCAAAGTGCCAGACGACCGACGTAGGGAGATGAGTCCAGGTTGGTGACCCAGGCCTGGAGCGGGTGTCCCTCTTCATAGCTCGGGGCTGGCAGGTAGGAAACAAGCAACTCCAGCAGGGGAGTGAGGTCTTCGCCCGTCGTAGCCTCCTCGGTGGTCGCCCAGCCGTCCTTGGCCGAGGCGTACACGATGGGGAAGTCGATCTGGTCATCGCGGGCGTCGATGTCGAGGAAGAGCTCGTACACCTCATCGACAACTGCGGAGACACGAGCGTCGGGGCGGTCGACTTTGTTGATGAGGAGGATGACCGGCAGCTCGCGAGCAAGTGCCTTGCGCAGCACGAAACGAGTCTGGGGGAGAGGGCCCTCGGCAGCGTCAACGAGGAGGACGACACCGTCGACCATGGTGAGCGCACGTTCGACTTCGCCACCGAAGTCCGCGTGACCAGGTGTGTCGACGATGTTGAGCGTGACGTCGTTGTAGCGAACCGATGTGTTCTTGGCGAGAATCGTAATTCCCTTTTCCTTCTCGAGGTCGCCAGAATCCATGACCCGCTCGGCCACGTCTTCATTCGCTCGGAAGGATCCGGTCTGGCGAAGCATGGCATCGACCAGCGTCGTCTTCCCGTGATCGACGTGGGCGACGATCGCTAGGTTGCGTAGGTCAGTTCTGAGGGCCACCGCAGGAGGTTACAGGCCTTTGTGGGGGGAAATACTGGATGATGGCTCAAGTCACAGTGGGCATTTCGCCGATACAGACCAGTAAGAAACAGGATGTCGTGTGCTCTACCTAGTTGAACAGGAACAAGCCGATGACACCTATGACGCCCTTTGTTGAAAGCCCCACCGGCCGGCTGGTCGAGTTGGTTCACCTGTTATCGGATCGGCCCCTGCCAATGGCACATCAGGCAGTTCTTGATGCCACCGAGCGGCAGACCAGCGACGACGACCCATGGCATGTAGTTGCAACTGCATTGGTAGAACTGAAGTCGATGTCTGAGATGTCGCTCTGGTCACGCCGGCAGCAGCGCCGCCTTGCTGAGGCTGCCGAACGGAAGCGAGCGCTAGCAGCCGCGACGTAGCTTTCTTGCTTGCCCCTCACGCCTAGCGCTGAGAATCTCGAATCGAGCCGATGGAGGGTCGATCACCCACAGCCACTTCTGCGTCGCCCATCTGTGGCCGAACGAGCTGCATGCGGTCTGGAACCGACTCGACGCCCGCCCGCCGCAGTGCCATCCCAAGGATCGAGGCGGACTGCGGTCCGAGGTCTCGCAGCGGTCGATTGCGGTGAATTCGACTGCCAAGGTTTACCTGGGCCAGAATGTCGTTCCCGAATTTGGCCGTCAGATCTATCAGTAGCGCCAGGTCAACCGCATAACCCTGGCTGAAGCTCACCTGTTCAAGGAGGCTACGTCGCCCGGCAAACTCGCCCGAAAGTGGCTGCACCAGACCACTCAGGTGTGGAAACAGCGCCGCGATGAGCGGCCGAGCCATCAGCTCGGTGGTCCTGCCACCACCCTCGCCGTCATCTCGCAACGGACGCCGATAGAACCCTTTGGCGAAACCGACGCCCTGATTGGTCAGGAGAGGCCCAAGTGGACCCAACACAAATCGGTTGTCGTAGTTTCGGATATCCGCATCACACCAACAGATCAGATCACCACTGGATGCGTACAGCGATTTCCACAGAGCCTCACCCTTCCCGCTGCCCTTTCCGTACTCGGGCAGAATCTCCGACGAAGCCAGAACCTGAGCGCCCGCCGCCCGAGCGATCGCGGCGGTGTCATCAACCGAATTGTCGTCGATCACCAACAATTCGTCGACAAGATGGTGCTCCTCGACCAATTCGACTCGAATGTGTTCGATGATTGGGCCAATCGTGGTTGCCTCATCCTTCGCCGGCAGGGCCACGGTGACCGAAAGCCCCTGTGCTTGCTTGGCCACAGCCAATTGTGCGGCCGTGAAATCCGTGTGGTCGAAGCGGGGGATCATGCCCTGGAAACGTTATCGGCTCGCTACCCCGTAGTTCAGAAGTGTCATTCACCTGGGCCAATAGGACCAAAGCACTCACACACCCGTGATCGGGACCGAACGTAGTTGGGTCAGGATGTCCTCCCCAAGCCAGTCCTGACCCTTCCTGGCGGGAACCAGGGAGAAACGGCCGGCGCTGTCAGCGCCGGCCGTCCCAATTTTTGTTCCCTCAGGGGAGCTGCGACTCGCAGAGCAGGCTCAGTGCTCGCCTGCGGGCCTCTCGCCCTGTTCCCACTCTCGGCGCTACTTCGGTTCTGGTTGCAATACTTCACCGGTCTCGTGGTCGAGTAGCCAGTGGCGATCGTTCGGGGTGCGGATGTCTATGGCCAACGCGCCGTTGGCCGCGAAGTCGGTGCCCCCAAATTCGCCATTCGACACCGTGGTG
>CALHFG010000109.1 GCA_938029215.1 uncultured Acidimicrobiales bacterium | reverse complement strand
TCAGCGTTGACGTCGGAGAACTCAGCGCCGGTGAGATTCGCACCAGTAAACACGACCAAGTCGAGCTGGCTTGCGGACAAATCGGTGTCATTCAAGGAAGCATTCGAAAACGACACATTCATCAGGTCTGAATCGGAGAAGTCGCTTTGCGGCAATGTCGAGTTTGAGAAATCGACGTTGATCAGGGTGACGTCGCTCGCGCTGAGCCGAAGCCCCATCACCCGGGTTGCCTGTCCGTCGGTGAATGTTGCGCCGTCAATCTGGGCGTCGGTTAGTTTGGCGTTCGACAGGTTGAAGTCTGTCAGCGTTGCGTGGCGGAGGTCTGCGCCGGTGAGGTCGGCGCCTTGCAGGTCGACCCCTTCCAGGTCGAGACCGGAAATGTCGCAACCGACGAGATCAGCCCCTGGCAACGCCGTCGTGCCGGTGCGCAGGAGTCCACAGTCATCCTGCGGCGCCGTCGTGGTGGAGGTAGTGGTGGTGCTACTGCTCGATGATGGCGTGGTCGTGGGAGTGGTCGGAGAGGTCGTGGTGGTGGCCACCGAAGCCGAGGTGGGCGCCGCGGTTGGGGCCGAGCCCGACTGCGTGGTGGTTGCCGTGGTTGCGGGCCCGGGTGTCGGTGTGGTCGCCCCAACGGAGGGAGCACTGGTAGTCGTGCTGCCGGTCTCGGCCGGTGCGGTTATGGTCGACTGAACCGAAACCGTCGCGGAAGTGACTGCGCCCGGGGGTGAGATCGTTGTCGTCACGATGACCGACCCGGCGGGAAACTGATCGTTGGTGAATTGCTCGTTGGAGGGTTCTACGAACGCAACCTCTGCTGGGTTGGGTGCGGCGGACTCGTTGTTGACAACGACGGGCGCTCCGAGCACGACGGGTGCGGCAACGATCGACGCTGCAACGGCGGCGGGTGCGGTAGAAACCGAGCTGACCGCCTGCGAGATCGTTCTCAGCTCCAGAAGTCCTGCCAGCTTGGCGACGCCGGTTTTGTCGCTCTTGGACGCGGTGAGCATCGCTCGAACGATCGTCGGGTCGAACTGGTTGCCCGAGCAGGTGACGAGCTCGTTCCGGGCTGCTTCGAGAGAGAGGGGATCTTTGTAGGAGCGGTGCGAGGTGATTACGTCGTACGCATCAGCCACAGCCACGATTCGTCCCGCCAGCGAAATGTCCAGTCCGGAGAGACCGTTCGGATACCCGCCGCCGTCCCAGCGTTCGTGGTGTTCGGAGGTGGCAAGCAGCCAATCACCGAGCCAGTCATGCAACGGTTCCAGGAGTGCGAGACCTTCGCTGGGGTGGGAGGCAAGGATGGCCCATTCGGCGTCGGTGGGGCGGCTGTCCTTGTTGAGAATGTCGGCCGGTACGGCAAGTTTGCCAATGTCGTGGAGCATGGCGGCCCAGGCCAGCTTGTTGCGATCTTCATCCGACAATCCCAGTTCGACGGCGATCAGGTCACTGAACGCTCGCACTCGTTCGGTATGACCTCGGGTGAGGCGCTCGTGCTTTCCCAATCGTGAGACCAGTTGGATCGCGTGTTCAGCAGCTTCCTGAACCGACGCGGTTCCCCCGCTGGAAATGTCGGGGATGCGTTCGCTGAGTCTCTTGATGGTGCCAGCTCGCAATGCCACTTTGAATCGCGACGGAGCATGATCGGGAAAGGTGAGCGACATGCCCAGCAGCACCTGGAGCGGCAGGAGACGGCGAGCGATCCGTTCCACAATCCCGGCCACGATGGATGCGATGACGACCGATTGCAGGATCCACAACACAATCCCGGCGATCCCGGGGGGCTGGTAGAAGTAGTCGCGTAGGCGCCAAACGGCAGCCCAGGCGGCTACGAGCGGTGCCAGAAAGACTGCGGCACCAACGGCGCGGGCCCAGAACTTCGATGCCTGCCAGCTTCGCTGGCGGCCCTCTGATGCTCCGGTGGTGGGACCGACGGTCATCTGTCGGCCCGCCCTCGAATGTGCGGAGCCGCGCGAAGTGCATGCGGTGGCAGCGCTTCGCAGTAGCTCATACGTTTTTGTCGACCATCTTGGCGTTCAGATGGATGGGTAATTTCACGCTTCCCGCACCAGGCTGACTGTTACCGTCGAAACATGATTGCGGTGGGAAGTCGCAGCCGGTGGCCGCGTCTGTGGCTGGCCGTGACCATTGCGTTCCTGGGGTCGTGCGGGCGCGGGTCTGCGCAGACGTTTGGCCTGTTCAAGGACAATGTGATCAACGTTGGTGGCGTCGAGCGCACGTACGATTTGTATGTACCCGAACAGGCCCATGCCGAGGCGTCCGCACCGCTCGTTGTCTTGCTACATGCCAACCGGTCCTCAACAGATGATCTCACCGGTGAGTCTCGGGCAGCATCGCCCTACGCGGTTTGGCAAGAAGTCGCCGACGACAACGGGTTGCTCTTGCTCGTTCCGCAGGGAGCAGATGGGCCCTCGGGCCATGCCGGTTGGAACGACTGCCGAGCGGACGGCCAAGGCAACCCCACCACCGACGACGTCGCCTTCATCGACGCAGCTATCACACAGGTTGGGTCTTCCTATCAGGTGGATAAGGGCCGAGTTTTTGCGACCGGAACCTCGAATGGTGGCCACATGGCGATTCGTCTCGCCCAAGAGTCGGCGAGCTCGGTTGCCGGCATCGCCGTTATTGCAGCCGGCATGCCAGCCACTAGTCAGTGTGCGTCGTCAGCTGGTCCCATTTCGGCCTTATTCATGGTGGGTACCGCCGATCCGATTGCGCCCTTTGATGGTGGAGCGATGGCCAGCGATCGGGGCACGATCTTGTCGGCTGCGGATTCGGTGAACTACTGGTTGGGTCGCAACGGCATGACCGACCCTCCAGTGGTTAATGATTTCGAGGACATCGACAGCGAGGACCAATCGACAGTCCAACGCTCGTTGTACTCCTCGGACGAAACGGGGACTGTTGTGGCGATGTATCGAATCGACGGCGGCGGCCACGCCGAACCCAGCATCGAAGCCCACTACCGGCCGCTGTTCGAACGGGTCGTGGGCAACCAGAACCACGACATCGAAATGGCCACGGAGGTGTGGTCGTTCTTCTCCTCCATCCCGACCGAGGGAAGCTAACCGGCCCGCAGAAAGTCGACAATGACCTTGTTCACGAGCGCCGGATCTTCGAGCTGCATGAAATGCCCGACGGAATCGAAAACGATGACCCTGGAGCCGGGCGACAGCTCGGCCTCGAGATCATCGGCGAGCTCGACTCCGATGCAGCCATCGGCCCGGCCATGCAGGTAGAGCGTTGGATGGGGTGGCCCGTCGACACCCGCCTCGTCCCAGTCAGCGAAGTCGGGTGACCTGAGATCCGGCTGGAAACTGGCCCGGTAGTAGCCGAGGGCGGCCTGCAAGTGACCGGTGGGACTGACCGATTCGATGAAGTGTTCGATGTGTTCTGAGCCATCGAGACCTGGAGACCAGTCTGCCCACAACCCGCGGATGTAGGCCCAGTCCTGATGGGGCAGGACAGCCTCAGACAGCGGATGTTGGAAGAAGAACATGTACGAGGAACGTCGACTTTGCGCATAGTCGAACAGCGCAGGTCGGAATCGGGAGTAGGGCGGGACCGACATCATGACCACCTTGCTCCACCGATCGGGTTCCATTGTGGCGGCGCTGTTGGCTGCTCCCGCGCCAAAGTCGTGCCCGATGATGACGGCGTCCCGGTCGCCCCCGAGTGTTTCGTGGAGACGACACGCGTCGACAGCACGGACCCCCGATTGATAGAGGCCGTCGGGTGCGACACCGGTGGGGTAGTAGCCGCGGGTCCAGGGGGCTACCGCCCGATAGCCGGCTGCAGCTAACTCGGGCAGTAGATGCTGCCAGGATCGGGCCGAGTCGGGAAATCCGTGAAGACAGATTGCCAGCGGCCCGGTCCCTTGTTCGAGCCACTCCATGTGGAGGCCGTTGACCTCAGCGGAGGCCTGCACGATTTCGCTGCTCATGGACCAACGCTAGCCGTGACCCAAGTTGGAAGAGAAAGGCACCTCGGTGGCGTTGTGTCGGGTATGGACAGCACCCAAACCGCCAAGAAGCCCCGGGTTCGGATCGAGCCGAACCCCAAATGGGTCCGCGGTGTCGTCGACGGCAAGACCGTGGTCGACAGCCGCGATGTGCTTCTCGTGTGGGAAGTCCCCTACTACCCGGCCTGGTACTTCCCGGTTGCCGACGTTGATCTGCAGTTGGTCGAAAACGGCGAGACCCTCCGCTCCCCCAGCCGAGGTGAAGGCACTCGCTATGACCTCGTTGCCAGCGACACCACAATTCCGAACGGGGCATGGTGCCATCTTGATTCTCCGGTAGAGGAACTTGGGTCTGCTGCACGTTGAGGTGACAGGTTTGGTTTAGGCCGCTTGTGCGGTTGGTTGGGTCATGATGGTCTCGTATTCGATTGGGGTCAATCGGCCGAGGCGGGTTTGGCGGCGGCGCCGGTGGTAGGTGCGTTCGATCCAGGTGACGATCGCGATGCGGAGCTCTTCGCGGGTGGCCCAGCGTTTCCGGTTGAGCACGTTTTTCTGCAGTAGCGAGAAGAACGATTCCATGGCGGCGTTGTCGGCTGCGGTGCCGACCTGGCCCATTGATCCGACCATGGTGTGGCGGCCGAGAGCTTTGCGGAGTTTCCGAGACCGGAATTGGGATCCCCTGTCTGAGTGCAGGATGCATCCGGCAACCTCGCCACGTTGGGCGACAGCGTTATCGAGCGAGCTCACAGCGAGACGGGCTTTCATCCGGTCATCGATTGAGTATCCGACGATCCGGTTGGACCACAGGTCTTTTGATAGCGCACAGGTAGAGCTTTCCTTCACCGGTCCAGTGTTCGGTGATGTCTGTCAACCACACCTGGTTCGGGCCCTCAGCGGTGAAGGTGCGACGAACAAGATCGTCATGAGCAGCAGTGCCCGGCTTAGACGCTTTGGACTTCTTCTTCCCGAACACGCTCCACCAGCCCATCTGCGAACAGATCCGCCAGACCGTCCGATCACAGACATCGAAGCCCGCCTGGCGGACCTCGTCAGCGAGGAACCGGTAACCGAACTCCGGGTCATCGGTGTGAGCGTCAAAGATCGCGTTTGCGATATAGGCCTCGGTCAGTTCGGTTGCGGTGACCGGACACGCCAGCCACCGGTAATACTGCTGCCGACATAGCTTGAGGACCCCACACGTCACCGTCACGGGAATCCCGTCAACAGCTAACTCTCGGACGAGCGGGAACATCATTTTCCCGGCAGGTTCGCTTGCGACAGATACGCCGCCGCCCGCCGCAGCACCTCGTTTTCCTGCTCGAGCAGTTTCAATCGTTTCCGTAGCTCACGGTTCTCTGATCGTTCGCTGTCAGTGACACCGGCCGTGGAACCGTCCTCGACATCAGCCGATCGGAGCCACAAACTCAGCGAGGCTTTCGATATCCCAAAATCAGCGGCGATCTGTCCCAACGTCACCCCCGCCCCACGATTACGAGCGACACGGACAACGTCAGCACGAAACTCTTCCGAATAGCGCTTAGACATGATGTACATCCTTCCAGTGGAACCCTTCGGCATCCACTAATCAGATGTCACCTATTCATGCAGCAGACCCCTTCGTGATCACGTTCGAATCGAGTTCGATGCGTTGGACGCCTGGTATGAGGAAGACACCGAAGTGTTCGTTCATCCCCGTAGCCCCGAGGTCCGAGTGGACATTCTCCCGTCGTCACGACACGTTCGGGTTCTGATCGATGACGTGGTCGTGGCCGACTCGGTCCGGTCATCGCTGCTGTTCGAAACCGGTCTACCGACCCGCTATTACCTCCCGAAGTCCGATGTCCGCATGGATCTGCTGACGCCGACCGAGTCAGAGAGTGCCTGCCCGTATAAGGGTTGGGCCAACTACTGGTCGGTTCAAACCGATGG
>CALHFG010000108.1 GCA_938029215.1 uncultured Acidimicrobiales bacterium | reverse complement strand
TTCCCGCTCCGACCACCGTGCCCGAGACGCCCGCAACCACCGTTCCAGAGGCGGACAGCGACGACGACGGAGACGACGGCTAGCTGTTTTGTCCCCTTCAGGGGGACTCCGCGGAACCGGAGGGGCTCTTTTCCGCAACGTAGCGCAAAAGAGCAGCCCCCGGCTCTGGAGGGGTCCCCCTGAAGGGGAAGAAGCAGGCTTCGTGGGTGGGCGCAACACGTCTACCCACAGCTGTTGTCCGAGGCGGTCGTTCGCCACGTTGCGTGGGAGGCGAGTGAAGCGCAATAAGACCAGCTATCCTCGCAGGGCTATATTCTCTGCCCCAACTTGGGGCTCCGGGCACCGGCTCGGATCCGTAGGGAGGTTGCTCGAAACATGCGAGCCTACGAACTAATGATCATTTTTTCCGCCGAACTCGATGAGTCGGCAGTCCAGACGTCGATCAACAAGATCGCGTCCCAGGCAGAAGAGGCTGGCGGCTCTTTGGAAAAAACCGACAAGTGGGGCGTTCGTCGCTTCGCTTACGAAATCAAGCACAAGTGGGAAGGTTTCTACGTTGTGCTTGAGCTCGCAGCCCCGAACGCCCTCGATGAGGTCGATCGCACCCTGCGACTCGCGGACGATGTGATCCGCCACAAGTTCATTCGACTGCCATTGCCTGAGGCCCACCGTCGTGGGTTGGCATCAGTCACTGCCTGAGAGGAAAACTCATGGCCACAGACAACACGGTGACTGTCACCGGTAATGCAACACGCGAGCCAGAGGTTCGCTTCACCCAGGGTGGCAGCCAAGTTGCCTCCTTCGGTGTTGCGGTGAACCGTCGCTGGCAGAACCGTTCCACAAACGAGTGGGAAGAGCAGGTGTCGTTCTTCGACGTCAGCTGCTGGAACCAGCTTGCAGCGAACGTTTCAGAGACGGTCGGTCGGGGCACTCGTGTCACCGTCACCGGTCGGCTCGACCAGCGTTCTTGGGAAACCCAGAACGGCGAGAAACGCTCCAAGGTCGAAATCGTCGCTGACGACGTGGCCATCAGCCTTCGTTGGGCCACCGCCCAGGTGCAACGCAACGAACGCAACGATGGCGGCGGAGGCGGCTACCAGGGTGGCGGAAGCCCCCAGGGTGGTAACCAAGGCGGCGGAAATTACAGCAATCAATCTGGGGGCCGAGACTTCGGCGGAGGCGGACAGGCCGCACCCCCCGCATATAACCCTGATGAGGAGCCCTTCTAATGTCACGTGCCGCATCCCGTAAGCGCGGGAATCCCAAGGACAACAAGCGTCGGGGCAAGAAGAAGGTCAGCATTCTCACCAGTGAGAAGATCGAGTACGTCGATTACAAAGACGTCGATCTGCTGAAGCGCTTCATGTCCGACCGCGCCAAGATCAAGAGCCGTCGTGTCAATGGCAACGATGTACAGCAGCAGCGTGTGATCGCTCGTGCGGTCAAGAACTCCCGTGAGATGGGTCTGCTTTCGTACACCAACCGTGTCACCACGCAACGCCGTGGCCGTAACGACCGAGGCGATGGCCCCCGTCGTCCTCGTGACGATGATCGTGCCCCCGAGGAAGAGACCGAGCTGCCCGAGGGCGTTGAGGTCCAGGCTGAATCGGTCGAAGCTGCCATCGAGGCAGAGGTCACCGAGACCACCGAAATCACGGAAGGTGTGGAGTAATGAAGGTTGTACTGCGCGCAGAAGTGAAAGACGTTGGTCGTCGCGGTGACGTTGTTGAGGTAGCCGACGGGTTCGCCCGTAACTACCTCATCCCGCAAGGCAAGGCCATGAAGGCATCGGCCGGATCGGCTGCACAGGCCGAAGCCATGCGTCGTGCCTGGGGTCAGAAGAACGCCAAAGATCGTGAAGCGGCGGAAGAAATTGCCACCAAGGTAGTTTCTCGCCCCATCACCGTTGCTGCCCGTGCCTCAGCGGACGGCAAGCTCTTTGGTTCGGTTTCCGCCTCGGAAATCGTGGCCGCGCTGGCCGAGCAGACCGGGGTCGAACTCGATCGCAAAATGCTCGCCGACGAGCACCTCAAAGAGGTTGGTACACACTCGGTGATGGCTTCGCCACACGCCGAGGTGCAGTTCCCGATCACCGTCGAGGTTGTAGCTGCGTAACGTTTGTGGCGGCTTGCCGTCACACCCCGTTCGTATGCTCTGAAGAACACCACAGTTATCCACCGGCCCATGGCGGGTCGGTGGATAACTGACATTTTCCCTGAAGTTGGGGGATTTCCACGGCTTTTCCCCTGGGTCTAGCCCTGGTTGTCCACCGGCGTTACCTGCTTGGATGGAACGATGGCCGGAGAGAACCAGATGCGTCAGCCGCCCCACGATCTCGTGGCGGAGTCTTCGGTCCTCGGCGCCATGCTGCTCAACAAGATGGCCATTGCAGACGTGGTGGAAATTCTGGACGAGGAACACTTCTACCGCCCGGCCAACGGACATATCTACTCAGCGATCACCACCCTCTATGCCACCGGCGAGCCCGTCGACCCTGTGACGGTCGCGAGCGAGCTGACCGCAGCCGGACTGCTCGACGCAATTGGCGGCCCCAGCGTCCTGTTCACCCTCCAGAAAGATGTTCCCGCAGTCGGCAACGCGGCCGCGTACGCCCGGATCGTGGAAGAGAAGGCCCTTCTACGGCGGGCGATCGAGGTCTCGAACGAGATTGCGGAGATGGCCTACGCAGTGCCCGACGACGTCGCCAAGATGATCGATGAGGCCGAGGCGTTGATGTACGACGTCGGCCAGCGTCGTCTCACCGGCACCACGGTGGAGATCAAGGACCTCCTCGGTGAGAACCTGGACCGCCTCGAAGCGCTCTATGAACAGGGCGATGCCGTCACCGGCATGCCCACCGGATTCGTTGACCTCGACAAGCTCATGGCAGGCCTGCAGAAGAACGCCATGTATGTGGTTGGCGCCCGTCCCGGCATGGGCAAGACCGCATTTCTGCTGGGCCTATCAACCAACATCGCCAAAGCTGGCCATCCGGTGCTGTTGTTCTCGTTGGAGATGTCCAACCTGGAGCTCTCCCAGCGCATCCTGTGCTCTGAAGCCAAGGTCGACTCGACCCGAATCAAGACTGGCAACCTCAACGAAGACGACTGGACCAGAATCGCCCACGCCACCGGTGTGCTGGCCGAAACCCCAATCTTCATCGACGACTACCCGCAGACGTCGATCATGGAGATCCGAGCCAAGGCCCGTCGGCTCAAAAGCCAGGTGGGCGATCTAGGACTGGTGGCGGTCGACTACATCCAGCTCATGAGCGGTCGAGCCAATAGCGAAAGCCGCCAGCAAGAGGTCTCCGAGATCAGTCGAAACCTCAAGATCCTCGCTCGAGAGCTGGAGTGTCCGGTGATCGCACTGGCCCAGCTCAACCGTAAGTTGGAAGAGCGAGCCGAGAAACGTCCGATGCTCAGTGACCTTCGTGAGTCAGGCTCATTGGAGCAGGACGCTGACGCAGTGTTCTTCCTCTATCGCGACGAGCAATACAACCCCGAGTCACAAGAAGCGGGTATGGCCGAAGTCATCGTGGCAAAGCACAGAAGTGGGCCCACCGGGACCGTCAAATTGGCATTCCTCGGCCGATTCACACGGTTTGAGAACATGGCCTACCGGCCTGATCCACCCGGTGGCGGCGATCCCGGTCCGGACGAGTTTTAGGTCCGCGCCCCATAGCCACTGGCGATCCGGCCAACGACCTCTGTTGGGCAAATCTTCTGGCAACTTTCTGCTCAAGGTTTCGGGGTGCATCACCGTTACATCAGTTACAACCGGTGGTCATCGCCCACACCGGATGTATCGAGTAGTGCGGGGGTCGTCAACTCCCTCCACACGCATCGCCACCTCTGCCTTCGGGCAGAGGAGCCGACGGCCTCCGCTCTGCTCACTGTTCTTTCCCCTTCAGGGGGACGCCTCCGGCGGGGTTCCGGTGTTTCGGCTCGTGCGGGCGATCCATGTTCTCACTCCTCGCTGGCGCTCGTCGCTTCATGGCTCGTCCTCCTCGCCTTTCACCGGGTTGGAGGTCAGTTTGCGGCTCGCTACGGATGGGCCTTGGGGTCAAGTGGTCAACGCAACACCATCCCTGAGGTTGACTTGATGGAGTGGTGCGATGAGGAACGTGACTAGCGAAGAGGACGAAGCTCAGATCTGGGATCTGCTCGAGCAATCCGAATCACCGAGACCCTGCGAAGAACCTCGCGCCCGTACCGGTGCTGGTTCCCTTCAGTTCTCATCGAGTGGATAAGGCCGCGGCGTTCGTAGAACCGGAGCGCAGAGGTGGCGACGCCAGCTCGCCGCGCCGTCTCGCCGATCGTGAGATTCTTGGCAGTCAATGCAGTCCTCCTATTCGAACACCGCTACTGGGTCGCCAAGGCTGTCGAAGTCAGGTTCGACACCGAGCCCAGGGGTGTCGTGGCAGTACATCCGTCCATCTGAAGTTGGTGGCGCCGGCGTACCGGTTGGCTCGGTGTGGTACGAGTGCAGGTCCGTCGTATTGAACAGGAGTTCTGGCGGGGTGGACGCGGCAAAGTGGGACACTGCTGCGGATACGACTTCGCCGCCCATCATGCACTCGGTCACGACTTTGATCCCGTGGTCAACGAGATAGTCACGGATCCTGCGTGCCTTTGTCAGCCCGCCGACTCGGGACATCTTGACGCAGGCGACGTCAGCTATGAGGTCTCGTGTCATCCGCTCTGCGATCGATAGGTCGGTCACGAGCTCGTCAAGCTTCATCGAGAGGTTTGTGCGGGACCGAACATGCAGACACTCTTCGTAGGTGAGGCAGGGCTGCTCGATCATGATGTCGAGATCATCGACAGCTCGCACGACCCTCAATGCATCGTGAAGGGTCCAACGGCAATTCGCATCGGCGTAGACAACTTCACCGGGCTGGGCAAGCCCCGCCGCGAAACGGATGAGTGCGATGTCCTTCTCCGGTTCAATGCCGACCCGGAGTTTGAAGAATTTGTAGCCAGCGGCCCGGTACTGCTCCATCTCGGAGCGGATCTGGTCGTGCTCCTGTTCCATGACGCACCGATACAGTGGCGCACCGTCGATCTGCATGCCACCGAGCAGTCTGTAGACGGGCATGCCAGCGCTCTTGCCAAGGATGTCCCAACATGCCATGTCGACGGTGCTCTTCGCATACGAGTTTTGCTCGATAGCCGCATCCATGGCCCGTTCGATCGTGTGGACATCGCGAGGATCTTTACCCAACAACGCTTCGGCAAGACTCGGCAAGGCAGGAAGGGCGCCAATGTTCATCGTTCCCCACGGGCACGACTCCCCGACACCACTGATCCCGGAATCGGTGTCAATGACGACAACGGTGCTGTTGAACGTGTCAAAGATCTCTCCCCGGTCCGCGGAGCGATCTCCCATCGCAAGCCCGCCGCCGCTGTAGGGCAAGTCTTTCTGAAAGGCGCGGACTTTAGTGATTTTCAAGGGTTCCTCCTGTTGGTGGCGCTCATGTGCTGGGCACTAGGGCCACCCTAGAACTTGAACCTAAGTTCGAGTCAAGCAGCGAGTCGACCGCCATCCCAGCGATGTAACCAAGACCGACCCTGTCGCATAGCTGGGTAAAGCGACTGGGGGCCTCAAGTTGAGGGTGTAGTTGGTCGATAGCAAAACCAAGCGCAAGGAACTTTTTATGCTCGACCCCGAGAGGTTCACAACCGAGACGATGACCCGGTCCACGGCCAAGGGTCGCGAGCGGATTCAGTTCCGCCGCACCGAGCGCCTCCCGTCGCGTCGTAGCAACGTCACGATTGCCACCTCATCCCACAGCGTCCCCGAGCGCAGCCGGACAACCGGGCTGGTATTCCAGGCGATCCTCGGCGCAGCTGCGTGCCTCGCATTAGTCGGCGTTGTCGCCGCTAGTCAGCAGCCAGGCACCCAGGGTCCCACGGTTAATCCGGGATCTCCTGACGCACCGCCTCCCGCCGTGTTCGTTCAGCTGGACTAAGGGCGAAGAAACAATCGTTAGCTCATCATGCTGACGAGAGCCCAAAGCGACGCAAACGAGCCGATCACGATCTGAACCAAGCTCCGTTTCAGTGGCGGCTTCACCAGACTTCCGTCCTTAGGATTGGTCGGTGGTTTGATCAACGCCACCAACGTTCCAACGGCCAGTGCTCCGCCAAGGGCCAGCACCAGTGAGGGCAGGATGTTGTCACCGAACACGACTGCAGCCTATCTAGGCTGCCGCTCGGCTCGGAGGCGGCGTCACCACCATCGCAGCGACGGCGGCCAGCGCAGGCAGAGCGGCGAGCAGGAGCGCAGCTGAGGCATAGGAACCCAGCCGACCCTGCGCGATCGAGAGCGTGATTGGCCCGAGCGCAGAACCTGCGACCCCCATGAGAGTCAGAAGACCGTTGAGCGATCCGATGTGGGCGGAACCAAACCACTTCGCCAACAACGACGAACTAACCGTGCGAGCGAACCCGGCCGTCACCCCAAGGCTCAATGCGTAGATGATGACCAGCGACGTTGAATTCAGAACAGTTGCCAGCAGATGACTCCCCGTGAGCGCAAGCATGGAAACCGCCGGGAGTAGCCGGCCGTTGGTGCGGTCAACCAGGGCTCCCAGGAGCAGGCCGGACCCCGATGCCCCCAAGATCTGCGGCAGGAACATCAGTGCTGCCTCGTCCTTGGAGAGACCGTTCTGAACAAAGAGGTTGATCGCATGGAAGTTCAGACCAGTGATCAGCATCGACGTGAGCGTGGTGACCGCCAAGATCACCCAGAAGCTCGGGATTCGGATCGCCTCAGAGCGGTTATAGCCCCAGTTTGGGGCGGCGGCGTTTCCGTCCTCATCCTGGTAGACCACGCCGTCGGGCACCTGTCCCACATCGGTTGGCCGACTCACCAGGAAAAACCAGGCTGCGGGCAGCAGAACCGCTGGGACCGCGATGGCCGCGATCCTCCAGGTTGCCCTCCAGCCGAACTGGTTGATGATCTGGTTCAGCACGATGGGGGTCAAAGCAATTCCCGCCGCAACACCCATGCCGGTAAACCCGATGGCGCGACCTCTCAGCCGGTCGAACCACACCGCCACCGTCACCGTCGACACCATGGAAAGACTGCCCTGCCCCAGCATCCGGATGAAGACAAACCCGACCGTCAACCAGATCCAACTCTGCACGAACGACATATTGAGCAAGGCCAAACCAAACAGCGATGCGATCACCAATTGGGCTCGCCGAACGCCGTACTGATCGATCAGTTGACCGACAACGGGCATGGCGGTAGCGCCAACCATCGTGCCAATCAGGTATGCCAACGAGACTTGATCTCTACTCAGCTGGAGATCGGCAATGAAGGAATCAATAAAGACCGAAACACCCACCGTCTGACCGGGTCCGGTAAAGGCACCAGCCAAGATGGCCAAGCCAACCATCCGCCAGCCGAGGAATCGGCGCGGCTCAACCGACTGTGGAACAGGGGTGGTAATCACTGGAAGAATCGCTCGAGGATGGCTTCAGGGAACACCCCTCGAAGCTCGCTTTCCTCCGGGACGTTAGATATGTCACTGGCGATGTAGCTTTCAGACCGGTTTACCCGCTCGACCAGCCGCGATCTCAGCGCGCCGGTAGCGGCATCGAAGCAGTAGGTGGACTCCAACCCAAACTCGGGGACCAGCGAGCCCTTGGACAGGTCGAGCTTCAGGTCGAAACAGTTGGCTTCATCGGAGTATCGAGCGCGATAGCTCCATTCATCCCCCAAGAACAGTGCTTGGACATCCGCCTCCCGTTCGGCCAATGAGGCCTTCGGCGATGGGGGAGTGCAGAACAGTTCCTCAAAAGTTCGACGACAGGTCTCGGTTTCGCCGTCACGCTCGTAAATGATCGAGTTGTCGCGATTGATCAAACGTTGGCCGTTGCGTTGGACGATGATGTCTTCGGTGCTGGCAGCCACGCCGTTTCCGCTTAGACCGACGTCGGCAAACGCGATGTAGTCGGCAGTTTCGTTGCCTCGCCATGCCTTCAGAAAGGCTGCTGCAGCTCCGTCGTCGCCCGAGGGTGACTGAGCAAGAGGAGGGGCTTCATCGAGGAGATCCCCGGCGGTCAACACCCAAATCCTCCAACTGAGTAGACCACAAATGACGAGGAGCACAGCCAAGAGCCCCCCGGCAACCCGATTGCTCATCGTTGGTCGTAGGCCCAGTTCCCCTCGGCCATAGTTAGTCGGTTTCGCGGTCCCTCGGCATCGATCAGGGTCGGGTCTACATAGGCGACATCGCCTTCCCAGGTCAGGGTGATTGGTTTCCCAACGATTGGTCGAGTCACAAACTGAGGCGGAGTGATATCGACCCGAGACGCCACGGCGCCTTCGATCGAGGAGACCTCCGAGAGCTGCACAAGTGTGACGAATGTGGGTGGAATGAGTTCGATCTCACCCGCCCGCTGCAGTTTTATGGCTTCGGCGGGACGAAGCCATCGATGCTCGTGGATTTCTCCCATATCGATCTTGACCTCGTCGGCCGGCGCCTCGGCCACGAAGAACCAGGTGGAGAACCGACGCTTCTTCCCCTCGGTCACGATCGACTTCATGGGCGGCGGCACCCAGTAACTCCAGACTCCTAGTTCCGCGGAGCTGATATCCAAACCGGTTTCTTCCATCGATTCGCGGACCGCCGCCGAGTGGGCCCGTTCCAGCTCGTTGCTGCCCGCATCATCAGGGTCGACGCGGCCACCGGGAAAGACCCATGCGCCCCCGAAAGCGATCTTGCTGTTTCGGCGCAGCATCAAGACCTCCAGCCCGTCGGCGCCATCACGACCCAGGATCACGGTGGCGGCAGGAATCAACTCGTCGGAACTCACGCCAGCAACCTAGTCGTTGCCGGTGATTCGGGAGACGATCGATTCGGCCGTCGAGACGGGATTCGGATCGGCATCAGTGAGAAGGTCACTTTCAGAAATTGCCCGGTCGAGGTGATCCATCAGAATTCGCTCGGCCCGGCTGCGGACCTCGGCACGAACCCGGAGCGCACGTCGCCGTGACAGTCCATCCGAAGCCTTCAGGTGCGCCATGTGTTTGTGGATTTCGTCGATCGTGGCAGCTGCGCCATCACCCGAAGTTGCCGTGCACATCACAATCTCGGGACGAAAATAGGTCCCGTGTTCGTCGACGTCCTGCCCCGTGACGTGGGCGAGGTCCAACATCAGTTGCAGATCTCGTCGGGTATCGGATGCACCAGGACGGTCGGCCTTGTTGACTACGAACACGTCTGCCACTTCGAGGAGGCCTGCCTTGTTGGCTTGTACGGCGTCGCCCATCCCCGGGGTAGCGACCACAACTGCGGTGTCGGCAGCGGCGACAACGTCGACTTCCACCTGACCAACACCAACCGTCTCCACGACCACCGGGGAGAACCCAGCCGCGTCGAGTACCCGAACCGCTCCCGGTACCGCCAGGGCAAGTCCACCCTGGTGACCTCGGGTCGCCATCGATCGCACAAAAGTCCCTTCGGGAACCACGTCGTCCATCCGGATTCTGTCGCCCAAGATCGCACCGCCCGATAGCGGTGATGACGGGTCGATGGCAAGGACGGCGGGGCGGAACCCCTGGGCCACCCACTCGGCAAGCAGGCGTCCGACCAGCGTAGATTTGCCGGCTCCGGGTGAACCGGTCACCCCAACAACGTGGGCGTTGCCGCGCAAGGGGTGGGTCAACTCGGCGATCTGATCTGCCACCGGGCCACCCCGTTCAACCAGGGTCAGCAAGCGACCCACCGCTCGATTGTCGCCGGTGCGGGCTCGCTCTACGAGTTCGGTGACCGCAAGGTTCCGATAACTCACCGTCGTTGAGCCACGGCTTCCCGAACCGCCCGCGCCACCTCTTCGGCAGGTGCTCCCGGCCCGAGGACTGCGGCAATTCCGCTATCGAGCAGAACTTGCTCATCGTCGGGCGGAATGATGCCACCGATGATGACTGGCACGTCGATGCCGTCGGCTTCGAGGGCTTTCACCATTTTCGGGCCCAGGGTCAGGTGGCCGGCGTTGTGCATCGACAAGCCAATGGCATCGGCGTCTTCCTGCTCGACCGCGGTGATGATCGACGATGTCGTCTGGCGCAAGCCCAGGTAGATAACTTCCATGCCCGCGTCGCGCAGAATTCGAGCAACAACTTTGAGACCTCGATCGTGGCCGTCGAGACCCAGCTTGGCGAGGACGATTCGAAGCCGGTCGGTCTCGGCGTCATCGGTAGTGGTGGTTTCGCTCAAACGATTGCCTGTTCGGTGTAGCGGCCAAACACATCGGCCAGAGTTTGCGTAATCTCGCCTTCGGTCGCGTAGGTCTTGACCGCCGCGACCGTTAGCGGCATCAGGTTGATGTCGGGAGTCTCGGCGGCAGCTTTCAGTTCTGAGAGGGCGGCCGCCACGGCGTTGCTGTCGCGGCTTTGTTTCACCTCGCCAAGGCGCTTGAGTTGGATTTCTTCAACCGTCGGATCGATTCTCAGTAGCTGGCGTTCCTCGTCGTCACCATCGGTGAAGGCGTTTAC
>CALHFG010000107.1 GCA_938029215.1 uncultured Acidimicrobiales bacterium | reverse complement strand
CGGTCGGCGGAGATGGCACAGCGCCCCGACACCAAGATTGCTTCGTCGTAGAGGAAGGGCTGGCCGAACTGGTTGATCGAGGTGCGGGTAGAAAGCAGAGCTGGTTGACCCGGTTCGATGCCGAGGTGGGACGCATCTTGGAAGGTGACCGCGATTGCCGTGATCGACTCCAGTGCTTCTTGCACCGTCCACCCTGTGGCCGCCTCGATCGTTCGGTACAGCGAGTTGTTCACAAGATCGCTCGGGTTCTCGCTCGTGATGATTCCCGTACGAAGGAAGCTGCGCTGCAAGCTAATGGGGAGGTCCTCGACCGACCGTAGTCGGGTCAGAAGGGTCAGGTGATCGGTGATATTGAGCGCAGCACTTGCTGGTGGGCAATCGGTGGCCGCAAGATCGGCAGCGTCAAGGATGTCGGTGCGTAGCTGCACGCCGGCTGAGCTCATCTGTTCTGCGAAGCTAGAGAGGTTGCCGATGCGAATATCGATGGGCCGATCCGCTACGAAGGTCCCTTTGCCGCGGGCTGCCCACACGAGACCGTCGCTCTCCAGGGCTCTGAGTGCTTGGCGAAGGGTCATGAGTGTGACGCCGAACTGGTCTGCGAGTTGTTGTTGCGGCGGAAGCCGGGTCCCTGCTGGGAACTCACCGTCGAGGATGCGTTGTCGGAGGTTGGTGTAGATCGATTGGTACTTCGGTACCTGGGGGGTTGCCATTGGCACCGATCATAGGTCGGCCCTACTCCAGTGGGTCGAGGTCACCGAAGGTGAGGTCGAGGCCCGGAGGCTCGCCGCTGTTGGCGTCGGCGGAGATCTCGGGGATCTCTTCGACCTGGTCAAAGCCGAGGGCGTTGGCCACCCCGATCATCGCGGCCATCATGATTGAGCCGTGGTGCCGCTTCTTGGGGAGCTCCTCGATCACCGAGCAGATTGTATGGCACCACTTGGCGTGAAAACAGTCACGCTCGCGGAGTGTTTACTTTTGCAAGCACCTCGACGTATACTTTTGTTAGCACTCAGCTAAGGGCTGAACGCACAAGACCCGCCCTCAAGGAGCGACCCAATGGAAATCACCGCAACCATCAACGAGCGCATCGACACCCTCAATGCCCGCCTCGACGAGGTCGAAAAGGACCTCCCCGCAGTTCCCAAAGCTGCCCTTCGCCTTAACCGTGCAGTAACCGAGCGTGTCCTCGACGGCAGCGGCCGCGTCGGCACCGTCGTGATCGAAACCGCTACCGAGTTCGCGGAGAACGTTTCCGAGGTCGCCACCAAGACTTACAAGAGCATCGTCAAGACGGCTCCGGTCGACGTTGAGAACCTCGTCCAGAACGCCACCAAGTTCGCTGAGGACACCTTCGGCCCGGCATTCGACAAGGCCGAGAAGTTCGCAGGCGAGACCGTCGAGTACGCCGCTACCGGCGTGAAGCAGGTCGCTGGTCAGTTCGGCATCGAGTTCGACAAGGTCGAGGCCGTCGCCAAAGAAACCAACACCAAGGTTGCCAAGACAGTCACCAAGGCTGCCAAGAAGGTCGAGGCCTCAGAAGCCAAGGCTGAGAAAGCCAGCCTGATCAAGAAGACCAAGGCCGAACTCTACGAGATGGCCAAGGACCTCGACGTTGACGGCCGAGCCACCATGAGCAAGGGCGAACTCGTTAAGGCGATCTCCAAGCTCGTCTAGCACTTCGGGACCAGCCCGCCGGTCCCAGCCGAACCCGCCTAGCACCCGCTGGGCGGGTTTCGTCGTTTTCGGCACACCGAACTCAGCCCAGAAGGTTGTCCGGGTTCGCCGCGATCCACTCGGCGGCGTCGACCGCCTCTGGTTCGAAGTAGCCGGCGGGGATCCGCACTAGGCCAGCGCTACTTCTGAAGAACACTTCCCAAGCGTGATAGCCATGCAATGCCTCAGGATCGTCTCGAAGCACCTCGGCGTAGGCTGTGACCGCCCGCACGTAGTAGCCGGAGTTGTTGTAACCGCGCAGCGCCTTGGTCATGTCGCCCGGACCGCCCCGGTCTCGAAGGTAGGTGGCCGCTCCCAGGATGGCGTCGGCATCCACGGTGGGATCGCCCTCGCAACACTCGGCCCAGGTGGAAGGCAGAAACTGCATCGGGCCCGTAGCGCCCGCGGTGGACAGTCCTTCGATGCGGCCCATTCTCGTTTCGACCAGATTGATCGCGGCCAAGTACTCCCACTCGATTCCAATGGCTTCTTCGGAGCGAGCGTAGAGTTGGCGGAGCTCAAGAATCGGTAGAGGTTCACGGATGCGCCACGCGGGAAGCTTCGTGCTGAGCGAGCCGCTGGTAACCAAACTCGAAAGCTCTCGTCGAGCTTCCCAGTTCAGCGATACAGGAGTCCGAAGGGAGTCGGGTACGCGTTCGAGTACGACCTCAGCCCACTGGTCGTTGACGGCCAGGTGGCGATACAGCCGTTGCTGCCGCCGTCCCCACTGGGCTCGTGCGCCATCGTCGAGGGATGCGTTGCGCACGTTCGTTTCCGCCTGGGTGAGTTCGGCCGCCAACTCGGCAGCGTCGGTGGGGAGGGGCCGGTCTTCGGGAGCGGCTGTGGTTGGGGGCTCGGTGGGCGGAGGCTGGGTCGTTGACGGCACGGTGGTTGGGAGACTCGTTGTCGGCGCCACGGCGGTCCCCGTACTAGGGGGAGCGGAAACGTCGGGTCGGCCGACATCGGCCGACGAACCGGAGCAGGCTGTTGCCAGGCAGACCGAGACCAGCACGAGCGCTCGCCGAAGCATCCATCGAACCTCGCACATCGAACCAGTTGAGCACAGCCCCGCGCTTGGGTTGTGGCATCGACCGATATCCAGCTGAGGTTGACCGTTGTGTAACGCCCTTCCTTGACCGTGCTGGGAGCCCAGAAACAGCTGGCCTCAAGCTGTTGTTGAGGTATCACCCGGTTTCTGTCTCGGTTGGAATAGTCTTGACGTAACGGGCCAGTTGAGAGGAGCGCGCGCATGATTCCAGATATCGACCGACTCCGAGCCCGACGTTGGCTCAACGACCTCAACCGTGAACGCCGGGAACGAGGGCAGGCTCATTTCGAGTACGACCTCGTCGTCGGGTCGGCCACGATCGAGCTCATCGAACGGCACAGTGACCTCGTGCTTTCGCTCGTTCGGTTCCGCTACATCAAGACGCAGTCGTCCTGGCGGGTTCAACAGCAAGTGAAGGACGGGAAGTTCCGTATGGTCTCGACCATGCCCGTGACTCCCTACCTTGCCGAACTCCTTGGCGATGTAGCTGAGATGCGAGACACGTTCATCCCGTCGCTGCGACGCACCAACGACATCCTCGTTTAGCCCTACGAAGTTGGCGGTCCCCGATGGCGGGTCCAGAAGTCACCAGCGGTGGAGCAGACGAGCGCGCTCGATGAACGCTTGGGTGAGCGGATGGCGTGGGTGGGTGAGAACCTCGTCTACCGGTCCCACCTCGATCGAGCGGCCATCGTGTAGAAACATCATGCGGTCCGCGGCGGCGCGCGCAAAGGGCATGTCGTGAGAAACGATGACCACCGTGACGTCGGTGGCTGCGATCTCGGCAACTAACTCCATAATCCCACGGGTCAGTTCCGGGTCGACCGAAGCGGTTGGCTCGTCGAGCAGGAGCAGCTCGGGGTCGGTGCAGAGCGCCCGGGCGATCGCGACGCGTTGTTGCTCGCCGCCGGAAAGCTGGCTGGGCGGCTTCGCTGCATGGGCGGCCATTCCCACTCGGCTGAGCGCCGCCATCGAGCGTTCCTTGGCCTCGGCGGCCGTGCGCCCCTTTACCAATCGTTGAGCGATGGACACGTTTTGCTCGACGCTCAGCAGCGGGAACAAGTTGAAATTCTGGAACACCATGCCGCATCGCAATCGCAGTTGATGTCGCACCGCGGCGTTGTCGACGACATCGATGCCCAACACGTTCAGGTCGCCGGTGGTCGTGGGTTCCAGCCCGTTGATGCAACGAAGCAGTGTGGACTTGCCGCTACCGCTAGCGCCGATGATGACCAGCACCTCGCCGTACTCCACATCGAGATCGACTTCCGAAACAGCGGGATAGGCGCCGTAGTACTTGCAGAGCTTCCGGGCATAGACGGCGGCGTTTTGCGGCGCGCTGGGCTCGGCTTCGAGAAACGACGGTGCATCGACCTCGGCAAAAAGTGGCAACTCGGTTGGTGGTCGAAACCTGGGCATGACGTATCTCCCGCCCTTCAGAGTAGGACGCCAACGAACGCGGGGCCAGCAGCGTTGCTTCAAGGCCCTTCAGCCTGTCGGTGACAGCAAAGAAGAGGCGGTTAGAGCCGCAGCGTCAGCGCGCCGCTTGCATTGCCTTCCATACCCGCTGTGGAGTCACCGGCAGTTCGATGTGGGTGATGCCAAGGTGGGAGACGGCATCGACGACCGCATTCTGAACTGCGGGCGTGGAACCGATGGTGCCCGATTCGCCAATTCCTTTTGCGCCGAGCGGGTTGAGTGGGGTTGGCGTCTCCATGGCGATTCTGTCGAACATTCCGAACTCCGCGGCCGAGGGGAACGCGTAGTCCATGAAGTTTGCCGTGATCGGATTGCCGCTGTCGTCGTAGACGAACTCTTCATACAGTGCATGGCCGATACCGGCGGCGATTCCGCCGTGCACCTGTCCGTCGACGAGCATCGGGTTCACAATGACCCCAGCGTCGTCACAAGCCCAAAACCTTCGGACCTCCACCGAACCGGTGGCGGCTTCGACCTCGACCACACAGAGGTGGGCCCCGAACGGAAACGTTGCGCCTTCGGGTTTGAAGTCGATCTCGGCGAGCAGACGTTCGTCCTTGGCTGCAAGCGCTGATGCAACGTTCTCCCAACTCACGCTCACCGCTGGTGTGCCGACCACATGGAAGTTTCCGTCGTCGTGGTTAAGCATGATGTCGGCTGGATTTGCCTCGAGGAGATCCGCTGCTGCCGTCCTGGCGAGATCGACCACAGCATCGGAGGCCTGCAGAACGGCGCTGCCGCCCAGCTGCAGTGACTTCGAGCCGCCAGTTCCGCCGCCTCGTGGAACCTCGGCAGTGTCGCCGTGATGCACGGTGATCTTGTCGATCGGAATGCCCGTTTGTCCGCTGGCAAGTTGTGCGAACGTGGTGTGATGACCCTGGCCGTGGCTTGAAGATCCCGTGAGAACCAGTGCGGTGCCGTCGGGGTGCACCTCGACGCTTCCGAATTCTTGGTTGCCCATCGGGTTGGTGATCTCTACATAGGTGGAGAGCCCAATACCCAGATGCGATTTCGCTTCCGGGTCGGCACGTCGTGCCTGTTGTTCGGCCAGAAGGGCGGGATAGTCGGCCGCAGCGAGGACTCGGTCGAGGGCACCTTCGTAATTGCCGGAATCCATCTTGGCACCGGTGGGGGTAGTTAACGGGAAGTCCTCGGGCTGCAGCATATTTTTCCTGCGAACCTCAGCCGGGTCGAGTCCAAGATGGTCGGCGAAGAGGTCGACCATTCGTTCGATGGCGTGAGTTGCTTCGGGGCGACCCGCGCCTCGGTACGCGCCGACCGGGACTGTGTTGGTGATCACGCTCTTGGCAGTGAAGCGAACGTTCGGAATCGCGTAGATGCCCGAGGTCATCATGTGGGTAAAGAACGGCAGTAGCGCTCCAATTGCCGCATGGGCTCCAGAGTCCTGGGTGGAGTCCAGCGAGTAGTGGGTGATGTGCCCGTCGTCGGTGCCGGCGATGAGGCATCGGAAATCGATAGCGCGGCCATGGACCAGGCCAACCATCGATTCGCTACGGGTTTCTGTCCAGCGAATGGCTCGCCCGAGATGTCGGGCCACGTGGGCGCAGACCTGGTCCTCGGGATAGTTCCCGTTCTTTGCGCCAAAACCTCCGCCGACGTCGGGGCAGATCACGCGTACCTGGGTGGCGTCGATTCCCAACGCAGCAGCCAGTCCATCGCGGGTGCCATGCGCTCCTTGCGTGCTCGACCACTGCGTGAGGTGTTCAACGCCTTCGATCGTCTCCCATTTCGATATTGCCGCCCGCGGTTCCAGTGGGGCGGGGGACATCCGGTGGTTCCTAAACTCCAGCTCGAGAACGTTGTCGGCCCCAACGATGAAGTCTTCTTCAGAGACCGGCGATGGGATCGAGAACGCGACGTTCGTCTCGGCGTCCGGAAATATGATCGGGGCATCCGAAGCGATCGAGTCGCTCGGGCGAAGGACCAGCGGAAGATCCTCGTATTCGATAACGACAAGCTCGGCTGCGTCGACGCCTCCGCCGCGGGTGTTGGTAACAACGGCGACCACAGGTTCACCCACGTAGCGAACCACACCATCGGCCAGGGCGGTACGGCGCATGTCTTGGTTTAGGAAGGCGAAGCTCGGTGATCGTGGCTCGAGACCGAGGGTGGCAGCTGTGAACACCGCAACGCAGTCCGGGTGAGCTTTGGCTTCGGCGACATCCACGTCGACCAACCGGGCATGCGGCATCATGCTGCGAACGAACGTGATGTGGAGCGCATCGGTCGGGGCGAGATCGTCGACGTATTTGCCGCCGACGGTGAGAAAGGCTGGGTCTTCGATGCGGGTGACGCTGGTGCCGATCATGCTCATGTCAGCACGATAGGACCATGGTGTTAGGTGCGGAACATGATGCTGATGCGAGGTTCGGCAAACGATTGCTTTGGAACCGCATGTTGGTGGGTTGCCTGGAACGTGCCGCCCATCACGAAAAGGTCGCCGTGGCCAAGCGGAAATCGTTTGCTGGGACCGCCGTCGTCCGGCTTGACCAACAGGGGTCGCCGAGCCCCGAGGGCAACGATCGCAACCAGGGTGTCGTCCGGCTTCGCGAACTTGTCACGGTGAATCGCCACGCTGTCGCGACCGTCGCGATACCAACTGGCGCTCACCGATTTGATCCGACGGCAGTAGTGGTCTTCGAACCAGTGTCGAAGGTCTGCGAGGCCGGGCACCCGTTTTTCCGGTTCGTCGGACCACCAGACCAATCGGGGGGTGTCGACCATTTTCCCGTACATGGGCACCGGCGCGGTCTTCCAGTCTCCGTTGTCGCGCATCTGAAGGAACCAGTTGTCGGCTCCCGGCAGCCAATTGGACGAGTGGTCGATCCACGCGCCACCGCCGAGGTCGGTGCGATCCGGAGGAACGAACGGGTCAGGGAGATCCGCGGTCCCAGACGACAAGAGGTCGAGCTGCATCGTGGCCATCGAGCGATCGTAGTCGAACGTGTGTTCGGTTGTCGAGGCCCTATGCCAAAGGGAAGGCGATCTCGCACACGAGTTCGTCGCTCGCGACGTCGTTTGGCTCGGCGAGGTACACCTCACGGCACGACAGCGAACTTCCCGGTCGTGCAAGGACCTCCGGTGAGCACGCTACCGCGTCGTATGCCGCAAGAATGGCAGGAAAGCTCCACTGCTCTTTGGTAACAGAGGTGAATGCTTGATCATGAGCTGGCTCGGTTCGAATGCCAATGAGCTCGGTGGGTTGAACCTGCGCGGGGCACCCGAGAATCGCCTCGACCGGTCCGTCGCGTTCGTCGTCGACGATGCCGTGGAATACAACGGTGAAGGGACCGGTCGGCGGAGCATCCCCAAGGTGAGCCGCGAACGCCGACTTGGCGTGGGTCAGGAATGCGTCGAGGGCGGAAACGTGCAGTCGGCGTTGCATCGACATGACTCGTTGGGGTGGGATGGTTCGGGTTTGAATCGGGAACATCGGAACGGTCTTTCCTTCGGGTTGAAGAATGGTGTGCACGTGACGGACTAAGACGTGTCGGCCGCGGTGGGCGGCGTCTAGATCCTTCTGGAACTGGTCGAGAAGGTCGAGTGCGTCAGCTGGATCGGCCTCGGCTGCGCTGAGCAAGTGATCGATGCGCTCCAGGCTCATGTCGGCCCCACGAAGCAGGCCGATGACCCGGGCGGTTTCCAGCTGATCGATCGCGTAGTAGCGGTAGCCGTTCGAGTCGTCAACCCTCGCTGGATGAAGCAGGCCGAGCTTGTCGTACAACCGCAACGCCTTCGAGGTGAGCCGTGACAGTCGTGCGAACTCGCCAATTGTGACCAGTCGATCGCCTTGATCATGAGCTCGAGTAGCCGGAGGTGTCACGCCATTGATCCTGGACTCTGCCCCTGGGTCAAAGTCAAGAAGTTCCTTTGGGATACAAAAATGGGAGGCTCCGGATGTCGGATCTGATTGGATGAACGGATGACACTTCGAAAGGCGAGCTCATGACCGATGCACCACTCCCGGCCAGGGCTGATGACAAGGACTGGACATGGGTGCTCGACCGAGCTTGCCATGAATGTGGCGTGTCGGTTGGTGGCTTGTCGATGGCCGCGGTGTCGGCGCTCAATATCCGTTGTGCCGATGGTTGGATCGAGGTTCTTGGTCAGGACGACGCCCGGGTGCGGGCCCGGCCGGCGCCGGACATCTGGAGTCCGCTCGAGTACGCATGTCATGTTCGTGATGTCTTTGCGCTCTTCCTTGAACGGCTCGAGCTGATGCTTCGAGAGGATGATCCCACGTTCGAGAACTGGAACCCGAACATCACCGCCGAGGCCGAGCGATACGACACCCAGGACCCGGCGGCCGTTGCCGGACAACTCGCGATCGCGGCCGGGAAGCTTGCCGACCGGTTCGCTACGTTGGGTCCGGCGGAACTGAGCCGCACCGGCCGTCGATCGGACGGAGCATCCTTCACCGTCGAGTCGTTCGCTCGGTACGAAATTCACGACCCGCTGCACCATCTGTGGGACGTGACGGGCAACTCCATGGCCGAGTGGACTGCGTAGACAAACGCGATCATGAATGCAACGGCTAACCGGGTCGAACGGCGGATCGACCTGCCGGGTTGCGTAGACGCCTCGCCGAGCTGCATAGAGTGAGAAGGGTGACTTCCCCTCTCACCATTCTCAACATCGCAGCCCATCCCGACGATCTCGACTTTGGGTGCGCTGGCACGACCGCCAACATGACCGACGCCGGCCATCGGGTCGTCTACTGCCTCGTTACCGACGGGCAGGCGGGCGGCACCGATAACACCATCAGCCGCGATCGTATGGCCGAGATTCGCCGAGTCGAACAAACAAAAGCCGCCAAGGTTCTCGGAGTCGACGAGTTGCATTTCCTCGGCTTTCCCGATGGTGCGGTCGAGGCCAACCTTGAGCTTCGCAAAGCGATCAGCCGAGTCATTCGCATCGTTAAGCCCGACCGAGTCGTGACGCAAAGTCCGGTTCGCACCTTCGACCGGCCCTACGGCAGCCACCCTGATCATCTCGCTTCGGGCGAGGCAACGATGTGCGCCATCTACCCCGACTCGCGAAACGAATTCGCACACGTCCCACTTCTTGCCGAGGAAGGTCTGCAGCCTCATACGGTGCCCGAGACATGGATCATGGGTGGCCCCGACGCCCAGCATTTCATCGATATCACCGATCAGTTTGATCGCAAGATCGAAGCCTTGCTTTGTCACGAGAGTCAGATGTCGGATCCAGACCGAATCCCGGGCCTCATCAGATCCTGGGGTGAACGAATTGCCAACGATGCTGGAATGCCCTACGGGCGCCTGGCCGAGGGCTTTCGCCGAATGAATAGCCAATAGCAAGAACATCCACCATTGACCTTGTCGAGTGCTCGGCAAACGCGTGGGGTGGTGCCCCATTTGCTCGATTTCATCAGCGCGAGGAATAAGACGTTTGAAACACCACCGGAGCCGCCGATGGTGGAAGTATCGAACGAATCGAAACATCTCTGAGAATGACCCGCCGACTGGCTCCGATCTTGGCAATCGCAGGAGCCCTCGTCGTCATGTTGGCTGGGCCCGCCGTAGCGTTGGCCCAAACCACCGATGCCGGCGTCAACCTGTCGATCTTCGACGCGATCATTATTGGTCTCGTCGAAGGCGTCACCGAATACCTGCCAGTTAGTTCGACCGGCCACATCTTGGCCACGAGCGAACTGCTGGGGTTGAACACCTCCCAAGAAGTAAAGGACCTGATGGATGCCTATGCCATCTGTGTCCAAGCTGGCGCAATTCTTGCCGTTCTTGTGGTGTACAAGGACCGGGTCCTCCAGATGGTCGAAGGTCTATTGGGTCGCTCGGAAGAAGGTCGTCGTCTGGTGTTCGCAATCGCGGCCTCATTCATCCCCACTGCGATCCTGGCCGTCACGCTGTTCGACGTGGTGCAATCACGCCTCTTCGGTGTTGGATACATCGCCATCGCCTGGATCGTGGGCGGCGTTGCCATTCTGTACCTCGCCCGGAGCAACTTCTTCAAGCGGCCCGGCAAGGAGCTGACCGAGTTGACGATCCAAAATGCGATCGTGATTGGCCTCATGCAGGCGTTGGCGATGTGGCCCGGAACCAGCCGAAGTCTGATTACGATCATCGCGGGCATTTTGGTGGGACTGTCCCTGCGAGCTGCTGTCGAGTACAGCTTCCTGCTCGGGTTGGTCACCCTCGCCGCGGCCACCGTGTTCGCCGGCCTTCAGGACGGAAGCGCTCTCGTGTCGGAATTCGGAGCGGTACCGCTTCTAGTCGGGCTCGTCGTGGCCTTTGTCTCGGCGGTACTGGCCGTGCGATGGATGGTGAGCTATCTGAACGATAAAGGCTTCGAGATCTTTGGCTGGTACCGGCTGGCCGTTGGCGCCCTCGCCCTCGTCCTCATCGGCGTCGGCTCGATCCCGTTCACACCCTCGTTCTAGGACATCCTCACCGTTGTCGGCCGATCGCGGTCGCATTGCGGTTCGTTTCGGATAATTTCAACCCATGCGGCTAGCGGGCGGAATTTTGGTATTTGTGATGCTCGCTGCGGCTTGCGGTAGCTCCGAACCCGAGACAGAGGCGATTTCGGAATCGACGACGGCCACGACCACGACCGCCTCGACCACAACGACGACCGAAGCCCCGCGGGAGACCATCGGGATCGAGGGACTCGATGAGCTCGTGCTCGTGTCCTCGGTTTCGGCCGGAAAGATGATCGACGTCGTGCGCCCCGAAGCGGTTCTGCATCAGGGATTGGCAGCCGACGGTGATCAACCTCTCGATTCTCGTCCCGACGGCCGCTTCTTTACCGGCGATGACGAGGACGTACTCGTGAACCCTGTGGCCGACGCCGAGAGCGACACGTTCAACCCGAATGGATCGCTCTTCGCGTTCGAGGTCGATGGGTTGGTGCTTTTGGACCCCACCTACAACAAGATCCAAACATCGACCGAACGGCTGTCGTGGAACGTGATGCAGCGCGGTCTGGCCGGCAACGTAGGGGGTCAGTGGAAGATGTCGTTGGTCAACGAGGCCGATGGATCGGTAAACCCTCAGTGTGTTGTGCGGGATGAAGAGAATCGGTTCATGCGGGTCAACGCGACCGTCGAGATTCTTCCCAACGAACCCATCCGGGTCACGTGCATTCTGGACGATTCCACAAACCAGTTGAGCGTCGCAGTGAACGGTGAGATGGCGGGCACCAGTCGGCGGGTTCGCAAGGCCGTCGGGGGCAAAGAGGAAATCGTCGACGAAGAATTTGGCGATGCCAATCCCAACGGAGGGGCCACGTGCGCTGGCCTCCTCGAATCCGGTGTCGGGAACATCGTGACGATTGGCAACAAGCCTGCCTGTGGCGCAACGCTCACCGACGACGACCGATTTCAGGGAGAGATCCTGAACGCCAAGGTTTGGAAGCGGTAACCACAACCAAGCTACGACGAACGTCACGTCACCAGAGTTGAGGTTTGGGTCCGCGAACAGGCCATTCTTGTTGTCATGAGCCACAGCGACATGATCGTTATCGGTGCCGGTCCCGCTGGCGCTGCCGCGGCGATTCAGGCCGCACGTGGTGGGGCCAGTGTTCGGGTGTTTGACAAGGCCCCGTACGGTCGTGACAAGGTCTGCGGGGACGGCCTTACCCCTCGGGCGGTCGCAGCCTTGAACGAGCTCAACATCGAGATGGACGATGCCCACCACATCGTCGGGCTCCGGATGATCGCGAACAAGACCGTGCGCGAGTTGGACTGGCCCTCCGGCACCAAATTTCCCAACCATGGTGCCGTGTGGCCTCGTCGCCGTCTCGACGCTGCACTCATTGATGCCGCGTCCGAAGCCGGCGCCAAAGTGATCTGGGAGACCGAGGCACTACCCGAGATCGACAACGGCCGCGTCGTCGGTGTGACGGCGGGGGGAGTCAAACACACCGCAGATCTGGTTGTCGTAGCAACCGGAGCTCCCGGTGCCGTGGCCCGCATGCTTGGGGCCGAGCGTGTAGCCGACGAACCGTTTGGTTTGGCGATCCGAACCTACGCCGAGTCGCCCCGTCACGCATCCGAACACCTGGAAGCTTGTCTCACGCTGAAAGACGAGAATGGCGTCGCCGTGCCCGGGTACGGATGGATGTTTCCCGCCGGTGACGGAACGGTAAATATCGGGGTCGGAGCTCTGAGCACTATGAAGGGTTTCAAGAAGCTCAACCTGAACAATCTGCTGGCGAGCTATCGCGATCTGGTGCAAGACGATTGGGAGATCGGTCCAAACCTGGAGCGGCCGCGTGCGTGGCGTCTCCCAATGAGCACGCAGAAGCGTCACGGCCCCGGCTGGGTGGCTATCGGCGACGCTGCCGGGTTGGTCAATCCAATGAACGGCGAGGGCATCGATTACGGGTTGGAAAGCGGCATGCTGGCCGCAGACCTCTTTCTCGAAGATCCCAATACTGCGCCGGTTCGGTACGACGACGAAGTAGGGGAGCGGTTCGATGCGTTCCTGCGGACAGGTCGCCGGTTCTCGTTCCTCATTGGACACCCCTGGATCCTCAAGAGCGGCCTGCGGGTTGCGGTCGGAACCGAAGCCATCGCAAATATCACGTTGCAGGTGATGGGAAACCTCGTGGACTCTGATACTCCGGGTGTTTCAGGATTTGTCTTCCGAAGTAGCGACAAGCTGCTCGGGATTGCCGAGCCGCTTCTACGACGTACCCGAGCGACCGCGTAGTTTCACGTGAGGCGCTTCTTCATGCAGATTGCCTCGGGTCGACCCACGTACTTCCCGTATGGTTCGCTTTCTCTGTACCCAGCCTTCCGGTAGAAGCGAACCGCCCCTTCGTTGGCTCGCCTGGTTTCCAGCCAGATCTCGGTGAGCCCAAGGCGGTGGGCTTCGTCCTCGAGCGCCTTCAGAATCGCCCGACCAACCCCGGTAGTGTCCGGGCGGCTATACATCCGCTTGATCTCACCGACTCCGGGATGGTGGGGGAGAACCCGTAAACCTCCACACCCCGCCGGGGTGTCGCCGCGATGAGCGACAAGAAAGATCGCTTCACCCTCTGCTGATGGGTCAAACCCGTCCTTCCCCGAGCTTCCGTACGCGGCCTTGAGAATGGCCGAGAGTTCATCGATCAGCGTTTCCGCTGCCGGACTGTTCGGATCGACCCGATCGAGTTGGATAGGGCGTTCGTGGGATGAGGTCATGATGAATGGCTCCGAGATGAGCATACGGTGTGAGTCGCCGCGGCCTGAAAGGCTGCCGTACCATTCGGAGCATATGAGCCCAGCACGAGTCGATTGTCTGCAGTACAGCAACTGGAGCGAGTCAATCTTTCGCGAGATGCGAGCGGGAGAGGTCGACGCTGTCCATGTGACTATCGCCTACCACGAGAGCTTTCGCGAGATGGTGTTGCGGGTCGAGGAATGGAACCGATGGTTCGAACGCTTCCCCGAACTCATCTTTCTCGGCCGCTCCGCAGCCGACATTCGGCGAGCGCAGACCGAAGGTCGGACCGCCATTTTCTTTGGTTTCCAGAATCCATCACCAATCGAAGATGACATCGGGTTGATCGAGATCGTGCATCAACTAGGTGTCCGGTTCATGCAGCTCAGCTACAACAATCAATCGTTGCTCGCAACTGGCTGCTACGAGGCTGACGATCCAGGGCTCACCCGCTTCGGCGTGCAAGCGGTCGAGGAGATGAACCGGGTTGGGCTCGTGGTCGACATGAGCCACAGTGCCGACCGGTCAACGCTCGAAGCCATTGCCGCGTCGAGCCGACCGATAGCGATCACTCATGCCAACCCCCACTGGTGGCACCCGGCATTGCGTAATAAGTCCGACGAGGTGCTTCGTGCGTTGACCGATGCTGGCGGCATGCTCGGCTTCTCGCTGTACCCCCATCACCTTGCTGGCGGAAGCGATTGCACCCTGGAGAGCTTCTGTTCCATGGTCGCTGAGGCCGCGGATCGCTACGGCTCGGAACATCTCGGCCTTGGAAGCGACCTTTGCCAGAGCCAACCGGATTCGGTCGTCGAATGGATGCGTAACGGTCGTTGGACCAAGGCGATGGATTATGGCGAGGGGTCGGCTTCGGCGCCGGGCTTTCCCGCGCAACCGAGCTGGTTCGGAAGCAACCTCGATTTTGGGAATGTCGAGAAAGGCCTCGCGGCTGTCGGTTTCACCAGCGATGAAGTAGAAGGTCTGATGGGCGAGAACTGGTTGCGTTTCTTTGACGACTCCTTTGGGCCAGCCTGATGAGTGGTGAGGCTCCATCGGCCGATCTCGTATGCGGTGTTGGCCAGCTCTACCCCCAAGCCGAGCTTCGTCCACCCGAGGTGGTCATGCGCCTCGAGCGCATGGGATCGTTCTTCCCGAGCCGGCTCAGTTTCATGCGATCTCTCCTTCGCGATCTGGCGACCGCAAATGCCACCGTCGAACGAGGCGTGTTCGACGTAGACGACGATGGGTTCGGAAGGGCGGTGTACACCGTTCGGGTTCACGATCACAGCTACAGCCTGTGCGCTTTTTCGAACGCACTCGAACCGGAGCAGCGGACGGATCGAGTGATCGCCGAAGCTTGGGACTCCAGCTTTGTTCTTTACGATGGCGTTCCGTCCACGCTCGAACTCGACCGCTTGAACGATGCAGCTCCCCGGCAAGAAGCCGCCCGGTACCGGCCGACAGACATTGTGCTGAGCCGAGCGAACCGTTCGGTTCGTCTCTTCGAACATGTGGTCGAACGACTGGCGGCTGGTCATCAACCCGATGCCGACACGATCGGCTCCATCGGTTACCTGATGCGAACGACTGCGGTGTACGGGAACGGCAAGTTTGGGATTGCTGATAGAGCCCTCGTTCAGGACCGTCCGATCCTCGGGGGAGCCTTTCGGGCCGAGATGCTGGCGGTGTGGTTGATCCGTGCGTTCACCCATGATCTCGTCGAGCATGTGGCTCACCGCCGGTCCCCAGCCACCGCGGTGGGGTTGGATAGTGAACTCAAGCGACACCTCGGGATCGGCAATTCGACCGGTCTGGGGATGGCACCGTTCTTAGTCAGCCACCCTGAGCTGCTGAACAACTGGATGTTGGCTCGCGAGACGGCGCTCGCGCGCGTTCGAGCGGTCCGCTCGGCGACCGCTCACCACGCACAACGGTTCCGGAGCCTGATCGAGCGAGCCCAGAAACACGCGGCCCAGTGGAACGTCGAGGATGATCGTCAGCAGAGTCGGATCGTGCAACTTCGGCTGGAGCTCGGCGAGCTCCAGGAGGTAGCTGCAGCCTGCATGAACGATGACGATCCATGGGACCGACTGGTTAACGCATGTTCTAATTGGTCGGCCGAGTGCGAGGAGCTTGTGGTTTCGGCTCTTCTCGAAACCTACCCCGAACTCGTTGACGGCTTGGCGGGCTGCATGGTTGCGGGGGAGTCACGTCGAATCGATCCGGCGATGACCGCCGGCGAGCTTCGGGAGACGATCGAGACGCAGTGGGCCTGGGCGGTGTCGACCGACTTCGATGCACCCGAGAACTGCCGGCGCTTCTGGTACACCTCAGAGGAGAAACTGGAGCCACGGCTGGGTGACCGGTTCACCGAAGAAGGGGCCGAGCTTGAACGCCCGCTCGATATCGCCCGGCGAGTCTGCGCACTGCACGCGGAGCTTCTGGGTCGGAGCGCGGGCGATCCGGTGGCGACACTGTGCAAGGAGCTTCCACAGCATCGCTTTGCGATTCAGCGAGTCCAGACACTGCTGCGCCACCCGTACGCAGAGATTCGAGACAACCTGATCGCAGAGGATCTGCTTCCGATCGACATGCTCCGGTGCAAGCTGTCCTTCTTCGGGGCCGCAAAATTCGACCCGAAGTCTGATCGCTGGACCAGGGTGACCCTTTTCCAGGGGGCGCCGCTTATCGACGAGCTAGGAGCGACGGGAACCTCGGCTGCCGACTTCGATGATTGGTGGCTACCGGTCCTGTGATTGAACTCTCGCTAAATGAGGTGGAGACCACTGTTGTGAAGGCGGCCTGTGGCCGAGGTCTCGACCATGGTGTCGCCACCGAGATCGGCACCGCAGCCCGCTGGTTGTGCGAGGCTGGACACGACGGGATCGAGGCTGCGGTAGAGGCACTCGCGGCAGTCGATGGCGACGGCGGCGAATTGGGACTGGCAGCGGTCGACCTCGCGTTGGCGTCGGAAGAACCAGTTCTCGTATCCGACTACGTTTCCCGAACGCTTCTGGCAGGGTTGGCCGGTCGTGTTGGGCTCGTCAGCGTCGATGTCGATGACGGCGTCGAGCTGAGACGACCCGCGGAGCTGGCCGTTTCACCCGCTCAGGTGGCCACGGTCGCGTCGCCGCCGTGCTGGTCTGAGCTTCAGGATTGGGCTGCCCAGACCTACGTGCCGAGTTCTGAACAGTCGCGCGTTGCCGGCGCTGGAGCTGGACTCACCGACAACGATTGAAGGCGCAATGACCACTCAATTCTTTCCGTATGAAATCGACAATCGATGGTTTGGGCTCCTGAAGGTACTCGGCGTTGGGTCCGACGATGGCGTGACGCTCACCGACGAGGAGTTGATCGCCACCTTTGGCCGCGTCACGCTGCGAACATCTCGAAGCAACGTTGACCACACGATGATCTCCGGTCCGCATCGGTGGTATACCGCGGTGGGGCTTCGTCTGAGTTTCTCCGATGATGGTTTAACGATGGGAACCAACCATCGCCGGGGCCTCTGCATCGGCTTTGTGGAAAGGGTTCCCAAAGTTATCGGCTTCAAGGATCACAGCGCCCTCTGGGTGAGCGTTGCCGACCCCGACGGTCTTGCTGCCGCGCTCGAATGACCTGGTTGGGCCGCAAGAGACCGCGCCGAAACAACTATCGTTAGAGGTACTAACAGCAGAGGCGGAAATGCTGGCTGCGACGTCAAAGGAGAGAACGTTGGGAACTGTTGAGCACACCGCTGGTGGAGCAATCCTCATGGATGGCAAGTTGGTCCGCGACGAACTGATCGTTCAACTTGCCGAACAGGTGGCAGCCGACGGTTCACCCGAGGTCACGTTGGCCACCGTGCTCGTCGGGGACGACAAACCCTCACGCGTCTACGTGGGGTCCAAGCGCAAGAAGGCAGTAGAGGCGGGACTTCAGAGCCGTCATGTAGAACTTGGAGCCGATGCCACCCAGGCCGAGGTTCAAGCCGCAGTGGCCGAACTGGCCGCCGATGACTCGGTTCACGGCATTCTGGTGCAGCTTCCGCTTCCCGATGGGCTCGATGCCGAGGCCGTGCTCAACCTCATTCCGCCGGAGAAAGACGTCGACGGTCTCACCGAGCGCTCGATGGGTCGCCTCGTTCGTGGAAAGCCAGGGCACGTCCCGTGCACACCCCTTGGTGTTATGCGGCTACTTGAGCGATACGAGATCCCAACCTCAGGCAAGAAGGCCGTGGTTATCGGTCGCTCAACGCTGGTTGGCTTGCCTCAGGTGCTGCTCCTCGGCCGCAAGGGTGCCGATGCCACAGTCACCCTGGCTCACAGCCGCACCGCAGACCTTGTTTCGGTGTGCCGCGAAGCAGACATTCTGGTTGCCGCGGTCGGAATGGCTCGTTTGATAACGCCGGATCATGTGAAGCCCGGTGCCGCCGTGCTCGACGTCGGGATCAGCCGAACTGAAGCGGGCATCGTGGGCGACGTCGACTTCGACACGGTCCAGGAAGTTGCCGGAGCGATCACCCCAATGCCCGGCGGAACCGGTCCAATGACTATCGCGTGTTTGATGCAGAACACCTACGCGGCATACAAGATGCTCAACGGCTAGTTGGGTTCGGCC
>CALHFG010000106.1 GCA_938029215.1 uncultured Acidimicrobiales bacterium | reverse complement strand
ACCCGTGTTCAGCAGGGCCGATTCACGTTCCCCGATCCGGCTGATCGGCTCCTTATCGCTGTTCTCGGCCTCGTCTGGGTGGCGATTCCGTTCACCCTGTTCCCGCTCGCCCAAGACCGAATCAACTCCTCGATCGCGGGCCTGCTAAACGGTGCAACACCGATCTTCGCTGCGGTCGTGGCTGCGTTCTTCCTCAAGCAGAAGACCCGCGGCCCGCAGCTCCTCGGCATCGCCCTCGGTCTCGTCGGTATCGCCCTCATCAGTTCGCCCAGCATCGATGAGGGTTCGTCCCAAGCAAGCGGGGTCGCCATGGTTGTGGCCGCCACGTTCTGCTACGGAATTGCTTTGAACCTCGGGGCGCCGCTGCAACACAAGTACGGCGCCGTACGCGTGATGAGTTGGGTCCTCACGATCGCCGCCCTGCTCACGGTGCCATACGGGCTTGTCGACCTGGGATCAAATCAGATGCAGTGGGGACCCATCATCGCTGTCGTCATTCTCGGAGTAATCGGTACCGGCGTTGCATTCGCACTCATGGGCTCGCTCGTGAAGGGCGTTGGTCCAACCCGCGCATCCTTCATCACCTATCTGTTGCCCGTCGTCGCACTGTTTCTCGGTGTGACGTTTCGGGATGACGAAGTGGCTGCCCTTGCACTGGTGGGCGTCGCACTTGTCATTTCGGGGGCGTTCATGGCGAGCCGCAAGTCCGCCTAACCGAGTCGCATCGCCGTGACGCCCGCTCCCGGTGTGTTGAGGCATCGGTCCGATCGAGATGGGCTTGCGAGTGCCAGAGCGATGCATCGACCCATGGCCTGCTGCCCGTAGGCGTTCGGGTGAGCTGACTCTTCGGCATCACCTTGCCGGATTCCGGTGTTGACATAGCGGATCCACTCGGCGCCTACACCGTTTGCGGAGGTTCCCTGTCGGGCGGTGCGAGCACACGCCTCGTGACCCTTCAGAGCCTCTGACAGATCAAGAAACTCTGCACCCGCAGCCGCAGCCTCTTGCGCCAACCCGTCAGTGATTTGAGGGATGAGCGTGGTGTTGGCCCAGTCGAGATCGCTGTTCCAGAACGGGCACCCTCCCCGGAACGTTCGATCCCAGCCCCGTTCGCCGTATCGAATATTCGATGCCTCCGCCACGGGAGAGGGATAGCTCTGCAGAACGATCCGAGCGTCGCCATCACCGTTTGCGTCCAGGACTTGGCGGGCTTCAACGAGAACACGTTGCACGTCGGCGAGCATCCCGGGAAGCGCCCGATCGACGTTACGGCCCTGATCGGAGGCGCAGGTGTTCGGCCACCAGATCGGGCTGGTGGTGTAGCCAGCGACGCAATCGACGATGACGCCAGAGAAGTTCAGGTCGTTCCCGCCGATTGAGATGACCACAACATCGATGTCGTGAGTCTCGGCCACCGCGGCCAACTGGTCGATCTGCGGTGCCTCGCCTTTGTACGGCTGGCCTCCGGCGGATGCGGGTAGGACGTTCACCGTGGCGGCGCCAGAGCATGCCAGGTTGAAGACCTCGTCGACCGGCAGCCCGGCGGAGCTTATGGGGGCGAGGTCGGAGCGGTGGCAGCCGCCGGAGTCGCCGTAGACCCGGCTCGGGGCGTATCGCCAGAACCAGCCGGATCGATACGCGGCACGGTCAGTGCCTGCCCGCGACGCAAAGTTGCTTGAACTGTTGCCAGCCCAACGTCCCGCTTCACCGGACAGGTAGCTGTCACCCAACGACACCGCTGCCGTCGGCTCGGTTGTGGCGGGTGCGGTGGGAGGACCGGTCACCAAAGCGGTGGCCGCAACGACTACGGCGACAACGGTTCTGAGAATTCGCATTGGCACAGTGTGCCAGAGGTCACGACAGGCTGTGGGTTGCCCTAGGCCTATTCGTACAGCACGTCGCTCGACGCGATCGCCTCGCGTCGGACGTCGTCGCCTTCGGCGTGCTTGGCTTCACCGGTCTCTATGGCTTCGAGAACGTGCATGGCAATATCGGCAACCCGAAGTTCGGTCTCCTCGACGCCATGCCCCTTCACGCCGTCGTCCATCATCACGTAGCAGAACGGGCACGCCGTGGCGACCCGGGTTGCTCCGGTCTCGATCAGTTCCTTGGACCGGTCGACGTTGATGTTGGTTCCAAGGTCCTCTTCCATCCACATGCGAGCGCCGCCGGCGCCACAGCACATTCCCTTAGTCCCATTGCGTCCCGCCTCGACCAGTTCGACACCCTTGAGGGAACCGATGACCTTTCGAGGAGCGAGGTACACGTCGTTGTGACGCCCGAGATAGCAGCTGTCGTGGTAGACCACCCGTTCTTCGAGGGTGGCCTCGGAGACGTCGAGCTTGCCTTCTTCGATGAGGAACTCGAGGAACTGGCTGTGGTGAACCACCTCGTAGTGGCCACCCAGCTGCGGGTACTCGTTCTGGAGCGTATTGAAGCAGTGAGGGCACTGCGTGATGATCTTCTTGACGCCGAGGCCGTTGAGATTCTCGACGTTCTGCTTGGCCAACATCTGGAAGAGATACTCATTGCCCGAACGTCGGGCGGGGTCACCGGTGCAAAGTTCGTTGGGGCCAAGAATCGCCACGTCGACACCGGCGCGGCCGAGAAGCTTGGCCATTGCCTGGGTGACCTTCTGGTTCTTGTCGTCGAACGAGCCAGCGCAGCCAACCCAGTACAGGTAGTCGTGGGTGAACGCCTCGGAAGCCTCCGCAGGGTCGATGACCGGAATGGGAAGGTCCTTGGCCCAGTCGGCACGGGTGCTCTGGCTCATCGCCCACGGGTTAGAGCTGTTCTCCATGCTGCGGAATGCCTGGCCCAGTTCGGTGGGGAAGTCGCTTTCCATCAGGGTGAGGGAGCGACGCATGTCGAGAATCTTGTCGAGAATCTCGATGTTGACCGGACAAATCTCGTCGCATGCCTTGCAGCTGGTGCACGCCCACACCTCTTCGGTGGTGATGCGTTCGAAGACACTGTCGGACTTCACGATGATCTCGGCATCGACCCCAAGCGGAGGCGACACCGCCGGGGTCCCGGTGCGGCTCATGACCTCGCCGGTCTTCAGCACGATCTCGCGAGGGTCCAGTGGCTTGCCGGTGGCATTGGCTGGGCACACGCTGGTGCAGCGGCCACACATCGTGCACGCGTCGGTATCCATCAGTTGCTTCCAGGTGAACTGGTTGATGGTGTTTGCACCGAAGTTCTCCAGCGACGTGCTGTCGAGATCGGGCATGGCCTTCATGGCGCCCTTGGGGCGGTCACGGTGGCTGAGGTACATATTCAGTGGTGAGGTGAACATGTGCCGCATCATGGTTCCGGGGATGATGACCAGGAACGTAAAGAAGCTCAGGACATGGGCGATCCACCAGGCCTGATGCCAGCCCGAGAGGTTGCCCGTCGACTCGGCCAAGAAGCTCAGCGGGTAGCCGATCACGCTCCACTTTTCGAAATCTGGCTGGTTCTGTAGAGCTATGCGGTACGCCTCGGCGCCGAAGCCGGTGACACCGATGGCAAGCAGCGTTCCATTGATGACGACGTGTTCCGGCTTGCTCTTCACCGCGATGCGGTACGGGCGGAAACGCTTGGGTCCGTAGCGTCGCAGAATGGCGAGCATGACGCCGGCGATGAACCCGATGCCGGCGAGGTCGCCCACGAGGGCGTACCCCTTGTAGACATCGCCGTTGAGGAACTTCAGGCTTTCAGGTACCTGGTGGTTGATTTCCAACACGGTGGTGACCGCAAGCAGGATCAAGAAGTTGAAGTAGATAAGGCTGTGCATGATGCCCGCGCCGGGTTCACGCATGAGGGTCTGCATGTAGACGCCCGACCGAAAATCGGCGAGCCGTTGCTTGATGTTCTTGGGGGTCGTGGCGCGGCGGTCGGGTGCGCCTCGCTCCCAGTTCTTCACGCGGTAGCTCAGCTGAACGGTGGCCCACAGCAGCAGGATCGGCATCACGGTGTAGAAGGCCAGCTTCAACGGAGACGGAACGTTCACGAAGACTTCGCGCTGAATCGCAGAGTCGTCGTGGAACTGGAAAACGGCAGCAGCGACGCCGGACAGAGCGGTCACGAGAGCGATGCCAGCGCCTACGGCGACCCAAATGTGATTGGGCTTGATGCGGGCAGGTTTGTTCAACTCGGGGTCGGAGTCCCGAAGCTCTTCGGAGAGCGATGCGTCCATTCCAACACTGTACTTGTAGGGCCCGTCCACTAACGAGGTTGTCAAGGTCAGGAATTCAGTAGCCGGCGAATCCTTCCGGTAGCTCACTGACCTGCAAACACCCAACGCGCAACAGGCCCGAAACATGCTGGAAACAAGTGGTCCGTACCTTCGAGTGTGGCAATACGCGACCAGCGCAGTTCGGTGTTGCCAACCAAGTGAACACCGAACAAAGGAATCTCAAGTGTCTAGAACACGAATGTTGAAATTGGTCGCCCCAGCTGCGCTGGGAACGGCCTTTGTGGTCGGATTGGCCGGACCTGCGGGAGCGCAGGAACAATACGACCGGGCCGCAGCCGTTGGAGCCGAGGCGATGAACATGATTGTCCTCGACAACATCTTCATCTTCTTCTGCGCCGCTCTCGTCTATCTCATGCAGGCCGGTTTCGGTCTTGTTGAGGCTGGTCTCACGCGGGCCAAGAACGTCGGCAACATCATGATGAAGAACCTGATGGACGTGAGTGTCGGCATTCTGATCTTCGGGCTTGTCGGCTGGGGAATCGCCTACCCCGGCTTCTCCGACGGAAGCTCGGGCTGGTTCGGATCTGCCGGTCTCGGCGTCGCCGGCTTCTTTAGCGGATTCTTGGTCGACACGAGCCCGGAGTCGCTGGCAAGTGACGGGTTCTACCCGTTGGCCGTTCCGGTCGACTTCTTCTTCCAGGCCGCCTTTGCTGCCACCGCCGCGACCATCGTTTCCGGCGCCGTTGCCGGGCGAACCAAGTTCGTCGGCTACCTCGGCTACAGCATCGTTCTGACCGCTCTCATCTACCCGATCGTCGTGAGCTGGCAGTGGGGCGGCGGCTGGCTGTCGTCTCTCGACACCCCGTTCGTCGATTTCGCCGGCTCTGGCCTTGTACACATGACCGGCGGCTTCGCGGCCCTGGTGGGCGCTCGGATCATTGGCCCCCGCATTGGCAAGTACGACAAAGACGGCAAGCCCAAGGCGATGCCCGGACACAGCATTCCGTTGGCGATCACCGGTGTCTTCCTCCTGTTCATCGGCTGGTTCGGCTTTAACCCCGGCTCCCAGTTGCAGGCCGACATGGCCGTCCCCGTCATCGCCGTCCTAACCGCCTTTGCCGCAGCCGCCGGCGCAGTTGCGGCAATGGCTACCTCGTGGGTTCTGATGGGCAAGCCGGATGTTTCGATGGCCGGTAACGGTCTGTTGGCCGGTCTTGTTGCCATTTGTTCAGGCGTTGGCGAAGTATCGGCCGTCGGGACCGTCATCATTGGAATGATCGCTGGTGTTCTCGTGACCGCCTCGGTTCTCGCCGTCGAGCGCACCGGCATCGACGACCCGGTTGGTGCGTTCAGCGTCCATGGCGTCTGTGGTGCGTGGGGCTTGGTCGCCACCGGTCTTTTCGCCACGACTTCACCGATCAACGGTGCCACCGAGTCTGCTGGCCTGCTCTATGGCGGCGGCGCTTCGCTCCTGGTCACCCAGGTCATTGGGCTCCTCGCGATCGCTGTGTTTGTCACGCTGGCGTCTACGGTTCTCTTCGGAGGATTGAAGGCAGCAGGGATGCTTCGGGTATCGGCTGATGAGGAAATTGCAGGACTCGATGTCGCCGAGCACGGTTCGCCCGGTTATGGGCCGGACATGCTGGTAGGCAGTGCGGTTTGATGGCAGGATCTAGGAACACAACGAAGGACAACCAATGCAGCTAATTACCGCAATCATTAAGCCCCACATGCTCGACGAGGTGAAGCAAGCTCTCAAGTCGATCGATGTTTCGGGCATGACCGTCACAGAGGCCAAGGGATTTGGCCGTCAGGGTGGTCACACCGAGACCTATCGAGGCGCCGAATACAAGGTGGACTTCGTCCCCAAGGCCAAGCTGGAACTCGTTGTGGACGAAGCTCAGGTCGAAGCCGCAATCGACGCGATCGTGAAGGCCGCTCAGACCGGCAAGATCGGTGACGGAAAGATCTGGGTCACTGCGGTCGAAAAGATCGTTCGCATTCGTACCGGCGAGCTCGGAGTCGACGCCGTCTAACTTGATGCAAAGTTGATAGTCCGTATTCGGGTCTGGTCTCGTGTTCGAGGCCAGACCCTTTGCGCGCTCTGGCGCACGGTCTTCGCTCTGGAGGGCAGCGCTTAGCTCGAGCGTCTTTCGGCTTGTTCTGCTTGGCCGGCCAGCAAGTCCTTTAGCGGAATCGGTCGGGCAAAGAAGTACCCCTGTCCGAGTGCCACCCCGGCCGCCAGCAAATCGCTCTGCTGCGCCTCGGTTTCGACACCCTCTGCGATCAACTGCAACTCGAGATTTCGAGCCAGTTCGATCAAGGCCATCATGTACGGCCGCTCACCACCGCGAAGTCCTGAAACAACTTTGCGCGAGATCTTCACCGCATCGACCTGGTTCCGTTTGATCACGCCGAGCGAGGCGTCACCAGAGCCGAAGTCATCGATCGCGATTCGAAAGCCAAGGTCTCGAAGCACCTGGAGGGTTCGGCTGAGGTCTGCCGATGCCATCATCAGCTCGGACTCGGAAATCTCGAGCATGACCCGACACGGATCGAGACCTACGGCCTCGGTAGTGGCCAGAAGGCCCTCGATCGCTGAGCGTCGACGCAGATGTTCGACGGAAATGTTGAGCGTGATGAACATCGCGGCCGTGTCGCCACCGTGAGACTCCTCGATCAAACAGAGGTCTTCGGACGCTCGTCGCATGGCCCACTGTTCGATCGGAATGATTGCGCCGCTGTCTTGGGCGTCGCGGAGGAACTCTGCTGGCATGAGCAGGCCCTGACGGTCCGAGCGCCAGCGAAGCAGGCTTTCAAAGCCCACCGTCTTGCCCGACTCGAGGTCGACGATCGGCTGGTAGTGCAGTGCGAAGGCATCATTGTCCAGACCGTCACGAAGCTCCCGGTCCAACGTCGGCTGCCGGTCAACAGGCGACATATCCTCTCGATACGCCTGCCAAGTGTTCTTTCCCATCGCCTTCGCCGTAAACATCGCGATGTCGGCGTTACGTATCGTTTGCGATGTCGATTCACCCTCTGGGGCGATGGCGAGCCCGATCGATGCTCCTACCACGACCGACTGATCGATCCCGACCGAGATCGGGTTTGTCAGTTGGCTGAGCAAGCGTGGCATCACACGTTCGGGCTTCTCGGTTTCGCAGAAGACGATCGCAAATTCGTCGCCGCCCAATCGAGCCACGGCATCACCCTCGCGCACCACCGCGCTGATCCGTTCGCCCACTGCGGCAAGAACAGCATCACCTGCGTCGTGGCCGTGCTGGTCGTTCACTTGTTTGAAGTCATCGAGGTCGATGAAGGCGACCGAAAGCCGGTCGTTTTGCATGCCGTCGATGAGTTCCTCGAACCCGCTGCGGTTCAGAAGACCGGTGAGTGCGTCGGATCGAGCTTGGTGGCTTAGCGAAGCCTCGAGCCGTCGCAGTTCGGCGACACTGGCATGGAGTCGCTCTCGCTCCACGGCGATCGAGAGGTGGTTGATGATGGTGCCCATCATGCGGAGGTCCTCCGCTCCGAACGAGGCGACGTCGCCCCGACGATCACCGATTACAAGCAGGCCTGAGTCGTTGGTTTCGGTGCCGACCCGTCCGACCATCGCCGACTCGATGTCTCGAGTAACTAGATAGGCGGCGATAGGACTTTCGTCAGACGCCCGGACGATCTGAGGCTCCTCTGGTCGACCGGCCAATAGATCCCGGACTTCCTCGGTTGGAAGTGGATGGAGAACTTCGTTTACCTCTTCACCGAGGATCGAACTGCGTCGAGGTCGACCCGAGCGATCGGCGAGGAGAATGAATTCCACCGACTCGGCGCGGAACATTTCGCTGGTTTCGGCAAGGAGGCGCTCGACTGCGTCCTTGCGTTCGCCCAGTTCGCTCACCGAGCGAGTGGAGCGATACAGCAATTCGATTCTGGCTCGTTGATCGCGTTCTGCCCCGTAAGCCCGATAGGCAAGGAAGAGCGCCGTGACCGGAATAATCAAGGGGAATACCAGTGCCACTTCGACCGAGATCAGCACCGCAGCGATGAGGCCTAACCCGGTGTTGGTGAGAGTGACCACGCCTCCGTAGGTGAACACATGCAACAGGTTGTCGTCATCGAGGCGGCCTTCGATGATCGAGACCACCGCCACGATGAACGCCACATTCAGGAGAGATCCGAACATGATCGCGATGAACGTCGGTCCCCAAACCGCAGGGTCCGAAGGAGACGGGAAACTTACCGCAAGCCGGAAGAGGTGCGCGGTGATGACCGTCTGCATTCCGAGCAGACCCAGATTGAAAATCACCTTCACGGGCGACTGACGACGCACGACTGCGACCGCGAAGAGGGTGCCGACCATCTGGGCAATCCAGAGATCCCGAGGGCTGAACATCATCAGGCCGACAACGACCGGAATATCGAACAGGTCGAAGCTCTCGGACTCTTGCTTGAAATGCACGTGAATGACCGCGCTGGTAGCGACGGCAAAAACCACCGCAAGAGCGGGCCAGCCGAATGGAGCTTCCGTTATCGGCGTGGTATCGGGCAGCGCAAAACCGAGCACAAGTTGAACGAACCAGATGCCAACGACAATCAGGAGAACTCCTGCTGGCGGCATCGCCTCGCGAAATGTGGACCGGTTCACCCTTAAAGGGTCGACGCAAAAAAGGCCCGACTGAACGAATAAATCCTCTAGTGGCTAGGCCATTAGGCCTATGTGTCAGCGTTGTCCCACGAGCTCAGCCAAAAGCAGCTTCTGAGACTCGTTTGGTGCTGGTCCGAGGCTTGAGCGGAACGATGCGTTGCCCACCTGCCAGGCGGCGAAAGATTCGGCGAAGTCGCCTGCGCCGGTGGAGAAGTCGGTGGCGCCGTTCCCGGGCCACCACGGCTTGTCTTCGATGCCTCTGGCTGCCTGCCAGCGTCGCCGTTCGTCGCCGCTATTCATCGACACGTCGATGGCGTGGCCGATCTCGTGGGCGATGACGTGGGCTAGCAGCGGGTCCGACATGTCATCTCGCACGTAGATCTCGATCTTGCGTTCTTGGACGAACGTGTAGCCCAGCACTCCTTTGCGCCCCGGATGGAACGAGATTTCCCACCCCGGGAGCCCGCTGCGCCATTCGTAGCTGAAACTGTCGAGGGCCGCTTCGCCGCGGTCTCTGGCCGTTGGGGGTGGGGGAGTGGTCGCAACGTGCGGCACCGAAGTTGGTTGTTGCTCGGCGACCGGCTGTTGTCCGGACGCAAACCCATTGGGGCTGGTCAGCGACGTTTCACTGCCACTCGGCGTGTCCTCAGCCGGGATCGTGGTGGTGAGTTCGGGGGCTCGCGGTTGCGAGGAAGCCACGCTTGTTCGACCCGGGTTGGATCCTGAGTTTTCGAAGTAGGCGGCGGTGCCGATCGCAAGATTGCTCGTGTCGGCGACCGCGTCCACCACGCGAGCAGGCGGAAGCTGAACGGATTCGGCGCTCATGACGCCCACATACCCAGCGGAGGCCAGCACAACGGCGATCAGCATCGATCGCATGATCCGCGTCCCTCCCATCTCGTCGAAGATACGGGGGTTTAGTTGCTACTGACGAGGGGTGATCTACCTTTCGGTGACCCGAAGGGCCTATTGCAACTGCGAAGAACCCTCGGATCGATGCAACAGTTCGAACAGCGGCATCGCCTGCTCAGCGATTTCTTCCAGCGATTCAGGTAGCCAGATGTCCTCGGGATCGTCGGTTGGCCCAGGAGCGAAGCCGGTTGAGGCAACTACGGAGTCGTACCAGTGGGGCGCCCAGGCGCCATCGGTCGGGCGCCTGCCGGGGGGCCATTGAAGCATCGCCTCGTCAAATCCAATGCCGATGTGATCACAGATTCTTCTTAGTTCCGGTTCGGGGTTGGCCAGAAACGAGTCGGCCTCGAGAACCGGAAGCGGACCAAAGTGATTTTGCAGGCTCACCAGCTGGGGAAAGCCGAGGTCCTCGAGTGTCGGCTGGGCGAGTACGTGGGTGTAGCTCGCGATCACGCGTCGTGGATGACGGATGAGAAGGACGTTGCTGCTGTCACCAATCCATGAGGTCTCCATTCCAGGGAGGAGATGGTGGGCCATGTGTTTCTGATACGAAATCGATTGGCCGCCGGCCAGGGGTGGCTCCTGACATCGCTGGATGGCGGCAGCCAGAGTCCGAGGGCCGGCGGCCATGGTCTCGGCCGCTCCAGGGTGGTCGACGCCGGACTCGGCGAGATAGTGCGCGTAAAGAGGTTCATCAAGCACCTCTGTGTCGGCTCGGTTTTCAAAGGACCGCATCAGTGCGGTCGAGAGATTACGGGGACCGGACCACATCCGGATGATGGTGGCCACGGTCTTTCCCACGACTAGGCGAGGTAGCGATCCTCGACCGGAGTGTCGGTGGTTGGGCGACCTTGGGGGTCGATCTCGTACACGAGCGGTACCCCGGTAGGGATATTCAGGCTGGAGATGTCGTCGTCGCCGATGTTGGACAGGTGCTTGACCATTGCCCTGAGGCTGTTTCCGTGGGCTGCGATCAGGACCGTGTCATGCATCCGAAGATCGGGAATGATTGCATCGAACCAGTAGGGGAGCATGCGATCGACCACGTCTTTGAGGCACTCGGTGGTGGGTAGAACGTCGGGCGGCAGGTTTGCATAGCGAGGGTCATCGTTGGGGTTGTCGGGATGATCCGCGGGCATTTCCGGTGGGGGAGTGTCATAGCTCCGCCGCCAGATGTGCACCTGCTCGTCGCCGAACTTCTCCGCCGTTTCGGCCTTGTTGAGGCCGGTGAGCCCACCATAGTGACGTTCGTTCAGACGCCAATTGCGCCGTACCGGAACCCAAAGTCGATTCATTTCGCG
>CALHFG010000105.1 GCA_938029215.1 uncultured Acidimicrobiales bacterium | reverse complement strand
CCAGGTCACATGGCTCGCGTGGTTCGTCAATCAGTGCGACAACACCTCAGTTGCAATGAAAACCAGAGCGCGGCAGGAGGCCAACAACTTCCTTGCTTCAAGGTTCGCAACCGATCCGGGATTCCGTCTCGACCCGAACGGCTTCGCGATCTAAACGAACCTGCTGACGAGTGAAAGAAGAGATCGTTGATCATAGGAGTTGAACGTGAGGCCGAGGACTAGGAGTCAGGCGGCTTCAGCTGCGGCGGCGATGTTCGACAGCCTCGTCCAAATGAGGCCGAGCACCACCACGCTCCCGACAAAGCCAAACCAATACGGCGCAGTCACATCGACCGAGCTGGCCAGCAACGCTCCCAGACCGGAACCGATCACCAGGCCACCGTGTAGGCCCACGTTGTATACGCTGCCTACTCGACCCTGGAGCTCAGCGGGCACCACCGCCTGACGGATACTGGTCGATGTTGTCCCCCACATCGCTTCGTGCACTCCAAAGAAGAACAAAATAACGAATGCGATTACCGCGGTTGTGGTGACGGCCAGAACGAGATGGGTGAGGGCTTCGACCATCAAACCGACACGCATGATCGCCACCACACCGATCCGCTGCTCGGTCCGTTGGTAGAGCACGCTGCCAACCACGCCGCCCACCGCACTCATGGCGATGAGCAGTCCGAAACCGAAGTCGCCCAAATCCAAACGCTCAGTGGCCAGCACCACCAGGATCGCAAATGAGCCGCCGAAGGTGATGTTGAAGAAGAAGATGGCGAACGCCAGCGTGCGAACGGGCGCGTTCGCCCAGATCCACTTGATCCCTTCCACGATCTCTTGGCGCGGGCTCTCAACACTCTCCTGGGATCTATCCGGAATCGTGCCATTGACCGTTCCCAGAGCGATCCGCTGCACCATCGCAACCCCAAGAAGAATGACCGCCGCCTGAGCGGCAAATGGCACCCACATGCCCGCCACGAACAACAACGCGCCAATCGGTGGACCAACCAACTGGTTCAACCCCACGAACCCGAAGACCATACGGGCATTGCCGAGACCGAGGTCCTTTTTGGCCACCAGCATCGGAAGCAGCGTGCTGGATGCGGTGTCGGCGAAGACCTCTGCACAGCTAAGGACGAACAGAGCTCCCATGATCACCGCCACGTTCACCTGCCCCGTAGCGATAGTCGCAGCAAAGACCACCAGAACCGCACTACGTATGACGTTGGCTGCCATCACCACAACCCGCCGGTCGAACCGGTCGGCCACTACACCCGAATGCAGCCCGAACAGCAACCACGGCAGCCTGGCCACCATCCACGACAGGCCCACCAGCGCCGCGTCGCCGGTGGCATCTTCGATGAGGAGCGGCCCGGCCGCCAGGGCTAGCCCGTCACCCAGGTTGGTGAGCCAAGACGAACCTATTAGCCAGCGAAAACCCGAACCAAGGCGGGGCGGGGCCACCGCGTCGAGCAATCGCTGCATTTACTCCACGCTAGTTGTTTGAACGCCAGCGAGCGTCGGAAATCCGGTGAGGATCAGCGACGGTTGAACGTCTCGATCGGCGCCGGCTCCAGCTTTTCGCTACGGCCTGTCAAACGGTCGAGGTGAGCCAGAATGCCGGGGGCGGCCAACATGACCGGCAGAATCCACGCCATCAGGTAGCGGCCCAGCTGACCCTCGAACGACGATTGCGTGGTGTGCACCAGAATCGACGTCATCCAGCCGGCGGCGAAGCCGATCATCAGACGGACCGATGCGCTGTTGTCTCGCTGAGCATGAACGTCGTAGAACTCGTCGAGGCGACGAATGGACGCATTCTCGCCCTCGGCCGAGCTGAGCCCGATGCGAGGAGCTAGGCCCAAGGCAAGCAGCATAAAGCCGAGCATCCACAATTTCTGCGTCCCCAGGTCGGGGCTCCCGGCGATCAGTTCCATCGTTGCGTACGCGATGAGTGCGGTCGCAATGATGTTGGCAGCTTGCCCAATGCGCTCTGCGCTGGGTCGAGTGCCGAAGCGGTCGCCGATCAGGGCGCCGGCAACGCCGGCTGTAAGGACGGACCCAGCGAGCAGAAGAATGGCGGTTCCATCGAGTCGGTCTTGCACCTGTCCATAGGCCTGCACCTCAATGAAGCGCCAAACCAGACGACCCGAACCTGTGCCCACGATCGTTCCAAACAGCACGGCAGCGCTTGCCATACCCGATGCGGGCTGACGGGATCCGGTCACCGTGGCTACGGAACTGGCACCCACGATCACGGCGATGGGGAGACAAAGAAAGACCAGCAGGGGCCGCCAGATCAGCGAGCGGTCAACGCTAGGGTCGGCCAGAACCGATCCAAGATCGTTGCCGATAACGACGATCCCGAATCCGGTAAGCACCGCGGTCACGAACGCCAGCCCACCGACGGTGGCTGGAGTGAGTGCCCGGACGGGTTTGACCGCCTGTGCTTGTCGAAGTGTCGTCACCGAACTTGCTTCGACTTTTCCGGCGGCGAGCTTTAGCCGCCTATCAGCGACTTAGGGCACTTCGATGAGCTGTGCGAACTGCACGCCGATCAGATCGTTGTCGCCACCGGTGATGGTGATGTAGGTCGTTTCGTCGGCCAACTGGAGATCCCCGTTGAACAGGGTGTTGATGTCTGCAACCTGGAACCAGCCCTTTTCGGCGTCCGGGTTCCGGTTCACAATGTCGCCGACGTGGGCGTCGACGATACGGACCTTGGCCGTCTTGATTATCCGTCGATGCACAGGTACCTCTCAATCTCGGCATCAATGTTCGATGCACTGATAGCACTATCGGCCACTTTTGGGATCGGGTTAACTACCCGAACCGATCTGCGCAAGCCCAGGTGGGAACAGGCGTTCGGAACCCTGTCACACCCCCTCGGCATGCTAAATACATGACCTTCACCTATGTCCCCGCCATCGATCTCCGTGACCAAGCACCACCAACCTTCTTCCAAATCACCCTGGCCTCCGGGCGCACAATCGACGTTACCGACGCCGACACCTACCAGCCCGAGGGTCCGCTCACCACATTCTTCCGCACGCAGTCATCCAGCCCCACGATCGACGTGTGGAGCGAACGGGTAGCCAGCTTCCGCACCGCCGACATCACCTCGATTCATCAGTGCCCGGTCGCCCCCGCAGTGCATCCCTCGGCGCAGAATTTGGATCATCACACCGCCAGCGAGAACGTCGAACCCGGCCGGCACCTCAGCCTCGTCTCGGCCTGACCATCGCTGGAGAGAAAGGGCGAATTTGCCCCGTACCCGGGTGCCTGCGCCCTATTAAGCACAGCTTGTTCCCTCGCATAACGTCAGTTGTGTGATGCAACTTCTTGAAACCAAGCAACCAATTCTTCCCACCATTCCGCTTCGGGCCGCCGGAATCTTCGCTGCAGACCTTGCAGTTCGGGGCGGAGCGTTCAACATCGAACTCTCCGAACGGATTCAAAGCCAGATTGTGGTCGCCGAACTGTCCGGACGTCGTCGTATCGACTTCGGTCAAGCCGTGCGTGAGGTCGAACAGGCCAATGCGGTCGAAGAAAGCAGCGAAGTCGCTGCAAGTATCGACTCGATGATCAATCAGGTCATCGACCTTCGCTGAAAGCGCCCCAGCTAGGCGTTGGCGTAGCCAACCTGGCAGAACCCATGGTTGCAGTAGCCGCCCGGGTTCTTTGCGAGGTATTGCTGGTGGTACTCCTCGGCGTAGTAGTACTCCCCCGCCATCGCAATTTCGGTGCTGATCTCACCGAAACCGGCGTCGGTAAGCGACCGCTGATAGGCGGCAGCGCTTTCCTGAGCCGCCGCAAGCTGCTCGGCTGAGTTGGCATAGATCGCAGACCGGTACTGCGTACCAACGTCGTTCCCCTGCTGGTTCGGGGTCGTCGGGTCATGGTTTTCCCAGAAGATCTTGAACAAGGTCTCCAGTTGCACCACCGTGGGATCAAACACCACCATGACAGCCTCGGTATGACCGGTCTTACCCGTACACGTTTCTTGATAGGTGGGGTTTGGCGTTGAGCCGCCCGCATAACCAACCGAGGTGGAGTACACACCCTCGGTCTGCCAGAAGAAACGTTCGGCTCCCCAGAAACAGCCCATGCCAACAATGAGGGTGTCCATCCCCTCGGGCCAGGGGCCCTGCATCGGGTTGCCGTTCACATAATGGGTCTCGGGAACTGCCAGGGGTGTGTCGCGGCCCGGCATTGCCTCAGCGGCGGAGGGCACAACGAGATCGGTGGGGGCTTTTCGAAAGAACATGGTCTCTACAACGTAGTAGAGGCCGCAGTTGTTCCCATTTAGGCCGTGCGGCCAGTGAGTAGCAGAGTCACTCGGCGCAGCGCGTCGTCGGCCTGTTCCCGAAGACGGCTGGCCTCCTCGATGTCGCCGTTGGCCTCGGCGATCTGGGCAGCGTCCAAGGACTCCCGAGCAAGCTCTACCAAATCGGTAACGCTGAGATCTTCCAGAATGCCTGGCGGTACCGGGTCGGTGTCCGGGGTCGGCGTCACGGGCGGTGTTTCGGTCACAGTGTCGCCGTCGGTGGTAACCGCTCGGATTGCTTCATCGACCGTGGACTCCATGGCGATTCTGTCACCGTTCACCGCGATGATTTGGCTGAGCTGAGGTACCGCCTGCTGACCCTGGGCCTTCACATACAGGGGTCGCACATAGACCAGCGTGTCTTCTACCAGCACCATGATCATGTCGCCGAACAGCACGCGGGAACCGGCTTGGCCTCGCAACGTGATGAAGCTAGAGATCTCACTTTCCCGGCGAATATCGCTGTCTACAAGGTCGGGCGCGTTCACCTGGCCCGGCGGCAGTCGATACTCGAGCAACTGTCCATAGTTCTCCGGGTCCGACCGTGCCACCAGGATCGCGGTGAGTTCGGGCCGATCACTCTGCACTGCATCGCCCGTACCGCTGGGCACGAAGGCCCGTTGAAGCACGAACTCGCTTTCGGTGTTGCCCGGCAGGCGGGTGTTGACGTACTGCGGGTCCATCGGGGCTGCGGCTGCGGCCGCAACTGCGTTTCCTTGATCGCCACCGTCCTGGGCAGCCTCGGTGGCGATGGTCCAGCTGAGGCTTCCTTCCAGGAATCGAACCGGTTCGGCTACCTGATAGGCGCCCCACATGTCGGTTTGCACCTTGAAGATGTCTTGCGGGTAGCGGAAGTTGCCCTGCAGTGCCAGCGGAGCGTCTTCGGTGCTGAACAGGTCGGGGAAGGCAGCCGACCATGCCTGGATGATGGGGTCGGTCGGATCGATGATGTAGAAGGTGACATCGCCGTCATAGGCATCGACAACCGCTTTGACGCTGTTGCGTACGTAGTTGAACCCACCGCTGAGGCCGGTGGGGCCGCTGGCCCGGCGGGTGTAGCTCTGGCTGTAGGGGAACTGGTTGGTAGTGGTGTAGCCATCGATCACGTACTTCACCCGGCCGTCGGCGATGATCGGGTACGGATCGTTATCGATCTTCAGGAACGGGGCTGCCAGCTTGACCCGGTCCACAACGTCACGGTTGTACATCACTTCACTGTCGCTGCTGACAAACGGCGAAATGAGCGGGTTGATGCTTTGGAAACGGAGCGAGAACGCCACCTGCCGAAGGAACGAATCGACGCCGACGCCGCCAGCTCCGTCGTAGCGGAAGTCTGACCCATCGGCGGTGGCATTAGCCACGACGTCGCGTTCGTCACGACCATTGGCGCCCACGATGGCGTACCCGTCGAAACCTTCACCGAAGTAGATTCGAGGCTGGCTGAGGTCGACGTCGAGATCTTCGTCGATCTGCAGAGACGACCGGATGCCCGACACCAGATAGTTGGGGGTTCCACCAGAACCGATCACGTTGGCCGGTGCTACCGCAACGCCATAGCCGTGGGTGAACACCAGGTGCTGGTTTTCCCAGCCATCCTCAGCGTTTGCGATGTTGAGTTCCCGAACGCTGATCGCTACGGGCTCGGTGGAATCTCCTACCCGGTAGCGGTCGATGTCGATATCGCCGAACTCATACTCGCGCCGTTCACCCTGGTCTTTTTCGAACGAGTCTTCGGCCAGGAACGGGTCGACAACGATCACGTCGTCGAAGATGTCTTGATTGGCCTCTGCTTCGGCGACCGAAATGCCTTCGGTGAAGTTGAACGTTTGCGACTGGGCTGGAATGGACTCGAGGCCGTACGCAAACCGGGTCTCGCTGATGTTGTCGTCGATGTACTGGGCTTCTCGGGTGGACTCGTTGGGTTCAACCGCAAAGCGTTGGAAGAGGCTCGGGAAGATGCCGCCGACCACGATATGGCTTACCGCCCACATACCCAGGGCCACCAGCGGGAGCCCCCAGCCTTTGCGGCGCAGGTTGTAGATAAACAACGCAGCCGCCAGCAGCGACACCAGGACCAGCAGGTTGAGGGCAGGAAGTTGCACCTCGACGTCAGTAGCCAGTGCGCCATCAAAAAGACCACGTCGGCTATTGACCAGCTCGAAGCGATCGAAGTAGTAGCTGACGGCCCGCAGCACGCCAAGGATCGCCAACAGGATCGACAGGTGGCGCTTCACCCCATCGCTGATCCGCGAAACCGCGACCGCCCGAATGCCGCCGTTGAGGTAGTGGGCGAGGGCCGCGGCGAAGATGCTGAACACTACGGCGAAGGAGAACCAGTCGACCAAGAAGGTGAGGAACGGCAGCTCGAACACGTAGAACGAGGCATCACGGCCATGCAAGGGATCGGTACGACCAAAGTCTCTGCTGTTGAAGAACATCAACCAGCGTTCCCACTCTTGGGAGACCTGAAGGCCGAACATCAACGCCAGGAACGCCGAAACCAGGAACCGCACCCTCGTGCCGTGCCGGCCGACAAGCTGGTGATATCGCTCGATCAGATCCTCTTCGGGCGATGGCGGCCGAACCGCAGGCTTCAAGCGATCGGCCAAGGTGAGGTTGCCGAACAAGATGGCAAAGAACGCCACCGTGAAGATGACGGCCAACATGATCTGGGTGAACAGGATCTTGCTCCACGACGACGCGAACCCGAGCTTGTCGAAAAAGAGGTAGTCAGTGAAGAGCCGTGCTACCCCACTGGCGGTGAGGGCGATAAAGAGAAGCACGCCGCCAGCGACGACGAGCGGAAGTCGGCGTCGGGTCACGGGGCTGGGGGATGATGTTGCCATTGGGCTAGAACCGTAGGGGAAAGAAGGGATGGTTAGGGAGTCGGGGGTGGGAAGAACACGGAGTTCTACCTAGTCGCCCGCGTCGCCCCCGTTGGCGACACCAAGATCAAACGCCTCGGCCAATGCCTTTTCGACCAGCCGCTTCAGACGATTCGTGCGTACGTCACGGTAGTGACCACGGATCGCCTCGAGCGAGGCATCTTCGCCTCCGTGAGCGCTGACAGAACTCACCACGACTGTCCGAACATCTTCCACCAGAGTCTGGGCGCTCTCAGCCACCAAGCCATCTACCAGCCCGGGCCAGATACGGCCTCCCGCTGCAGATGCTCCTGCGTTGGCACTGGCTCGGAGCGATGACTCGAGGGCATCGGCGAACCGGGCCACCTGGCGTTCCTGGGCAGGTAGATCGTTTACCGATGCGTCCTTACCCGCTCTGCGCACCGCGTCGAGCAGGTCGCTTTGGTCGTCGGCCAAGGCCCGCTTCAGCTGCCGCTTGAGGTCCGGGGCGATGCGATCCAGCGCCTCGGTGCGTTCGGTTTCATAGCGCGAGGCATCCGCACTATTCGAATCGTCGTCGGCATCGCTGTCGACCTCCTCGGATGCCCGAGTGCCTCGACCAAACAGTGACCCGGCTGCACCTGCGGCCGCAGCGGCCGGTGCAGCAGCCGCACTGGAACCCAACCCGAACAAGCCGGCTGACCGGCTGACGTCGGGGCCATCGTCGATGTTGCCGATGGCGGTATCGAACAGGCTGCTCCGAGCGTCGACGGGATCGGCAAGCTCTTCAACATCGAGATCTTCCTCGATGGCGTCCAGAGTTTCTTCAGCCGAACGGGAATCGTCGAGGTAAGGATCGGCCACCACGGACTCGAACACTTCGGTGTCACCGGACCGGAAGTTGCTCTCGACCTCGTTGTCGGCATCGTCACCTTCATCGGCGTCAGCGTCGGCGTCGGCGTCGGATGGAGCCTCAAAGCTCACGGTCTCGATGGCGTCGGCCGGGGTCGGCGGTGGCGGAGGTGGCGGCAACTGATCCTCCACCTCGGCTTGAACCTCTTCGGGTTCTACCTCAACGTCGTTGTCATCTACGACGGGATCATCGGCTGCGAACACGTCGTCGTCTGAATCGTCGTGGTCGACGGGGTCGGCAGCAACCTCGATGGGGCCGGGATCGGCCATCGGTTCTGGCTCTTCGTATCGGGCTACGGGCTCTTCACCGGCAAGACGTCGGGCGTAGTCTTCGGTCTCCGGGGTTTCGCCCAAATCCTTGAAGCTGCGGGCACGATCGGGGCGTGCCTTGTCGAGCGACAACAATGCGGCTGCGACTTCAGCGTCGTCATCGGCAACCGGCGCAGGGACGCGGTCCATAGCGGCCCGGGCCTCGGGCACGGCCCGGTTCAGCTCGACCGTGGCTTCTTCTAGTTCACGCTTGCGATCCTCAAGACTGCGGACCAAACGGTCACGAGCGGCTCGGGCCTGATCGATCTGCTGACGAGCGGCACGGCGGCGACGGACCAGATCGGTAAGGATCTTCTCTCGAACTGCACGAGCCTCGGCCACCATCATTCGGGCCTCGTCGCGAACCTCGCGGGTAGCAAGATCTGCAGCAGCCGACGCCTCGGCGCGGGCGATGTTGGCCGCGTTTTCGGACTCGGCTTTGATCTTGTCGGCCTCGACGTTCAGCTCGTCTACCCGAGCTTGAGCTGCGGTGCGAAGGTCTTCCGCGTCGGCTTCGGCGGCGGCACGAAGCGCTTTGATTTCCTCGTCGGTCCGACGCCGCAGCGCAACGGTCTCTTCCTCGGCTTCACGGCGCATCTTGGCGGCCGCGTCCTCGGCGTTTCGCCGCATCGTGGTGGTTTCTTCTTCGGCCTCGGCCCGCATGGCAGCCGTTGCCTCTTCGGTCTTGCGGGTTCGGGTCTCGTAGAAGCTCTCGGCCTCGGCGGTGCGGGACCGCAGAATCTCCTGAGCCTGGGCACGGGTGGTCGAGGCATACTCGTCGGCCTTGGCCCGAAGCGACTTGGTCTCTTCGTCGGCCTCGTTGCGAAGGGCGTTGACCTCCGACTGGGTTTCGCGTCGCACCTTGGCGGTGTCTTCAGCAACGGTCTGACGCTTCTGCTGAATTTCGGCGTCGACCCGCTGTTCGAGTTCTTTGACTTCCTTGCGGCGCCGGCTGGCCTCGGCCTCGGCCTTGCGCATGATTTCGGTAGCGGCCGCACGGGCGTTCTCGATGACCGCGGTCGTTTCCGAGGTGATCAGGCTGGTGACGTAGGTGGCGTCGTCGGTTTCGGCCGAGCTGGCTGCCCGTTCGAGTTGGGCGACCTTGCGGCGCAGCTCGTCACGTTCGGCCACTAGCCCGTTGATGACCTCGGGGTCCTCGCTCGCAATCGACGCGTCAGCCCGTGACGCCTCGGCTAGCTGTTGAAGAAAACGGCGAACTTCATTTGGGTCATACCCGCGGAATGACGTCGCAAACTCGTGCGTCGCAATGTTCTCGGGTTTCAGCAGGGGGTCACGGTTCGTGGCCATCCCTCGATGCTAGTCGGAGCAGACGGTTCTCAGCCGCCGAACGGCACGGTCTGTGGTCGATGATTTGTTGAGCGCGATTCTTCTCAGCGTTTTCTTAGCAGCAGGCGCGGAACCGAGCCCCGAGACGCCGCATTGAAGGCACTGTTAACCAGCCGCTGCAGCGAACTCGTCGAGAGCTTCCACGTCGCCACCAAGCGACGCAAGAGCTGCCAGTGCACCTTCCAGATCCTCTACCGGAATCACGGTGACATCGGGGCCAGCCGCTTCACGGACCAACTGGATCGTGGGCTCTTCCAAAGCGGTGGGGACGATGAAGGTTGTGACCCCTTCATCCCGTACGGCGGCAGCCTTTTGCTCGACTCCGCCAACCGATCCCACGCTTCCGTCAACTTGGATGGTGCCGGTGACGGCGACCTTCTGCCCGCCGGTCAGTTCGCCCTCGGTCAGTTGGTCCAACACGGCCAACGTGAAGGCCAGTCCGGCGGAGGGACCGCCGATATTGTCCGAGCCCAGGGCTACCGAGAAGCCAACGTCGAGGTCGAGGTCTACACGTTCGCTACTCGCCACGCCGAGGAACGCCCGGGCGGGGTCATCTTCACGGGCAGCCAGGGTGACGGGAATTTCTTCCACCACGCCATTGCCGCCACGCTCCACTGCGATCGTGATGAAGTCGCCTGGTGACCGTCCACCGATGGCCTCAACCAGCTGGGTGGGTGAGACCACGGGATCACCCTCCACCCCAACGATCACGTCGCCTCGTTCGAGAAGCTCGGCGGCCGGAGTGTCTTCCACGGTCTGCAAGACGAACACGCCGTCGCCCACGATGGTGGAGTAACCGAGGCGTTCCAACGCCACCGCAGTGGCCAGATCTTTAGAACTCGCCATGCGCTCCAGGTTCAGTTCTTTGTTTTCCTCCGCGGTGCGATCGCCAAAGACCTGTGATCGCTGCACCAGTTCGGCGTCGCCATCCACCTGATACCAGAGGTATCCCCACAGGGAGACCCGGTCTCGAACCCGAACGGTGGTGAGGTGCAGCTCACCGTCGCTGGGGAAATCTTCGATGCCTTCGACCACCAGGAAGGGTTCGGTATCACGGCTGCTGCCCGGAACAAAGGCCACGTAGTCGGTCTTGAACAGGAACCCACTGGCGACGCCGATGATCACCATGCCCAGCAAGACCGCGGCGGTGATCTTCATCATGCGCCGCTGAACACGAGCGAGATTTTGCGGTGGCGGCACCGGTGCGTCGTCGGAAGGGACAATTGCGCCAGCTGATGCTGCCGACGTGGCGACTGCGCCCTCGGTCGGCGGGGTTGTAGGGGCAGCGTCGCGGGGTCCAGCGGTGACAGGCTCGGCGGTCGGAGGCGTGGAGGGGGTCAGCTCTTCGTTCATGTCACCACTCATCATCTCCACTATCGGCGAAAACCTACCGAAACGAGAGAGCGCGGTACACTTTCTTTATGGGAGCGTCACCAAAGATCACGATCGACTCCACCTATGGGATCCCCGATCGTCTATCCGATGCCGCCGCCGCCCGCGAGTACAAGTCGGCGTGGCGGGTGCGCACGCCCATCTGGCAACGGCTCATTTCGCTCGGAGCGCTCGGCGGGGTCGCCGGCGCCATCGGGATCGCACTTGCGTTGTCGCTGATCGGCCTGGGCGTTGTCACGCTCATGCTGCTCGAAGCCGCAATCGGGTAACACAACCGCAGTCCGAACGCGTCAAACCGACGGGCTCGACTGAAATCACAGCTATTCCCGAGCGCGGCACGACGCCGCGCTCGCAATAGTCGTTACCGGCCGAACAGTCCGCGGCGGGCGCCGCTGGTCGGCGCTTCGTCGCCGGCATCATCAGCGTCGTCGTCGCTGTCGTCGACAACGTCATCGGAGACGTCGTCGGCCACATCTTCAACCTCATCGATGGCTTCTTCCACCTCGTCGACCGCGTCATCGTCGTCGTCGGAGGCTTCGGTGGTCTCCACGACGTCTTCGTGACCGTTGGTGTCGGCGACAGCCGAGACGGCCGGTGCGGCTGCGGGCGCTCCTCCGGTGTTGATCTCGACCCGGTAGTACGGGCGGTACTCGAAGGTGACCTCTTCGAGACGGAAGATCCGGGCGTGATCCACGTCTTTGTCATTGCGGAGGCTTTCGACGTACATCACGGCATCGTGAATGTCGTCGGTTTGGTGGTAGCCAGGCTTACCATCGGCGCCGCGATAAATAACCATGTGGGACACGAGAATGCTCCTTCTAAACCGTCAAGTTGATTTGGGTGTTGGGTGAACCCGACGGCACGAGTAAACCTAGCCGCTGAGTAAAGGTCAGACGACCGATCCCGACCACTGAATCGACAGAACGACCACAGAAATTGAACACAGCAGCCGAAAACAACTTCTCAACGTCACCACCAGCCACCGCTGGTGACGCCGCGCTCGCCGCAGACCTCATCGCCGACGCTGCGTTTGCGATGTCGAGCCCAGACCACGAAAGTGCCCGTAGCGAGAGCGAAAGCCAAGCTCGAGCCAACGTCGCTCATCCCCACCACGACGTTCGGGTAGCAGCACTGGCAGCACTCGCCCGCCTGGAAACCTTCTCCGCCCAGGACCTTCAGAATTCTCTCAGCGACTCGTCCTCACTGGTCCGTCGTCGAGGGGTGGAAGCGGCGGCCCAACTGATCCAGCGCGGCGAGGGAGACCGCTCAGTGGCAGCCAGCCTCACCGACGCCCTCGGCGACGACCGATCCGTGGCCGAAGCAGCGGCCTTTGCCCTCGGCGAGTATGGCCCCGAAGCACCGGAGATCTCCGAGGACACCGTGAGCTCACTGGTCAGGCTCGCCACCGACCACGACGACCCGCTGTGCCGAGAGTCCGCGGTCGCGGCGCTGGGCGCGCTCCACCAGGCCCGGCCGACCATCCTGGCTGCCCTCAACGACAAGGCAACCGTGCGACGTAGAGCGGTACTGGCGCTGGCGCCGTTTGAGGGCAGGGAAGTTCACGCTGCCCTCACCAAGGCGCTCGAAGACCGAGATTGGCAGGTTCGCCAAGCTGCAGAAGATCAACTGGCCGCTCGTCAGTAACACTCGAGATCTGGGCGGCTCGGGTCGAACTACACCTCGGTGATGTGTTGGGCTTCCAGCCCCCAGCTGGAACCGCCGTCCCACTCTTCCTTCTTCCAGACCGGCACCGTCGACTTCAAGGTGTCGATCCCGTAGCGGGCGGCCTCGAACGCGGCCGGACGGTGAGGCGAAGAAGTCGCGACAACCACGGCGGCCTTGGTAATGGGAACCGGACCCACCCGATGGATGAGGACGATCCGACCAAGATCGGGCCACTTCTCCCGCATCGAGGCAGCCAACGCCTCAAGCCGCGGGATGACCTGTTCTTCGTAGGCCTCATACTCCAACAGTGATACGCCAGTGCGGTCCCCCGCATGGTCACGAGCCGTACCGGTAAAGACGACCGTCGCCCCGCAGCTGGGGAGCACGATCCACTCACCCGCCTCGGTCACCGGGAGGTCATCGGAGGACAACCCCACCCAGTCATCACCCTCAGACGGCGGCACCAGCTTCGCATCACTCACGCCGCCATCGTAGAGCGCTGCACCCCCAGCCAAGCACCGAAGATGGCTCTCGGTCGACCAATGACGTATTCTCCCTTCATGGCTTCCACCTACGAGAACCTCCTGGTCGACACCGACGGCGCGATCACCACGATCACCATGAATCGCCCCAAGAACGCCAACGCACTCAGCCTCGACCACATGCAAGAGTTCATCGCCGCTCTCCACGAGATCGCCGACACCGAAGCCGCAGGCATCATCATCGCGGGCAACGGGCCAATCTTCTGTGCCGGGCACGACTTCGCCGACATGGCCGGCGCCGACCTGGGATTCATGCGAGAACTGCTCACCACCTGCGCCGAACTGATGCAGCTCATCAGCCGAGTCCCCCAAGTGGTCATCACGCAGATTCACGGCATCGCCACCGCAGCCGGATGCCAGCTGGTAGCCGCGTCCGATCTGGCGGTAGCGGGCGAGTCGGCCACCTTCGCAGCCCCCGGCGGCAAGGGCGGATGGTTCTGCCACACGCCCATGGTCACCATCGGCCGGGCAATGGGCCGCAAACACGCCCTGGAACTATCGCTCACAGGCGATGCCATTAGCGCCGAAACCGCAGCTCAGTGGGGTCTCATCAACCGGGTCGTGCCCGACGACATGCTGGCCGAAGCGACCCGAGATCTCATCGGCCGCGCCACCCGAGGTAGCCGGTTCGCCAAAGCCATGGGCAAGCAGACGTTCAACACCCAGATCGAACTGGAACTTCCCCAGGCCTACCGATACGCCACCGAAGTGATGGCGTCAGCCAGCCAAACCAACGATGCCCAGGAAGGGATGGCCTCATTCCTCGAGAAGAGGCGCCCAAATTGGCAGAACTCCTAAGCTTCCACTGGGGCCCCTGACCCCACCAACGGTCAGATCTGCGGTAACTTCGTGAGCCGTGGGAGCGGACCAGCCACCCGAGGAACTCGGGCCCGACAACGCCACCAACGACGGCTTCGATCCCGACGCCATCGATTGGTCCAACGTCCCTCTCGACGACCCCCGCTGGGACCTCCTCGACGAGGACGACTTCGTCTCCGACGACGAACTCGAGCCGACCGTCGAGATCGATCTCGACGCTCCGCTCGCAGACGACGAGGCCCCACTCGGCCCGCCACCAGACCCCTCCCAGCGGGCATGGCGCCACCCATCCGAGGTCGCCGCCGCCAACGCCCACATGGAACGGTTCCTGGCCGAGGACGCCCGGGCCAAACATCCAGCATCTCGACAGCAAGTCATCACCAGCCGCATCGACGGCGGCGCCAACGGCACCTCGGGCCGAATCCTGCTGGCGGTCGCCGCTGGAGCGATCGTCATGGCCGGCGTCAGCATCTGGAACGTATCTCGCGAGGTTGTGACCGACCCCGAAACCGCTACCGCCTCGCCCGCTCCGATCGCCGTGATCAGCCAATCGGCCGCCGAAAGCTCGAGCGTGGCGCCGTCCACCACGGTTGCCCCCACCATCCAAGACGCACCCGTTTCCACCAACTCCTCCGGCTTTGGCGCCCTCATCGCCCAGACCGTGGCCGCACCGCCCGCCTGGGCCTATGAGGTTCTTTCCGGAGAAGACGACCTCACCTCGGCCACTCTGGCCTCCGCCATCCGCCTCGACGGACTCGAGGCCGAATTCTTGATCACCTCGGCCAGCGCACTCGGATCACGGGTCGACGTGAAGCTCGCCGGCTATGACTTCCGGGGCCAACCAATGCTGATGGAGGCCACCCTCGTCGGAGCCGACCCAACGAGCGACGTCGCCGTCCTCCGAGTCGACGTGGCCGCCGCCGGTGAAGAATCGGCATCTGTCGGATCCCAATCGCTCTACGAGCTGGGCTCATCGATCGAAGTGAGACCCGGCGTGCCGGTAAAGCCACACGAAGGCACCATTCTTTCGATCAGCCAAAACGAGATGACCACATCGGCGCCGGTACCCATCGGGCATCTCGGCGCTGCCATCGTCAACTCCAACGGCAGCGTGGTCGGCATGGTCGTCGCGGGTTCATCGATGCTGGCCACCGCAATCCCAGCCGACGAAGCCCGCCGAATCGCCAGCAACATCGCCGACTATGGCGTCGCCAACCCGAACTGGCTGGGGATCACCATCACCTACGTCGACGGATTGGCTGAAGTCGTTTCCGTCGTTGAAGATTCCCCCGCCGCCGAAGCCGGTCTACTGCCCGGCGATCGCCTCATCGGTGCCGGCGGCCAAATCATCGTGACCACCGATCGTCTCATCGAAATCGTCTCGTCCTACCAACACGGCGACGAAGTAGACCTCGTCCTCGACCGCGACGGCGAACCCATGACCCTCCCCATCGTCATCGGCCAACGCCCCCTCGCCCAAGAAACCCCCACCTTCGTCGAAACGTAGTTCTTTTGCCTTCGGGGAGCCTCGTCACGAGCATCGAGCTGCCTAGCTTCGCGTCGGCAACCTCGACCTAGTTCTTTTGCCTTCGCTCGCCTCGGGCGTTGCGTGGCGAACGCGGTCGTACTCTTGGCGTCTTCTGAGGGATCTGTTCACTGATTCTGTCGGGTCGCTCCGGCCTCGCTTCGCTCAAACAGCCTTCGAACACTGGTCTTGCAGCCTTGCTGGCGCGGCGGCAGCCGTGCGGGCTGTTCTAACTACCTCGCTCAAGGCTGGCTTACTTTTGGAACGACCTTCGGTAGTGGCTGGGAGTAGTTCGTAGCTCCCGCTCGAAGTGGTGACGAAGGTTGGCGGCGCTGCCCAATCCGGCTTGGTCTGCAATCTGATCGATTCCCAGAGACGAGGATTCGAGAAGTTCCCGTGCCCGCTCAACCCGGTGCCGGGTAAGCCAACGATGCGGTGTTGTGCCCGTCGACTGAGCGAACCGGCGAGCGAACGTGCGCTCGCTCATCTGGGCATGACGAGCCAGCGACTTCACCGTCAGCGGGTCCGCGAGCTGTTCAAGTGCCCAATCAAGGGTCGACCCTATGGAGGAGTCCTCACCGATAGCCACTGGCTGTGGGATGAACTGCGCCTGTCCTCCATCGCGGTGCGCGGGCACCACCATTCGTCGGGCTACCTCGTTGGCGATGTCGCTTCCGTAGTCGCGTCGAATCAGGTGAAGGCCAAGGTCGATTCCCGCAGCGCTCCCGGCCGAGGTGAGCAACGATCCGTTGTCGACGTAGAGAATGTCGGGCTGCACGTCGATCCGTGGATACTGCTCGCGCAGTTCGTCTACATAACGCCAGTGGGTGGTGGCTGCCTTGCCGTCAAGAAGCCCTGTGGCTGCCAGTGCGAAAACGCCGGAACAGATCGAAACCAACCGAGCCCCGTTGCGGTGCGCAGCGACGAGCGCCTCAACCACCGCTGCAGGCGGGGGCTGAGAACGATCCCGCCACCCGGGCACGATCACGGTGCCGGCAGATGGGATGAGGTCGAGGTCATGAGGAGCCTGGACCGTGAGCCCGCCGAGGGTTGCCGAGGGCCGTCCGTCGACTGAGACAACTTGGAAGTCATACCAGTCGACGCCAAGTTCGGGCCGCTCCAAACCGAACAACTCCGCGGCCACCGCGAACTCGAACACGCACAAGTTGTCATACACCAGCGCTACAACGGAACGATTCTCCGGACCCATTGGCGGAATCTTAGTGATCATTGTCGTTTCTGCCACTGTTCGAATCCGGAGCCGTTTGTGATGCTTGACATTCACCACCGTCCACCAACTGGAGGAACCAATGCAATCGAACCCGCTTCCCGGGCTGATCGACGCCGTGCAGGTCTATTTCGACTCCCTGTATCACTGCGACACCGAGATGCTCAACCGCGTGTTTCATCCCTCGTCCAGCCTGTTCGATGCCGACGAGGGCAAGCTCTTCGTGGAACCGATCGAGAGCTTCAGTAACGACGTCGGCGGTCGGGTATCACCGGCCAGCAAGGGCCAAGAGCGCGAGGACGAAATCCTCAGCATCGACTTCCTGTCCCCGCTCAGTGCAACGGTGAAGATCCGGCTCCGAGCTCACCAAAACGTCTTCGTGGATCATCTTGGGTTTGTCAAGACCGAAGACGGATGGCGGATCGTGTCAAAGATCTGGCACCTCGAAAAGGTGGTGTGATCGTGGTCGATCAGACAACACCCAGCCGCCCGCTACAGGTGTCGATCTTGCTGTTTGATAGCTGCGACCTTCTGGATTCGGGCGGCCCCTACGAAGTGTTCCTCACCGCCTCTCGTCTAGCCGAACGCAACGGGGACCAACGACCCTTCGATGTTCACACCGTCACCACCGACGACCAACCGGTGACCGCTTACGGGGGTCTTGGACTGACGCCAAGCGCCTCGGCCGAGGTGCTCGCCACGTCGGACGTGGTGATCGTCCCCGGTGCGGTCGATCTCGACGCAATGCTGGGAAACTCTGCGGTCCTCGACGCCGTCAAAGCTGCGGTTGGTCGAACAGCATCCACCGACGGTGTGGTCGCCAGCGTGTGCACCGGGGCGTTCCTGTTGGGCGAGGCGTCGGCCCTCGATGGTCACAATTGGACGACCCACTGGGAAGACATCAGTCTGCTCGCCGATCGGGTCGGTCAGGATGGCGCCTCGTCGGGCGTGCGATGGGTCGACAGCGGCTCGATCGTGACCGCCGGCGGACTCTCCTCGGGAATCGCCATGGCCCTGCACCTGGTGGCCCGATTTGCCGGCGAGGACCTGGCGTCCCAGACAGCCCGCCAAATCGACTACGACTGGACCAACACGTCGCTCGTCACCTGACCGCAACACCCGGTGACGGGTCCCGTTGTGCCACGTGGCGACTGCTCGCCCCGACGACCGCCGACTACAGCCCGGAGAGGTCGTCGGGCACTTCGAAGGCGGGAAGGTCTCCATCGCCGAGGCCGATGCGTTCCAGCCAAAGTCCGGGGGCGTCTACTTCGGCCGCCGTAGGGAGGTCGAGCTCGTCAGCCCATAGGCGCTCAAGTGCTTCGTCGCCAGCCCGCTCCACAATGCCTGCGATAAAGGCGCCACCACGATCCAGGGTGTCGGTGGTGACGTTGAGGCCCAGCAAGCGCTCCATGAACGTGCCGGCGTCGTTGCCTTCGGTCTGACGGGTCCGCAGAGCATCCCGGATCGCCGGGTGGCCGGTCATCAATGCGGCGCAGGCAGTCATGGTGCTGTGTTCGACAAATCCCAACACAGCGGCAACGAGCGCGTCGAGCTGGGGCATCAGAAGATCGTGGGTGCGAGACCGCATCATGCGCAGCAGCGATTCGGGGTCGTTCATTTGCGAGCTGATCTGCATGATCTGGTTGAGATCGGTTACTTCGCCGACCTCTTCCATGATCGCCTCTTGGTTGGGTCGGAACGCCGAAGCGAAATCCATGTAGAGCGCGTCGAGCCGGGCCGACACGTGGGGCACGGTCAATACCGAGTGAGCGATGAGCTCGTGGATCATCAGGTACATCTGTACCTCGGCGATGGGTGCACCCGTGGCGTCGGCGATCTCCTGCATTCCGTCGGGAACAACTTGGATGTCGGACGCTGATCGAGGGACCGGAAGGTCATAGGTGCCAATGGCCCGCTGGCCCAGATATCCCAGCATCGAGCCGGCCGATCCGGTGACCATGATGGGCGCCATGCTCGACATCATCTGATTGAACATCTCGCTCATGGGACCGAGCATGTCGGCCCCTTCCATCTCGGCTAGCTCCTCGCCGACTACAAGGTCGGTCACCCCGTTTTGCTGGAGTGCTTCGATGAAACGGTCGAAGAAGGGGCGGTAGGAGGACACGGCTTCGCTGGTCCATTCGCGCCGCGACACCGCCCGAATAGGCACCGAGCTGGGAAGCGAGACGCCGGGACGCTGACGGGCGTGCAAATCGGCGACTCGGGCAAGGTCTTCAATGGCGAGACGAACGCTGGGTTCCACGTTGGCATCGGTGCCGCTTTGGGCCGCGATACTCTCGGCCACTTGGCTGGCCTTCACCCACGGGTCACCGGTGGGCTGAAACAGGCCACCCCCCGCCGCGCCAAGCTGCTGCATCAGCTGTTGCAGCATTTGTTGAAGATTTTCCGGATTGAGTGGATCGTTGCCGCTCACAAAGGCATGGTAGGCCGATGTTGAGCGTTGCGGTCACCGGGTCAGCGGGTGCATTGGGAAGAAGGGTGATCGACGACCTCGTAGAAGATGGTTCGGTCGCCCGCATCGTGGCAATCGATCGCCGACCGCAGCGGCACGCTTCTGACAAGGTAGAACCGGTAAAGATTGAGCTGAGCGGAAACTCGCCCACGTCTCTGACAACCCTGACCGACGCACTGTTGGGCTGTGACACGGTTGTACACGCCGCCAGCGACGAAGGACGGGTAAGCCACCACCAGATCGCCGGATCCCTCCTGGCCCGGGTCCTCGACGCCGCCAGCGACGCCGAGGTCGGTCATGTGGTCATCATTTCCTCCGCCATGGTCTACGGGGCGTGGGATGACAATCCGGTCCCCATGGCAGAGGACTCGCCAACCCGCCCCAACGGCGAGTTAGCGTTCGTCTCGGCCAAGCTCGAAATGGAAGAGCTGGCCACTACCTGGGCCTCAGCGGGACGCAAGGCCTCGATCCTTCGCCCGGCGACCACGCTGGCCGAGTCCGGAACGTCCTGGATCGGCCGCACCCTTCGTATGGCCACGACGATCCGGCCCGATCGGGTCGACCCGCCGGTCCAGTTCCTGCATTACTCCGACCTTTCCCGAGCGGTCGCCACGGTGGTCACCAAACGGGCTGCCGGTGTCTACAACGTGAGTCCGGACGGATTCATCGGCAGCGAAGGATTCCATCAGCTCATCGGTGGCCTCCAACTGCGGGTGCCGGGCGACCTCAGCGATTTCCTACTTCGAACCGGGCGTCGGCTAGGGATTCGCCCAACGCCGGAAGGAATCGAGCCCTATGTTCACGCGCCATGGGTCGTGGCCAACGATCGGTTGCGAGACCTGGGGTGGGAACCACAGTCCACCAACGAGGAAGCGTTCGTGCTGGGCACTCCCCCGCCGCCGTGGATCATCCCTCACCGTCGCCGTCAGGAAGTCGTCCTGGGTTTGTCGGCCTTGGCTGGGCTCGGCGTTCTGGCCGTCGCGGTGGCCTTGATCCGACGTCTGGTTCGCTGAGCGAAGACGGTCAGTCTTCCTCGCCTTTGATCTTGATGACCGGGACCGGCTGAGTGTCGGTGAGCGCCGGCTTGTGGACCGGCAGCGTGTTGGTCTCGTCAAACCCGGTGACCCGTTCTTGTTCCTGGGTTGGTTCATCAACCACCGGAGGTGGCGCAGACGACTTCCGACGACGCACTGGCATCTTGGCGCCCGTCTTGTCTCGCACCGACCGGGAAGCCTTGGCTGCGCTGGCGGCGGCGGTTCGGCGAGCAACTTCGGTGTTCGGAGCGGGGTCTTTGCCAAGCCAGTAGCTCACGGCAGCAAAGCCGGCGGTGCCGGCAACCATGAGGTAGCCAATCCGAGCCGGCAGCGGCAGGACCACTGGAATCAATGCGCCGAGAACCCATACCAACTGGAACCGGCTCTCGAACTTGGCAAAGGCGAGCCCCAGCTTGCGTTGGGGCGTATCCCGCTGAACGATGGCATCGAAGCTCTGCTTCCCCACTGCGCCGCCAAAGCCCACGGCGGCGCCCATAGCCACCGATCCGGCCAGACCACCGATCACACCCGCCACGAGTCCAACGATGGCGATCAGCCCCAACATTCCGGCCAAGTTGCGATCTTCGGAGAACTGCTCCCTCAGCCGAGGAGACAGGAACGAACCGCTGGCGACACCGATGGCTGAGCCGGCGGCTACGGCACCGAAATGCCACGTAGGAGCACCGCCGACGGCAAGGTCCAAACGCTCCTCGCCCAAGGCTTCTCGAATCCGATGGCCAAGCTCGACGCCCGGCCCCTGCGGACCTGGGTCGATACCGCCACGAACGTCGAACGAAATCAGCATCGTCACAAACCCGACCACGGCCCGGACATACGCCATGGCGCTGGACGACAGCAGGATTCCGCCTCGACTGGCTGCGGTCGCAGGGTCGAAGGCCTTCTCATCCGCCGCAGCTTCGGCCTCTTCTTCCTTGGCCGCTTCGTCGGCTTCTTCCCGCTGCCGGTCCGGGATTTGCAGCGCCAACACGCCACCAACGAAGAACAGCACCCCGGCGTAGGCGAGGCCCCACGGAGCACCGCCCAATCCCTCATCTACAGCAAATCCCAACTGGTTCAGGAACTTACCCATGAACACCAACAGGAAGGCGATGGGCAGGAACCCGCTGGCCGCAGCGCTGCCGATGATCTGGAGGCGGCTGTTTACCTTGACGAGCTGCGCCTTGTCGTCCACCAGCCCCGGAACGAGGGCCGATTTAGCGATGTTGTATGTGCGGTCGGCGATGAGGAACCCGAAAGTCATCGGGAAGAACAGCAGCGAATCGACCTGGCTGGCCATCAGCAGTGCGATCACCGCCCGCAGGAAGAACGCCGAGATCAGAACGAACCTGTTACCGCCGGGCAGCCTTTCGATCAGCGGACCTAGGAACTGGGCGATAAACGCGAACGGCGCCATCGTGAGCAGCAGGCCCAACATGACCCGCCATCGTGCGTCGTTGGGGTCGACGGAGAGAAAGACCGAGTCGGCCAGGGCGAGGAGCACCGCGCCATAGGCACCGGCGCTGAGGGCGTGGGCTTTGTACAAGCGGGCGGTAGGCGTGACCGAGAAAACCTCGGCTCCCAGCGCATCCTTGCCGAATCGCTTGGGCTTTTGCGGCCTCACTGGCGCGTCTTGAGCCGTGTCCCCCATCGCCCCAACCCTAGTTGCTCAACCCCTCGTGGGAGACGCAACGATCGGGGACGGGTCTGGCCTATTCAGCGCTGCAACGATCGGGGACGGGTCTGGCTTGTTGCCAGCGAGGAACGAGCTGCAACAAACGGACCCGTCACCAAGCGTTGCGGGGCGCCGAAGCATCTACCCAGCGAATTTGTAGCCGAGGCCCCGGATGGTCACGATACGTTCGGGGTTCGACGGATCGGCTTCTACCTTGGAACGAAGCCGCTTCACGTGTACGTCGAGCGTCTTGGATTCGCCCACGTAGTCATAGCCCCACACCCGGTCGAACAAGATTTCGCGGGTGACGACCCGACCGGCATTCGCCATAAGAATTTCGAGCAGTTCAAACTCTTTCAGTGGCATCGATACCGGTTCGCCATCGACAGTCACTTCATGCCGCTCAGAGTCCAACTGCACACCTGCCAGCTCGATACGACCCGACTGACCAGGTTCTTTGGCGTCTTCGGCACGCCGCAGAGTTGCCCGGACACGCGCCACCAGTTCACGCATGCGGTAGGGCTTGGTGATGTAGTCGTCGGCCCCAACCTCGAGGCCGACCACCACGTCTAGTTCGCTGCTCTTCGCGGTCACCATGATGATCGGCACGTTGCTGGAGCCTCGAATGTCGCGGCACACGTCGACGCCCGAGATTCGCGGCAGCATGAGATCGAGAAGAATCAGATCAGGCTTGGTTGCCCGGAACCGTTCCAGTGCTTCAAACCCATCCAGGGCGGTGATGACCTCGTAGCCCTCCGCCTCCAAGGTGATCGAGAGAACGTCGATGAACGATGGCTCATCGTCAACCACCAGGATCTTCTGGCGACGATCTTGATCAGGCATGAGTCGGCTCCAGGACGGGCAATTCGATCGTGAAGGTAGTTCCCTCGCCCTCAACCGAGAACGCCGAAACGTCTCCGCCGTGGTTCAAGGCGACATGGCGAACGATAGAGAGTCCCAGTCCGGTTCCCCCGGTCTCTCGCCGACGGGCGGCGTCGACTCGATAGAACCGTTCGAACACGCGGTCCAAGTCGGCTTCGGGGATCCCTATTCCTTCGTCGGCCACCGAGATCGAAACGCCCTTGCCTCCCGGACGGGCAACGATTCGAATCTCGCCCCCGGCGTCGGAGTATTTGATGGCGTTGTCGACCAGGTTCTGCACCGCTGACCGAAGCTGACGCCGATCGCCACGGACGACGAGATCGACCGGCTCGACCGACACCACCAGATCCACTCCGACGGCTTGAGCCGACGCAGTGAGGTTCGCGGTGACATCGGATATCACATCGGAGATAGCGACCGCCTCGGCCTCGGCGATCTCGTCGCCTTCGGTCCGACTGAGTTCGAGTAGGTCCTCGATCATGTCGCCCAACCGGTGGGCGGCGGTGGTGAGACGCTCACCAAGCCGCTCAATGGTGGCTGGATCGTCGGATGCCGACATGGTCTCGGCCAGCACCGCGATCGCCCCGACCGGGGTGCGCAGCTCGTGACTGACGTTGGTCACAAACGAACGTCGAACCTCGTCGAGCTGCCGTTCCCGCGTCACGTCGTCGATCACCACAACGAAGCCACGGGCGTCGTCGACCAACGACGGCAGGGCTCGGATGAGCAACACCGTGCGGGGCGGGCCATAAAGCACGACTTCACGCTCGGCCGGAGCGGCAACTTCGGCGTCCACCATCGACGCAATCAGTTCACGCACTTCGCCGTCGATAATCGCCTGGGTGGGACGGGTAAGCGAGGCAAACTGGCCGGCGGGGTTTCGGTAGATTTCGGTGCCGTGGGAATCGAAGACCAAAATCCCTAAATCGATCGCCTGAAGCGAACTTTGCAGAGCATCGGACGAGCCGGCCTGGTCGCGGCTGGACGACGCGGTCGTCGGGGTCGCGGACGACGCAGGCGTCGGAGTCGCGGGCGACGCCGCAGGCCGGGGTCGCAACAGTTGAGTTCCGACAGCACCGATCACCAGTCCCAGAACGATGCCGAAGAGCAACTCCATCGCTAGTCGGATGGGGTTTCGGTTGCGTCAGGGTTGGCCGGGTTGCGCTCATCCAGAAGGACCGCCGACTCGGCCTTCGCCCGGGCGGCGCCATCGTGTTCTGGCATCCAACCGGTGACCATGTAGATCACGCGATGGCCGATGTTGACTGCATGGTCGCCGATCCGTTCGTAGTAGCGAGCGACAAGCGCCAACTGCACGGCCGCCTGCAGATCGATGAGGCCGTCGGTGTGAGCCGCGAAGACCGCTTCAACCATGTCGACGTTCAGTTCGTCCAGCGCATCGTCGATGTCGTCAAGCGCCGCGGCGAGGCTCTCATCGGAGTCTGCGTACGCGTCGAGGGAGAACTGCATCAGCTTCTGGGCCTCGGTGGCCATGCTTGACGCGATGCCTCGAATTCGGGGCGACATCTCGCTTCCATACATCCTGCGGGATGCCTTGGAGACGTTGACCATAAGGTCGGCCGATCGCTCCAGTTCTGCGACCAACTTCGAGATGGTGACCAGTGCCCGCAACTCACCGGCAGCAGGTGCCTGACGGGCCATGATCGTGTAGACCCGGTCTTCGATGTCAACGCTGAGGCGGTCGATCTGATCGTCGTAGTCGATGAGCTCTTTGGCGACCTTCAGGTTCCCCGACAGCAGGACTTCGGTGCCCCGGGGAATGGTCTCGATCACCATTCCACCCAGCCGCAGAATGTCGGCCTTCAGCTCGTCCATCTGGCGGTGGTATTCGCGCCGGTGTTCCATTGGTTTAGCCATCGTTCGATCTCCTTAGGCAATTAGCCGAATCGGCCGGTGACGTAGTTTTCGGTGCGTTGGTCGGCCGGGTTGGAAAAGATCTTCTCGGTCTTGTCGTACTCGACCAGAAGACCGGTGCGACGGTCGTTGGCTCCGTCAACCTCGGCGGTGAAAAACGCCGTGCGGTCACTGACCCGGGCAGCCTGCTGCATGTTGTGGGTCACGATCACGATCGTGTAGCGGGTCTTGATCTCCTGCATGAGGTCTTCGATCATGCCGGTGGCGATGGGGTCGAGCGCCGAACAGGGCTCGTCCATCAACAACACGTCGGGACTGGTAGCGATGGCACGAGCAATACAGAGCCGCTGTTGCTGCCCACCGGACATGCCGAGGGCACTTTCGCTCAGACGGTCCTTTACTTCGTCCCAAAGCGCGGCCCGCTTCAGCGACTTCTCGACAATGGCGTCAAATTCGCTTTTGGGAGTTCCAGCGATCTTTGGTCCGTAGGTGATGTTGTCGTAGATGCTCTTGGGGAATGGGTTGGGCTTCTGGAACACCATCCCGATACGACGGCGGACCTCGACCGGGTCGACCTTGGGGTCGTACAGATCCACACCGTGGAAGCGAAGGTCGCCTTCCACCCGAGCGGTGGGGATGAGGTCGTTCATCCGGTTGATCGAACGCAGAACGGTCGACTTGCCACAGCCCGACGGGCCAATCATCGCGGTGATCTCGTTGTCACGAACGTCCATGTTGACGTCTCGAACAGCCCGGAACGAGCCGTAGTAGACCGAAAGGTCACGCATGGCCAGCACGGTGGGGTTCTCTTCAGCTGCAGCATCTGCCACACCGTCACTGGCCATGGTGCTGGAGCCGGCCGCCTCGGCAGCTTCTGTAATTCGCATGTCGCCTTCCTCTGCACTCTCGAGGCTTTCGCCCAATTCCGAAGTTAGGTTCTGTTCAATATTCACGTGCCGTTAGCCCGATCGCTTTGCTTCGAATCGATTTCTGAGGATGATCGCTGCCGAGTTCAGCAGGATCACGAACAGAATCAGGATAACGATTGCGGCCGAAGCGTTGTCGATCTTGAATTCCTCTTCGGGTTGAGTGACCCAAGTAGCGATCAAGGTGGGCATCGCAGTGAACTTGTCTTGCACCTGGGTGACGTCGAACCAGCCCGGTGAGTTAGAGAGGAATCCGGTGATCGTTCCGACCAGCAACAGCGGGGCTGCTTCTCCAGCGGCCCGAGCCAGTGACAGGAGCGTTCCGGTGAGAATTCCGGGCGATGCGTACGGGAGGATGTGGTCTTTGATTACTTCCCACTTGGTTGCCCCCACCCCGAAGCCTGCTTCTCGCAAGGCGCTGGGAACCGCCCGGATGGCCTCCTGCGAAGTGATAATCACCACCGGCAGCACCAGGGCACTGAGCGTCAGTCCACCAGCCAGCGGCGTCCGACCGCCGGTGATCGCTCCGATGCCGAACTTGCCGTCGAGCAGATCGAACTCGTTCACAAAGATTGCGAGACCGAGGATGCCGTACACCACGCTGGGTACACCGGCGAGGTTACGAATGTTCAGCTGGATGAAACTGGTCAGCCGATTACTGGGGGCGTACTCCTCGAGATAGATGGCGGCGGCGATCCCCAGCGGGAAGGCGACGAACGCCACGATCAAGCACAGGTAGAAGGTGCCCTTGAGACCCTGGCTGATCCCGGCGTCCATCGCGTCGGGTCGCAGGGTGCCAGTAAGGAACGATCCAAGCCGGGTCGACAGAACCGTCCAACCGTCGGTGATGACGATGAAGAGCAGCACTGCCAAGATTCCCAAGGAGATCACCAGCGAAAGTGCCATGGCCGCCTTGAAGAGCGAACCTCGGACATCACGGCGGCGTCGCAGCGAATCGGAGATCCCAGCAACTCTGGCGGTGTCTACATCGGTGGGGTGAGCTACTGCCATCTCAGTACTCCAATCGGTATCGACGGACCACTCGGTCGGCGATGACGTTGAGTAGCAGGGTGACAAAGAAGAGGATCGTGCCCACAAAGAACAGGGCCGAGAAGGCGTTTCCGGAACCGGCAACCTCGTCGGTTCCTGCTGCGACCGACGCCATTGCGGCGGTCATGGTCAGACCCTGATCGGCCGGGTTGGCCGCGAACAGTGCGCTGTCGGCGGCGCCACCGGCGATAAAGACCACCATGGTCTCACCGATGGCTCGGGAAGTAGCGATGATGAAGGCTGCCACCAGACCCGAGATCGCCGCTGGAAGCACGATGCTGACCGTGGTCGTAAGTTTGCGGGCACCGATACCGGCCGAGGCCTCCCGCAGCGCATTGGGCACAGCCGACAGCGCGTCTTCAGAGATCGACGCCACTAGCGGAATCGTGAGGATGCCCACGCCGATCCCGGCCGCAATCATGTTGCCTGAGGAGTTGGCGTCCTCCAGCCAGCTGCGAACCAGGGTTGGGTTGATGAACCGCAGAGCGAAGAAGCCAAGCACCACCGAGGGGATGCCCGCCAGGACTTCGAGGACGGGTTTGAGAATCTTGCGGGCCCCAGGTGAGGCGTATTCAGAAAGGAAGATTGCGGCGGCCATTCCCAGCGGTGCCGCAACCAACATCGCAATTACGGTGACCCAGAGCGTGGCGACGATCAGGGTGCGTAGATCGAACCGGTCTCTGCGGGGGAACCAGCCCCGATCCCAAAGACGGGCAAGGTCTACCGAGGTGATGAAGTTGTACGCCTCAAAGATCAGGGACCCAATGATGAGCACGCTGATAACGATCGACGCCAGTGCCGCCATGAAGACGACGAGCCGAACTCGAGTCTCTCGGGCCTTGCGACGCTTTGAACCTTGCAGGTCACTGATTTCCCAGTTAGTCACTGCCATAGCTTGTCGTCCCTTTCACAGTTGAGAGCGTATGCGTCAAGCTTGAGCCCGCCGCGCAACCACACCGACATTCGCCCTCCGCTCAGTCGAGCGGAGAGGCGAATAGCGGCGGGGGATTACCGGTTGGCCCAGGCGTCTGCGGTCTCGGCAAGGGCGCTGTCGTCGAGAGGGACGTACTTGGCATCGACGACAGCGGTGGTGAGGCCGTAGTCCATGTAGAGATCCATGAACTTGACGAGGTTGGGCTTCTCGGCCGCCTTCTGGGTGTTCACGTAGATGAACAGGTCACGGCTGATCGGGTAGGAGTTGTCGGCGATGGTCTCGGGGGTCGGTTCGATGCACTCGCCACCCTCTTCTTCAGAGATTGAGAAGACCTTGACGTCGTCGCCGGCCTCGTCAGCGAAGGCGAAGCCCACCCAGCCGAGGCTGGTGTCGTCGCTGCTCACGTTGTTGATGATCACGTTGTCGCTGGCCGAGCTCTGGTAATCGAACCGAGCAGCGATTTCCTGCTCACGCTCTTCGAGGCGATCCTCGAGCACGATTTCAATGAAGCTGGCGTAGGTTCCAGACTCTTCGCCAGGAGCGGTGATGGTAAGCGAGGCGTCGGGGAGGTCGCCGGCGCCACCAACGGCTGTGTTCAGCTCGTTGGCGTCGCTCCAGTTGTCGAAGCCTTCAGCCTCGGGGGAGGTGATGCTGTACAGGTCAGCGAAGCTAAGGCAGTCGATCGGGTTACCGGGGCCACTCATCACGGCGATGCCGTCGATTCCGACCTTCAGCTCGAGATACTCGATGCCGTTGGCCGCACAATCCTCGGCTTCAGCTTCCTTGATGGTTCGAGATGCGTCGGAGATATCGGTTTCACCGCTGCAGAACTTCTTGAATCCATCACCGGTGCCGGGGCCCTCGACCGCAATCGAAACGCCGGGGTTCTGCTTCTCAAACTCGTTCGCTACTCGAACCGAGATGGGCTCAACGGTTGAGGAGCCGGAAACGAAGATGTCGCCGCTACCGGACGACTCGGCGGCCCCGCCGCTATCGCTGTCTCCGCCGCCGCACGCAGCGGCAACCAGTGCCAGGGCAAAGACCATCGAAAAGAGCTTGCGTAGATTCATTGGATTCCTCTCCAAAGTTGTATTCACAACTACGACGGTAAGAACCCAAGGTGACGCCAAACCCCGGTTTAGGTAAACGACAGGTGAACACTGCGCGTGACACCTGCCACTGACCTGCGGGTTTCCTAGGGGTGTTTAGCGATTACGCCAGCGTGCGGCAGTCTCCGCTTGCTCGGCCGGAGAAAGTGCCACGTACTCGGCCTGGGCCACGGCATCGGCCAGCACGATGTCCACGTAATAGGTCACGAAGTCGTCGACGATCGGATCGTCGGTAGCTCCATCGGCATACAGGTACAGATCGCGAGACATCGGGTAGAGGCCTTGTACTACTGCAGCGTCGTTGGGCAACACACAGCCACTGCCATCAGAAACGCCGAGCGATTTCACGAGACCGGCGCTTTCGGCTGCGAAGGATGACCCAACGAACCCGATCGCGAACGGGTCAGACGCAATTGCTTCAACCAGTTGGGCGTCACTGTCAAGGTTTCGGCTATCGACTCGCATGAACGTCCCAACGCCTCGTTGGGCTGCGATTGGGGCCAGGGCAAAGTCGGCGAACAGCTGGTGAGTTCCGTGCGCTGGGCCGGGCACTACCACGTGCACCTCGCCACTCCCCCACTCGGTCGACGAGCCCAGTTCGCTGGCGAGAGCGCCGACGGATTCGAGACTGGTGAGTCCGGTTGACTCCGGACCCATTAGCGCATACAGGTCCTGGTAACTAAGGCACTGCAACGACGATGCGTTGTTCACGATTACAGCGATTCCGTCGCGGGCCAGCCGCATTTCGATAGGCAGAACGCCATTGGAAAGGCACGTTGCCCCCTCGGTACCGCTGATCGCACGGGAGGATCCGATGACCGAAACGCTGCTGTCTTTGCATAGAGCGTCGAAGCCTGCGCTCGAACCTTCGGCTGCCACCGAAACGCTGACGTTGGGTTGACGTTCGGCGAAACCGGCGACAACTGCGTCGGTGATTCCGTTGACCGTGCTTGAGCCCTGCACCTCCAGCGAGCCGCTGAGGTTTGGCGGGACCTCAGTGGTCGTGGGTTCTACCGTTTCGGTGGTTGTGCCCAAAACCGTAGGGTCGGTGGCTTCGTCGACCGATAGGACCGCGCCAGGGTCAACTGCGGCGCCACCCGAACATGCAGCGACCAGAAGCGCCATAACGGCCAATACTCCGCCGAATCCGGGCAGACGGTGGTTGACGATCACGCAAACGAACCTAGTCGTTTCGCGATCCCAGGGGGTTTCTATCCCGCCTGAAAGTGTGTTGTTAGCGCGCGGTCGTGGTCGTAGCTGAGCAATGCCGCCGCGGCTTCGGGCTGGAGCCAGCGGACCTCATCGACCTCTTCGTTGGGCTCGAACGAACCCGCCGAGTACTCCATCGACCAGTAGCGGACCGTCTTCGGACGACCCTTGTGGTCGTGGTAGTGGGCCGCTGGCAGCTCGCCGTGAAGGGTTCCCCGAAAGCCGGTCTCCTCCAAGACTTCACGTACCGCGCAGATCAGATCGTCTTCACCCGGATCCCGCTTTCCCTTGGGATGGGACCAGTCGTCGTATCGCTCTCGATGGGTTATCGCGAGCTCGACGCCGTTGCCCGCCCGGCGCCACACCACACAACCTGCGGCTCGCACTTGTTCCTTTGCCACGCCGGCTAGTCCAATGCCAGAGCAGCTCGGAGACCGTGGGCCTCGACCGCAACACTGTCGGCCGCTTCGGCTTCCAGTTGCTCGTGGAGATTTCGTGTCCCTACCGCCGAGGTTGGAACCCGGCGCGTGTACACGCCATCGGGGTGCAATATCCAGGTCAGGTGCTCGTCGGCCAGGTTGGCTTCGAGGATGTGCTCGATGCGCGCTCGCACTGTGGGTGAGGTGATGTCGACCAGGGCTTCCACCCGTCGATCGAGGTTTCGGGGCATCAGGTCGGCCGAGCCAATAAGCAGCCGCGGCTGTCCGGTGCCGTTTCCGTTACCGAACCAGAAGATCCGCGAATGTTCGAGATATCGCCCAACGATCGAGGTCACCCGGATGTTGTCGGACAATCCGGCCACGCCGGGACGCAGACAGCAGATGCCTCGGATAACCAGATCGATTTGCACTCCGGCCTGGCTGGCTGCATACAGGCGATCGATCAACTTGGCATCAACCAAGCTGTTCATCTTCATCCGGATGCGGCCCTTCTCCCCCTGTGCGATCTCCCAATCGATCAGCTCGGCGATGCCGGGTCGAACCGACGTAGGCGCCACCAGCAGATGCTGATAGTCGACACCGCGTCCGTAACCGGTGAGGAAGTTGAAGAGGGCGGTAACGTCGTCGCCGATGCCGTGATCGGCGGTAAACAGGCCTAGGTCCTCATAGAACCGGGCCGTTCCGGGGTTGTAGTTGCCGGTGCCAATGTGGCAGTAGCGACGCAGACCGTCGCTTTCATCTCGCACGACCAGTGTGGTTTTGCAGTGGATCTTCAACCCGACGAGTCCATAAACCACATGGACACCCGCCTCTTCAAGCCGGCGAGCCCATCGGATGTTGGCTCGTTCATCGAACCGTGCTTTGAGCTCAACGAGCGCAGCCACCTGTTTGCCAGCCTCAGCCGCCCGAATCAACTCGCCAATGATCGGTGAGTCGCCCGAGGTGCGGTAGAGCGTCATCTTGATCGCCAGCACCTTGCGATCGCGGGCCGCCGTGCGAACAAACTCACTGACCGAGCCGCTGAAGCTGCTGTAGGGGTGGTGGACTAGAACGTCGGATTCTCGAATGCGGCGGAAGAACTCGCCGGTCGTTTCGACGTTTGCCAGCTGCGGCGGCCGCACGCCGGGCGTGATCGCCTGCATGAGATCTGGTCGGTCCAGATCGTTGAACTGATTGAAGCCAGTGTTGTCGATGAAACCGCTGACCACGAACACGTCGGAGGGTTCCAGGTCGAGCTCGCGCAGCAGGATGTCCATCGCTGCCTCGGGCATGTCGCTGTAGAGCTCAAGGCGGATGGCCCGTCCGAAGCGGCGGCGCCGTAGTTCCAGTTCGACCGCCTCCAAAAGGTCGTCGGCTTCTTCGTCGTCGAGGGTGAGGTCGGCGTTTCGGGTGACCCGGAACGGCCAGGCACCAACGATCTCCATGCCGGTGAAGAGCTGATCAAGGTTGGCGGTGATGACCTCTTCGAGGGCCACATAATTGCCGGATGGCAGCAGGATGAATCGCGGGAGCGATGGTGGCACTTTGATGCGCGCAAAGTGCTGGCTTTGATCGCCGGGGTCTCGAACCATGACGGCAAGGTTGAGCGACAGGTTGGAGATGTAGGGAAACGGGTGACCAGGGTCGACCGCGAGCGGGGTGAGAACGCCAAAGATCCGATCGGCAAACAGCTGGGCTGCGGCCCCAACATCGGTCTCGTCCAGGGTGTCGTAGTGAACGATCGACACGCCTTCAGCTGCGAGAGCGGGTCGAATGACATCCTGGAATACCCGACCGAGCCGTTCGAAGTGCCCGCTCACGATCGATCGGATCTCTTCGAGCTGCATGGTGGGGGTGAGCCCATCGGGTGGGGTGCGCACGATGCCTGCGGCGACCTGGTCCTTTAGGCCGGCCACCCGGACCATGTAGAACTCATCCAAGTTGTTCGCATAGATCGCGCAGAACTTGAGCCGTTCGATGAGCGGCAGTCGAGGATCCTCGGCTTGCGCCAAGACGCGATCGTTAAACGACAGCCAGCTGACCTCGCGGTTGGTGAACCGCTGAGGAAGCGTCGATATGTCCTGGGTCTCGCCCAACGCCGTCATGTCCCCAGCTTACTGACCGCAGGGTCGGCAACGAATAGACCCGTCACCAAGTGACGCAACAGCACGATCGGTGACGGTGTCTGAACTGTTGCACCGAGGAACGAGGTGCAACGAACAGACCCGTCACCAGGCGTGCTGTTGAGAATTACAGCTGAATGCTGGGTTCGCAGGTCACCGAGGCGACGGAACCGTCGGCACCTCGGGATTCGACGGTGTAGGTGTAGCTACCGGCCGGGGCGTTGTTGGTGAAACTTGTCCCAGGAGCGTCGATTCGACCCGCCCAGGAGAAGTCGTTTCCGTTGCGGCTGCGGCGAACGATGAAGAACTCGGCGTTGTCGTTAGCGGCCCGCACCCAGTTGAGCTGCACGGCAGTGCCGCCGTTGACTGCAGTGGCGGAACATGAGACCGGGGCAATGGCCGAGTCGTCGGGCAGTGGCTCGGTGACACAGTTGGTGACCGCAACCGATCCGTCGGCGCCACGGGCCTCAACGGTGTAGGCGTAGGACGAACCTGCGGGAGCGGTGTTGGTGAAGCTGGTTCCGGGGGCGGTGATGCTTCCGGCCCATCCATAGGCGCCACCGTCACGGCTGCGTCGTACGACGTATCGCACGGCGTTGTCATTGGCAGCAGGGGTCCAGCTGAGGTCGTAACGGGTGGCGGAGGTTTGGGTCGCTACACAGCTGGTGGGCGCAATGGCGCCGCCGAGGACGCTGGTGCGATCTATGGTGCCGCACGATGTGGGCAAGGAAACCTCGCCGCTTCCCGAGATGGCTTCGATCGTGTAGGTGTAGACCGAGCCCAGAGGAGGCAGGTCCCTGGTGAAGCTGGTTCCGGGGGCGGTGACTCGACCGAGCCAGGATGGCGCTCCCCCATCGCGCGAGCGACGAATGACGTACCGGTTGGCGTTGGCTACCCCGGCGAAGGTAATCGTGTACTCGGTCGCCCCGACCGTTGCGGTGCAGGAGGCGGGAGCGGAGATGCCTTGGGACGGAATCGTGATGGCCGGACCACAGTCGGTGCGGGCGGATGTTCCATCGGAGTTGATTGCTTCGACCGTGTAGGCATAGCTGGATCCGACCACGGTGCTGGTGTCTAGCCGGGACACGCCGGGAGCGTCTACCCGGGCCAGCCACGAGAGGGACCCACCGTTGCGGGAGCGGCGGACCACATAGCGGTCAGCACCGTCTGAGGGGCCCCAGGAGAGCCTGATATTCGACCCCTCTAGCAACGCCGTGCAGGCGGTTGGAGCAGGTGGCGGCGGATCTGCGGGGGGCTGCACAGGAGGCCCAGCTGCAGGTCCGGGACCGGCCGAGTCACAGAGACGGGCCAGGTTGTAGGCGGGGCGTCCGCCCGATTGGGTCAGCTGACCGCCAACCCAGAGGCACCCGTCGGTGCTGTGGCCCTTGATGGCCCACACTCCCGAGGATCCGTTGAGGATGGGAGCGAAGCTGTCGATCTTCTTGCCGGTGTTTGCGTTGTAGGCAATGACCGAACGCACCGGGGTCCATGTTCCGGGTCCGGGGGCGGTGGTGGGGTACAAGTTTCCGTTGTCGGCGTCGAGATGTTGATTCCAGCAGTGGCAGCTGGCGTACACGCGGTTGCCCACGACCTCGAGGTCTTGGTAGTCGCCTCCGCCGGAGAGCGCCCACCCTTGGTTGGCGGGCTGACCGGTGAAGTGCACGTAACGACGGCTGAGGTCGGATTCGTTGAGAACTTGGACGGCGTGTTCTTCTCCGGCCACGAACACGGAGCCATTTACGGCGGCGAGGGCATAGACCCGACCGCGGGTGCCGTTCACATCTTCGTTGGGCGTGTAGCCGTTCACCCCACTCACCTGTCCACCGTCAGACTGGCGGACCGGACCGAAGCGGAACGTTCCGGACTTGTTGTTGAGGTTGGTGAAGAACCCGCCGAGATAGACCCGGTTGCTACCAAAGGCCACGTCCCAGACACCGCCACCGTTGATGTCGGGCCTCCAGCCGGTGTCGATGGCGCCGGTGGAGGGGTTGATGCGCACCGCGTTGGACTGACTGATTACCTGGCCGTTCTGCGAGGCATTGTTGAAGCCTCCGACCACATAGAGCTGGCCGTCGTCGCCCAGTTTGATCTCGCGGACGACGGCGGGACCACCACCGTTCACTCGGGTCGTCCAGCTGGTGACGTTGTCACCGGTGATCGGGTCGATCGCCGCAAAGGCGGGCACGTTGGCCCCGTTGACCGTGGTGAACTCGCCGCCCACGAATAGTGTGCTGCCGTCAGCTGAGGCACGAAGGGCATAGACCGGACCGTTGAAGTCTGGCGTCCACCAATCGAGCCACTTGCCGGTGCTGGCCTCGAAGGCCGCGATGTAGGGGCGGGGATAGCGGGTAGCGCCGCCGCGAACGTCGGTGAACTTGCCACCCACGTACATGACGTTGCCAATTTGCTCGATGGCCCACACCTGGGCGTTGAAGTTGTTGGTCTGAGCGCTGGCGATGCCGTCGACACCCCAGAAGTTGTTCAGCGGCTGATCATCGATCTCGGCGGCCGCGGGTTGTCCGGAGAAACCGAACACAAAGACGGCCAGCAGACACAGCAACGCCGTG
>CALHFG010000104.1 GCA_938029215.1 uncultured Acidimicrobiales bacterium | reverse complement strand
AGTCAACCAGAGCGTTGAAGAAGTCGTCGTTCTGCACACCCGGAATGCAGAAGAGCTGTTCGATACCGCTGCGCTTCAACGCGTCAACAACGAGATGAGCCACGCTTTGATCGACCATTGGCCGATCCTATTCGATGTCGCGTCTGCGGCTACTAACAACACTTCGCCAGTTGGCCCTGCTGAGTGCGAGTGGGGCGATAAGCGGGATTCTGTCGTTGGACGATCATCCATCTTTGCGATCTACCTGGGGTTACCGGCCGAAACCGGAGGCGGACGGCCCATTCCCCGTTTTGATCTTGCTCCGCATGGGGTTTACCTAGCTGACCGAGTCACCCCGGCCACTGGTGCGCTCTTACCGCACCGTTTCACCCTCACCTGTTTCCGGTTTCCCGGCTCATCGGCGGTCTGTTTTCTGTGGCACTTTCCTGCGGGTCACCCCGACTGGCCGTTAGCCAGCATGCTGTCCTTTGGAGTCCCGACTTTCCTCGACCCGGTTGCCCGAGCCGCGATCGCCTGCCCCACTCGCACCGAGGATGGTACTTCCTTTTCCTGCCCAGCGTTCTGACGTGTGAAGACCACATTCGGCCGTTCTTCCATGGGGATACCACAAAATTTGTGGTGCCCGGCTGGAATTTGGGGGGTTAGGTGGGCATGGCGGCGCGGTTGAGGCGGCCGGAGCGGATGAGGAGGTCTCGGTTCTCGGGGACATCAAGCTCATACCGGCGGTAAGCCCAGAAGCCGACCCCGACGGCGATCAGGTCGAGCAGGATGCCGAGCTCAAGAGGACGGTTGAACGCCGCTCCCCCGGTACCAAAGTCGAACCCGAACGCGGGCCACCACAACAGATCCTGGCGGGCCCAGGTGAAATCGAGCACCAGATGCAACAGCAGCCCGATCGGAATACCCAACAAGCGCCTCCGCAGCAGGCGGCGCTTCGACGTGGCCAACATCACCAACGTCATCAACCCCATGGCCACGATCATCGTGTGCAGATACCGGGGTCCGCCGAACACAATTTCGGCCAGCGGAAGCACCGCACCGAACGCAACCACCCGATAGTCGGCCATAGGACTTTGGAAGATCTCTGCCACCAGCACCGGCGCCAGAATCACGAACCATAGAAACATCAGCGGACCAGCATCGCTCCGCATTCATCGCAATGGACAACGGCCTCGGGGCCAAGCTTGCCGATCTGGTCGACCGTGACGGCGCTCAGGCTCATATGGCAGGCCTGGCAGGCGCCACCGACCAGACGGGCGACCACGATGCCGTTCTGACTGCTGCGCAGCTTGTCGTACGCGGCGAGCAGTTCTTCGGGAACTTCGGCCACCACGCCGGCTCGCTCGGCCTTCACTTGACCTTCTTCCACATCGAGCTCGGCGAGGATTCCGCCCAGTTCAACTTCTAGTTCGCCGATCTTGGCGTCATCGGCGTCTATTTCGGACTGGGCTTTGTCGAGTACTCCCTGGAGGGCTTCGGCCTGTTCCATGATTTCCAGCTCGGCATCTTCCACCGTCGCCTTGTGGGCGCCAAGATTCTTTGACTCTTCCTGCATCGCCAACAGATCTTTGGTGCCGGTGACCGAGCCGTCATACAGCTTGGCTTCGATGTCGGCCCGCTTTGCGTCGATCATGGCCACTTCGTCGTCGAGTCGCTTCTGCTCACGATCGAGCTTGTGGCGCTCCTCGCGTTCGTCCTGGACGCCGGCCGCTATCTCAGCAGAGTGGGTACGCAGCTCGGCGATCTTGGCGAATATCGGATGATTCGATCTGGCATGTTCGATTTGGGCCAGACGGGTGTCGAGCTCCTGCGTACGTAACAGATTTTCAAATTGCTCAACGGCCATGCTCAAGTGTCGCTCAGCCACCTGCCCCGGCGCCACTGGAAGGTGGACCGGCCGGAATGGTGGTGGGGACACGAACGACCGCACCCGGTGCCGGCGTAGGCGGCGGGGTGGTGGGAGCGGTGGTCGGAGCGTTGGGATCGACCGGTGCGGTGGAGGGAGGTGGAGGCGGCAGCGTGGTGGTCGTGGTCGTGGTGGTGGTGATCGCCCGGAAGCAGTCGATCTGGCCGTCGCCGTTGGTGTCAACCTTCTCGGTGCCGTCGGGCGCTTCACGAGGGCCGCCGGAACAGAAGTCGATTTCACCAGCCACCTTCAGCTTTCGGCCACCGCCGAAGGGTTCTGGATCAAGGAACGCAACCGGCTCCAGGTTGGCGTGGTACTCGCTGTTGAACTGGCTGAAGATCGCAGCGGGAACCTTGCCACCGAACATGTTGCCCCAGCCACGAACGTTGCGCATGGGAATCTTCTCGTCGGGGTGGCCCATCCACACGGCGGTGGTGAGGTAGTCGGTGTAGCCAACAAACCAGGCGTCTTCGTGGTTCTGGGCGGTTCCAGTCTTGCCAGCAGCGGGGTGTCCACCGCTGACCCGAGCGCTGGTTCCGGTGCCATTTCGAACGTTACTCTCGAGGGTTTCGGTAATCATGCGGGCGGTTTGGACCGAGACCGCACGGCGACCATCGGGCCGGTTCTCGTAGATGATGTTGCCTTCGGCATCTTCGATGTGGCTGATGTAGGTGGGCCGGTTGTAGATGCCGTCGTTGGCGAAGGCAGCGTAGGCGGCAGCCATTTCGATGTTGTAGACCTCTTTGGATCCCAGCGGCAGCGACAAGACAGCATCCAGCGGTGTGGTGAGACCGAGACGCTGCGAAACCTCAACGACCGCTTCGTTCTGGACAACTTGACCCAGACGAACGAACGCACAGTTGTTGGAGGCTCGGGTGACCGCGGCCAGGCTCTGGTAGGCGTAGGACTTGGTTCCGCCCTTCACCTTGTACGGGTTGGGGAAGCCGCCGGGGTTCTTGAACTCGCACGGGCTGTCGCCACGGATGGCATCCTTGGACGTGTAGCCCGCTTCGAATGCAGCGGCGAGCACCAGCGTCTTCATGGAGGAGCCAGGCTGCCGGAGACCCTGGGTGGAAATGTTGAACTGCTCGCGAGCGAACTCGGGACCGCCGACCATGGCTCGCACGGCGCCGGTATGGCTGTCGACAGCAACCATGGCGCTGGTAAAGCCACGGGGATCATCGGGCAAGATGTCATCACGGGCCTTCAACGCCGCCGCCTGGGCGACAGGGTCGAGGTTGAGGTGAATCTTCAGGCCGCCGTAGTAGATGTTGTTACGGCGAGCCTCCTTGGAGTCTCCTAGGGCTGCGGTGAACCGGGTGTCGTTCTCGTCCAGGACACGAAGCAACGCTTCCTGCACGTAGTAGTCGTCGGGCTTGATCGAGCGCGGGACCCGACGCTCGGCCGGAAGCGGTGACCGCTTGATCGACTCCGCCGTCTCTTCATCGATCAATTCGACGGCAAGCAGACGATCGGCCACCACGCTGCGGCGATCCCTGGAACGGTCGGCGTTCACGGTGGGGTCATAGGCGCCTGGACGGCTGATGATGCCGGCCAGCAACGCACCCTCAGCCCAGCCGAGATCTTTGATGTCCTTGCCAAAGTAGGTTTCGGCCGCAGCCTGTACGCCGTAGGAGTTGGAACCGAAGTACGCGCTGTTGAGATAGCGCTCCAGCAATTCATCCTTGGTGTAGAAGGTCTCCAACCGACGAGCCAGAAACGCCTCGGGAATCTTACGGCCTAGGTTCTGCTCGCTGGTGAGCAGGTTCATCTTCACCAGCTGCTGGGTGATGGTGGAACCGCCACCTTCGATACTGCCCGAGTTCACGTTTGCCAGAGCTGCCCGGAAGACGGCTCGATAGTTAATTCCCGAGTGCTGATAGAAGTCGAAGTCCTCGATAGCAAGGACCGACATCACTACCTCTTGGGGGATTTCTTCCAGCGCCACGGTCTGGCGGTTTTCATCCACGAGGAACGTCAGGAACGAGCCGTCGGCGGCATACATCGAGGACCGCTCGGTGAGTTCTTGCAGCTCGATGTCGGCCGACAAACTGCTGGTAGAAGTGGCTACTTCGCCGATTTGGGGGGCGATCGTCACCACGGCGGCGGTGAACACCAAAGACATCGCAATCAGCACCAGTCCGAGGGACGTGAGCCGCTTCATGAGTCGCAAAATCGGCATAGCGGTATAACGGTAGTCGGCGCTACGCGGTCTTTCGGTTCACCGGACGGTTTGCCTACGAAACCATCTCAATTTGACTACCGCCCGACGTCAACCCAACGAGGGAGACGACACCACTTCGGGCACGCTGACACCCTGTTCTGTAGCGATCCGTGCGGCGGCATTTGCCGCTTTCAACACCGCGAAAGCCGGCGCGATCATCGCCGAAGCCGCCGACGCCCCGATGACCGCACCGGATTCGGTGTCGGCCACGATCAGCGATACAGGCTCGCCATCCACCGCTACCTGGTCAGCGAAGCGAAGTCCGACGACCGCCTTGGCCGAAATGATGGTCGCCTGAGCGATTGCTTCAACGGCGGTGGGAGCAGTGAACTCCCCGAGCTGGGGAGCCGGGTCCGCGATGGTCCAGACCGAGGCGGTCACGCCGTCGTCAGCCGGAGTGACCGAGGCCGAGACGCTCGCATCGGGAATCGCCGAGTCGGACTGGGGCAGCAGTGTGTAGAGCGCGGAACATACCGCAGCATGAATCGGCCGAGCGTCAACGGGCCGTTCGTTCAGAACCACACCGACGACAACCTGTTCAGAGCTGCCCTCGATTTCCATGGCGTAGCGGAAAACGAACTGCTCGTGGAACGAGACAAGATCGCCTGAGCCACCGACGGGCTGGGTGCGAAGGGCGGCAATGATCGGTGCGGCATCGCGCCACAGAAACTTGGCTCGACCGCCCTCGGGTCTATTGCTGGCGTCGGTGGTGATCACGGTGAACCGACCCTCCGGCCGGCGAAGACCTAGCACTATTCGCTCGGCCCCCAACGGGGTGAGCAACGCCTGTTGAGCCACTGCAAGCACGATCCGGGCGCCTGGCCCGGTGAGGAGCTCGGCTCCGACGCTTTGACTCGATCCAACGAGTGAGACTTCAAACGACATTTCTTCCACCTTTTACAAACCAACAGAACACAACAACAAAACAGAATCAACGACGACGTACCACGCGCCTATGAACCACACGGTCGGGCCGAATGGGTGACCGCTCCACTCCCCCGCTCCGAGGACCATGTCGTGGCGGCAAGCTCCACAACCTCACGTAATTCATCGGCCGGGATAGCCACAGCTAGACCCGTCACCTGGTCCTGTCCGGTCAACATTCCAATGAGTTCACCATCACGATTCAGGACCGGTCCGCCGCTGAAACCTTTGCGAATCTCGACCTGCAACAACATCACCCGTTCGCCGGCGACGCCCCAGGCGGCCGCATCGGCATAACGCACGATTACGGCTTCCGACGTTTGCATCTCGTTCCCGTCGGGGAAGCCAGCGACGAACACCGTTTCGTTTTCGGGCGGACCAGCCGATGCCAGGGCCAAAGGAAGCGCGACCAGGTCGTCGGCCCTCGCCACCGCGATATCCAGTTCGGCCGTCGCTCCGATGATCGACGTAAGAACTGGTCGGCCAGGACGATCGACCTTTACCCGATCGTCGTGAGTCACGAGGTGCTTGGCGGTGAAGAGCAAGTCTTCAACAACGAAGCCGCTCCCGCGAATAGCTCCCGGGCACGCTCGGGCGGCAACTCGCACCGTAGAGATTTCGGCTTGCGCGGTCAGCTGAACGGTCTCGGCTCGTGAAAGTTCGTGACTGCGGGCTTCTGCTGGCCCCGACGTGACCGAGACCAGAGCACTTCCAAGAAGAACGGTGAGGGCTGCCAGTAGACCGAACATGAGGGCTCGACGCCGCGGCCGATTCGAACGCGCGGGAACCCTCGGCGCGAGGCGCGCTGAAGACGCCGGTAAAGGCGGTGGAGAGTCACCAACCTTCCCCCGCGTCGGTGGACGGGTAGGGGAAGGCCAAGTCTCTTGGCCAAGATCACGCATCAACCTTCGAGAGTGGCGAAGATCCTGGAAGAGCGCATGGGGAATGCCACCCGTGGCCGGGGCGGTACCGGGTATCGGTGCGGGTGCAGATGAGCCGTACGGCCCATTACAGCGCGCCCAAAATGTGCCGATTTTCTCTACATGGGCATGCCGTACTCAAACGACGTAAGCGCGAAGTTCCCGCGTCTTTCTGATCGATTCAGCGTCGACGACCTCGTCGTGACCTGGGTCGTGCCCAACAACCGCAAGCTCATCGGCAAGAAGACTGCCAAGGTAGAAATGGCCGTCATCGATCTGAGCGTCGCTGGAGCCTTGCTCCTTGGCCCGGCGGTTGACTCGGTTCGCAAAGGTTCAAAGGTGCCCTTCATTCACGAAGGTCAACAAGGACTGGCCGAGGTTCGTCACGTGCGTATCGCCGATGACATTCCCGGAGCCAAAGCCGCCTACTACGGCGTCGTGTTTCTCAACCTCACCGATGAGTTGAAGGGCCTGATCTTCGATCGAATGGCCGAGCGTCGGAACCAGAAGCCTTCAGACCTCAACGACCTCTGGAACCACGCGCGCTGAAGCAACGCCCTCGGGCGAAGACAATCAGCCGTTGCGCAGCGCCTGGATTGGTTCGGTTGCGCTGGCCTTCCAGGCCGGATAGGTGCCGGCGAGCAATCCGATAGCGGCACCGATAAAGGGTGCGCTGAGCGGCAACCATGCTTCGAGCACCGGCGTCCAGTCTCGACTGGCCGACACGATCACGGTGATCAAGATTCCCAAACTTGTTCCCAGCAGGCCCGCGAACGCCCCCAACGCGGCGGATTCGAAGAGGAACTGAGCGGCTACGTGCCGCCGGGTCGCCCCCAACGCTTGACGGAGACCGATCTCGCCGGTCCGCTCCAGCACCGAAACGAGGGTGACGTTGGCGATTCCGATAGCCCCAACGAGAAGCGAGAGCCCACCGAGCGCCAGGAAAAGCGCGTTCACGTCATCCTGCACCGACGTTCGAATGCGCCGGGGAGACGGCGGCTTCGTAACCCGTAGCTGTTCTGGAGCATTGGGAGCTAGGGCGACGGCCGCCTGAGTGCCGATGAGTTCGGCAGCCCCTACCTCGGTCTCAACAACTACTTCGGCAGGAGCGTTGAGCGCCCATCGTTCACGGGCGTAGCCATCGGGCACAACGATGGCGTTGAGCAAGTCCGGCTCGCGGGCGGTGTCGGACATGATGCCGATCACGGTGACGGCCTGGTCGCCGATGAATATGGCGGGGCTGTTGTCGATTCGGGTCACGTTGAGCCGTTCGGCTGCGCCGCGGCCAAGAACGGCCACCGGGTCACTCCGGAGATTGTGGCCCTCGTCGAAAGCACGACCGATGATCTCAGACCGTGCAGCTTCGAACAGTCCAGGACTCACTGCAATCATGGGGACCTGAAACTCGTTGAGACCCGTGGGATCTACCACCGGAACCGAACGAGACAGCGCACCGTTGATATCCACATCGCTTTTTGTGCCGGCAGCCACGACGCCGTTGAGACGCTCCAATCGGTCCCCTGCATCCCAAGGAATGAAACTGACCGATTGGCCGTCACGACCACCAAAGCCGGTGTTGCGTTGCGGGGTCACCGCCACGCTGGTGGCTTCCAGTTCGTTGAACCGGCCAACGATCTGGTTTCCGGCGGTGTTCGCCAGACCCAGTGTTGCAACCAGGGCCGCGACGCCTAGAACAGTTCCAAGGGCGGTGAGAATCGTCCGGGCCGGTCGCGCCGTGAGTGCGATCACAGCTTCAGAGACCATGTCCCGAAGCGCAAACGTTGAGCGGGCCGGAGTCATGCCCGCTCCATCGCTTCTTCGGTAACAACGCCGTCGTTGATGTTCAACTGGCGATCCGCTCGTGCCGCCACATTACGGTCGTGGGTGATCATCATGACTGTGAGGCCGCTTTGGTGCAGCTCATCAAACAGGTCGAGGATCGACGCGGTGGTGACCGAGTCGAGGTTGCCGGTCGGCTCGTCGGCCAACAAGAGCGCAGGCGAAGCAGCGAGCGCCCGGGCGACAGCGACACGTTGCCGTTCACCGCCGGACAGCGTGGTGGGGTAGGCGTCGAGACGATGACCGAGTCCGACTCGGGTCAAAGCTTCTACGGCCCGAGCCTTGCGGTCAGCCTTGGAGCCCGCCACATAGAGCTCGCCCAGCGCCACGTTCTCCACCGTCGTTCGAGTTGCCAGCAGATGGAACGATTGAAACACGAACCCGATTCGCGTGGCTCGTAGACCGGCCTTCTCGGCCTCGCTGATTCCCTGCGTGTCGACGCCGTCGAGCCGATAGGTCCCGGCAGTTGGGCTATCGAGCAGTCCCAGCAGGTGCAGCAGCGTCGATTTACCCGAGCCCGACGGCCCGACGATCGCTACGTAGTCACCCTGGTTGACAACCACGTTGGTCGCCTTCAACGCCTCCACCGGTGGGGTGCCGTCGAAGGTGCGTTCGACGCCTTCGAGTTCGACGACCGCGGTCATGACCGACCCTGAGCGCCTTCGCTCTCCTCATCCGATTCGAGTTCGGATTCGTCATCGGTCCCAGAATCGGACTCGGACTCGGATTCGCCGGTCACCTCTGAGGCGCTGCGGCCGACCACGGCGCGATCGCCTTCGGACAACGAAGCTCCGCCCAGCGGAGTGATCTGCACCAGACCGCCCGCTCGGAGACCCGGGGTCACATCGACAAATTCTGTTTCGCCAGGCGAACGTTCGATCTCGACCCGGCTAGATCCATCGGCACTGGCCGAGAGAGCAGCCAGCGGGACGGCGAGCACATCTCCGCCGGTCGACCCGAAGGGGATCGTGACCCGAAGGTTGCGGTCGAGCGCTTCCTCGGGAAGCTCACCAATGGCTTGCAACTTCAACGCATAGCGATCATTACCCAAGTCTCCGCCGCCCGGGTTGTCGGCCAACTCAGAAATCTCTGCCCGGAACGAAATTCCGGTTGCGGCGTCGTCGACGACTGCTTCATCACCCACGGAAAGAACGGGACGATCGGCGGCCGGGATCGACGACTCGATCACGACCTCCGAGCCGGTGATCCGCATGACAGGGCCGCTCAGATTGTCACCAACCTCAACGTTTACCCGTTCGATCGTTTGCGGAAGTCGTGGCAGGAAGACGATCTCAGCGTCGGGCACCCGGGTGCCCACCTGCGCATTCGTCTCTACCAGAACCTTCTTGGCGTCGGCCAGGGCTTCCTGGGCATCACGAATCCGGCTTTGGGCATCGTTGTCAACAGGGTTCGCAAGGCCCTCGGTTCGCTGGGCAACAGCGATGTCCAGCTCTCCCTTGGCCGAAGCGACGAAACCATCTTGCTCGATGAACGTCTGCACCTCGAGATCGGCTGCAGCCTTTGCCGCTGCATTGGCCGTGTCGAGCGCGTCGCGCGCCTCGGCCACCGCAACATTCAATTCTTGCACTCGCTCGGGGGTAACCGGGTTGCCGGTGTCGGGATCGGTTCCGGCCGCCGCACCGGCGGCTCGCTCGGTTGCGGTCGCCAGATCACTAGCTGCTGTTTCGGCAATGGTCTTCGCAGTCGCAGCCTGCATCCAGACGTCGTTCTTGGTCTGCTCGGCCCGCACCGATGCGAGGTTGAGATTTGTGGTTGCTTCTTCTACGGCGAGATCAAGACGTCGCCTTTGCGACGCTGGGGTATCGGCGCCAGCCGAACTGGATCGGGCGGTACGAAGTGCTTCTTCGGCCCGACGAACACCGTCGGCCGCGTTCTGAATACGGGCCTCGTCATCGAGGCTGATCGGTTCGGCCGAGTAGCCGGCTCGCTCGTACAGGCCTCGTACAGCGGCTTCGGTATCTACCGTGTAAACCTCGTCGACGGTTCCTGGGTTCAGGCCGAGGCGAACCAACGCCTCTTCCAACTGCTGAACGTCAGGGCCCTCGGTGCCGGGGTTGAGCGACCGGAAGACCGGCAGCAAACCCTCCAGCGCGATCACCGGTCGACCAGCGATCTCGACGATGACGTCACCCTCGGCCAGACTGGCCCCCGCTTCACCGGGCACTTCGGTGATGGTCGTGAACCCGGCGACCGATGCCCCAACAGAAACCTCGGTGGAGTCGCTAAAGCGCACCGAGCCGCGCGTCACGATGTTCGACGACAATGAAACCTGTTCGACCGGGACGGTGATGAGCGACGCTTCTGGAGGAGCGGTCTCGGCTGCGATGTCGGCTGGGGACTTGATCCGCTGACCGGCGATCCATCCGATCCCGGCCGATCCGATAGCGACGGCTGCCACCACTCCTAGAACTTTTCGCCTGTCCATGCCGATATCCCGCTAACCAGTTGGGGGCAACGCCCGTACCTACTACTGCATCAACGTTAAAAGCAAGTGCCCTTAGACGTGAGAGCAGACCGATGCAGGTTCATAGGCCATACGAACTAGCAGTGACCTAGCCGCTAGCCAAACGTGCCTTCGAACGCCGCCAACTTGTCGGCGTGCTCATCGAGGAATTGTTGCTCGTACTCCTTGCGAACTTCAGCCTGGACAGCGGTCTCGCCGAACTGTCCTCCACCCCCGTTGCATTCGGAGAGGATCGTTGCGAGGCCAATCTCCTCTGCCTGAAGTTCACCGAGCAGAGTCTTGGAGGCCTCGGAAAGCTCGGGTTCGCTGAACGTGCTTTCGTTCTCGGCAAAGAACTCGTCTTGCTCCTCGGGGGTCATGCTTTCAAAGTCGACCCCTTCAAAGGGATCGAAGTTGTTGAAGTACTCGTCCTGTTCTGCGGTGATCGGGCGCATCTTCTCCTCGAAGTACTCATAGAGCTCTTCGTCAAGCTCCCGGTAGGTCTCGCCCTTTTCGGTCACGCAATCTTTGATTCGCTGGGTTTCCTCCACGATCCGGGGGTCGCTCTCGATCCGTTCACCCATGTCCTCCAGCAGCGAACCGAATTCCTCATCAAACTTCTGATAGTCCGCTCCTTCATCGAAGCCCTGGTTGGCACAGCCGTCGGGAATCCAGTTCTCGTACGCTTCGTTGATCTCTTCTTCGGTGGCGTTTTCAAAGTCGATGTCGGGCTCGTTGCCATACAGCGCCGCAAAATACGCCTGCTGGGTGGACTCATCGAGCGACTCCACGTACGCCTGGTTGGGATCGGTTGGCCCGCCATCTTCTTCCGGACCGAAATCGTTCCAGGTATTGCCAACCAGGTTGGGGCCGACCGCATCTTGAGAGAAGCGCAACGTGGTGATGCCGAAGCCATACTTCTTCGACCACGCTTCTGAACCCCACTCGGCGCCACCGAACTCGTCGGCATCATCGAAGTTGATGAACTGACTGTTGTCGACGGGCGTGTACTCGAAGCCCTGGGCCACCATGCATTCGGCAACCTCCTGCTCGCGCTCGCGATCCTCTGCCGCAAACCGAGCCTGGGTGTCGGGATCGGAGAAGTCGTTGGTCCATCCCAGGAAGTCGCCAAGTGGACTCTCGTACTCGGCGATGACCGAGTCGGCCGAGTCATCTCCGCCGTCATCGTCGGACGCAGCCGTGGACGATCCACCGCCACAGGCGGCCAGCAGCAGGGCAGCAGCACTGGCAAGTGCCACGCCATGCCGATTCAACGAAGCGAACGTCCAACCAGCTCGGTCGGACCTGATTTCAGTGGAGATGGCTGCCATGGTGATTCCTCTTGCCCTTCCGAAGACCTACTCGCAAATAATACTCCCCCAGCTCCACGGCGGGTAAGCGGGTCCGGCTGGATGGGTCGGTTCACCCGGTCAAGTAAGGTCGTCCCGTGCACATCGGCCTGGACGTAACCCCGCTGGCTGTCCCGCTGACCGGCATTGGAAACGTGGTCCAACGCTTTGCTGCCGCCATAGCCGACGACCCCGGCTTTTCTCTGGCGCCGTTTGCTCTCACCGGCAAGAACGCCGACCGAGTCCGCCAGAATCTTCCACCAGGATCTTCCCTACCTCGGTCGCTCCCGGCCGCACTCGTACACCCGCTGTGGAGGCGCCTTAACCTGCCGACCGCTCACCAGTTAGCCGGCCAACCAGTGGATCTGGTGCACGGGACAAATTTCTATGGGGTGCCCGGGGGCGGTGTGCCGGAACTGATCACCATCCACGACACCGGCCCCTGGGTTAGACCCGATGCGGTTTCCTCGACCGTCCGGGCGTTTCCGAGACTGGTCGACCGAGCGCTTCAACGAGGGGCGCATGTCCACACGCTTTCGTTCGCGGCAGGCGAGGAGATCGCGTCGCTGCTGGATCTTCCCGCAGACCGCGTGCACCCCATTCAAATCGGTTTCGACCACCCGACCGAAACTCCCGTGGCCCCATCCAACGTGCCTGTCGAAACCGGACATCGGTTCGTGCTTACCGTCGGGTCGATCGAGCCCCGCAAACGTCTCCCCCAACTGGTCCAAACGATCGCTCCACTACTTCGCCAAGAGCGAGACCTTCACCTGGTAGTGGCCGGCGGCGGCCCCGACAGCGAGCTGCTCGACCGAGCGATCGCCCGCCAGACCGATGTGGCCCCAAGGATCCACCGACTGGGCTATGTGTCCGAGCACGAAAAGAGCTGGCTCCTTCGCCAGGCAGAGCTGGTGGTGTCTAACAGCAGCAGCGAGGGATTCGGGATGGTTCCTCTAGAGGCAATGTCGGTCCAGACGCCGACCGTCGCCACCGACGGCGCCGTCCAGCGTGAGGTGTGCGGCGACGCAGCTCTGCTGGTGCCCGTCGAAGACCCCGACGCCATGGCTTCGGCACTGGAAACCTGCCTAACCGACAGCGCGGTGCGAACACGCCTCATACAGGCCGGGACACTTCAAGCCACGCGCTTCAGCTGGAGTACAACGACCAATCAACTGCTCGACCTGTACCGAAGCTTGGCCGCCAAGGACTAAGCCTTCGAAACGCGCGTGGATGCGGCTTTCTTCGCACCGCGTGATTTCGCGGCAGCCTTCTTGGTACTGCGCTTCTTGGCACTGCGTTGCTTGGTTACAGCCTTCTTGGAGGCCCGCTTCTTGCTCACGGCCTTTTCGCTGGCGACTTCTTGGCGTTCTTCGCCCCAGCCTTCTTCGCCCCAGCCTTCTTCGTCCCAGCTTTTTTGGTCCCAGCCTTTGAGCGAGCTCGTTTGCTTGCGGCCGCTCGCTTCTGACGAGCGGTGATTGCCTCCTCGGTAATCAGGAGCCGTGCCCGACGGGCGGGCGCAAGGCCATGAGCCAGCTTCAGATCGTTCAGCACGTCGATCACCGAATCGCCCATATCCCATAGATCTGGAATGAGTTCGCGATCGGAAACGAAACCAAAGTCGAGCATGCCATTGGTTGTGGTCACGGTGATGTTCAGACCAACACCGTCGACGATGGCCGACACCGGGTAGTTACCCAAGATCTCCGCACCCGCAAGGTAGAGCGGAACCGGAGGCCCCGGAACGTTGGAGACCACGACGTTAAAGGGCAGCGTCAGCCGGTCGGCCAGGTTGGTCGACGCGATAAGCCGCGAAGCCAACGCCGACACGGCGGGCGGTGCGATCTGAGAAATGTCGGTCAGGATGTTTGCCGGAAGCGTCTCGTGGCTCGCCTTTGCGTCCTGCATCGCTTCATGGATGCGCTGCAGGCGAGCGCGGATGTCGTCTTCGCTGGTCGCCAGATCGGCAACGGTGAACGACACGTGATTGCCGATGGCATGCGCGTCCGAACTCGACCGGACCGACAGCGGCACCATGGCCAGAAGATCTCGATCGGGCAAGACATCGTGGGTCTCCAACCACTTGCGGAGCACACCAGAACAGATCGCAAGAACCACGTCGTTCACGGTGGTTCCGGCGGCGTTCTTTACTTCCTTGATGTCGTCGAGCGTCACCGACACATACGCCCAGCGGCGGTGCGGCCCGATCGTGGCGTTGAATGGAGTCTTCGGGGCGGCTAGCTCCCGCAACGAGTCCACCGCACCTCTTCCGGAGCCGGGGCGCTTGAAGCCGGGACCAAAGACCGGAACAGCCTTGCCCAGCGCCCACGCAGTGCGAGCGACGCGCGTGGGTGACAACAGGAACGATTGAAGGGCCCGCCGGGTGAGATCTTCGGGGCTGACCGTTGGCTCAGGGTTCAGGTAGGTGACCGGTTCTCGAACCGCAGTCTCGGGACTGAGATCGACCAACTGGCTCAAGATCTCTTGACCCGAGACACCGTCGATCGCCGCATGATGAATCTTGGTGATGATGCCGACCCGGTCGCCGTGCACACCGTCGACCATGTAGCACTCCCACAACGGGCGGGTGCGGTCGAGCGGACGGGCATGTATTCGCCCAACCAGCTCGGCAAAATCACTGCGCCCGCCCTCGCCGGGAACCGCCACATGGCGCAGGTGATAATCGAAGTCGACCTCGGTCTCGCTCACCCAGTACGGCCGATCGAGACCGAGAGGTACCTCGCGAAGCCGCCGCCGGAACGGAGGCAAGTGGCCGATACGCGACACCAGATGTTGGCTAAACCGTTCGAACGTGAACGGTTCCGGCGACGTCGTGGGGTCAAGAATCAGAACGCCGGTGACGTGGCCCACCGCGTTCGTGCCCTCTTCCAGGGTGAGAAAGCTCGTGTCTAAGCCAGAAAGTTGCTCAATCATTGGATCTCCTCCGTGCTGCGAATCACCCGACCGCCTGGGCGCCCGTCAGGAAGTCACTGCATGCAGAGTGGCATGATCAGCCCGGTCAGCCTGCATCCGAATGGCCGAAACCATGTCTTCCCACCGCGGCTCGGGCAGATCGTGACCCATGTCGTTGAACATCAGCAGCTGTGAACCGGGAATGGCCTTGGCCGTTGCGATTCCGCCCGACGGAAGTACCAAACGGTCCACGAGGCCGTGAATCACCAGGGCCGGAACGTCAAGGTTCTTCAGTCCCTCGGTGCGGTCTCCACTGGCCGCAATCGCGGCGATCTGGCGGCCCGAACCCTCGGGCCGCCAACTGCGGTTCACCCGCGCATGGCAGCGCTCGAGCGACGCCTCGTAGTCGAAGTGAGGTCCCGACAAAACCGAGAACAGCTCTGCACCCTCAACCGCAGCCGTCTCCCGACTTGGCTTGTGCTTCATCATTCGAGGGATGAGCTTCGACGCGATCCGACCGTTCACCCGATCGCCCGTGTTGGACATGATGGAGGTAAGCGAACGCACTCGGTCGGGATGCTCGATCGCCAAGGTTTGGGCAATCATGCCGCCCATCGACGCGCCCACCACATGCGCCGAGTCGATATCGAGCGCATCGAGCACACCCGCTGCGTCGTCTGCCATGTCGCTCAGGTCATACCCCACCGGGATGTCACGTTTCAGGGTGCCCTTGAGGAAGGTCTGGGTGAGCGAGGGCGGCTCCCAGTAGAACTCCTCGCTGAGGCCAGAATCGCGGTTGTCGAACCGAATCACCCGGAATCCGTTGTCTGCGAAGATGTCGACAAGACCCTGCGGCCAGTCGATGAGCTGAGCTCCCCAGCCCATGATCATCAGCAGCGGGTCACCCACTCCCTGCTCTTCATATTCGATCGTGATCCCATTGGCTTGGAGCGACGGCATCAATTCACTGTATCTGCCGGAAAAAGCAGGTGCCGATTGCCACGCGCTGGGGTAACATCAACAGCCCCAAGGGCCGTTAGCTCAGTTGGCTAGAGCGCTTCCTCGACACGGAAGAGGTCACAGGTTCAAGTCCTGTACGGCCCACGTCATTCCTCGGCCTAGCGGCCTCGTCATTCACCGCCTTTCGGCGCTGACCGCCGAAACGCTAGATACCAAGAAGCCAGACAAAATCGCAAAGCCTGCCGTTTCGTAGGAAACCCCCTACGAGACACCGATCCTGTCTGTAGACTGCTGATCCCTGCGCAGATGCCCGAGCGGCCTAAGGGAGCGGCCTGCAAAGCCGTGATTCGCGGGTTCAAATCCCGCTCTGCGCTCCCGGTGAGATCCCGCCCTTCGGGGCGGGATTTCTGGTCCCTAACGAGGAATAAACGCAACCGAAGAACCGGGTCGAAGTTGCACCTCCACCCGTACCGCTCCCCCACTGCTGGTGTTGCGCAAATACAGCTCCAGATTCCGGACCGCGGCAACCAGTTCAGCATCGGGGCTGATGTCTACCTGATCAGACCACAATGGTTCGATCTCGGCGCTTTGGAGATCGACCGCTTCACCGGTGGCAAGATCCAGCAGGGCGGTGCGATCGAGCCGAATCGTCGAACCGTTCCCGCCTTCTACCCGCTCGGTCGAACGGGACGCCACGAATCGCGCTCCGGCAACCGGGCGAACTTCGAGCGCTCCAGGCCGGAAGAGCGGAGCCCGGAGATCATCTACCTCGGCGGTGACATCGAGATCGAACCAACTGTTGGCACAACCCAGGTCATCCGCACACGACTGCACCAGCACCGATCCCGGGAGCTCCGCCAGCACCGTGCCGTCCGCAATGCGGCGATATTGCGACCGGTCGTCCAGGCGATACACACCGCCGGCCTGCGGCGAGGTGAACCGAGGCGAGGTCGGCACGATCCCCCGTTCCAGCAGCACCGAATCCGCAACAGACTGCCGCACCTCGCCGGTGAGGAAGCTGACCTCGCTGATCGATCCCTCCAGCTCTCGGAGCCACAGATGGTCGGGAGTGCTGCTGAGCAGGGGAAACGACAACGGCACCAAGCTGTATTGGGTGTCGTTGATCGGTTCGGGCACAACGATGGGCCCCGATGTCGCCAGCGAATCTGCCTCGGCCGCGATCACCTGACCTCGCGGGGTCTGGAGAAACACCCACTGGTCGAACCGGCCGAGGATTGCCATATCAACGCCTAGCTCGGTGGCCTCACCCGTCGTGGGGTCTACCCGGATCAGCCCGTCGGAATTCACCGCAAGAACCAACCAGGGCGAAGTTCCATCCGAGCCGACCACCTGAATGGACTCGGCTGAACTGAACCGAGCCTCCTCAACCTCTTCGGGCGCGGCCGTCTCCGGCGTCGGCTTGACCAGCTCGAACAGTACGGCCAGCACAAAGAACGCAACGACGCCCATGATTGCAAGCCGTTTGGGGTCCGGAATCTGGCGAACCCGCTGAATTGGCCTCGATTCGGGTCCAGCTGTTCCCAGCAGCATGGGGGCATCGACGGAGGCGTTCAGCTGCCTTCCGCACTGAGAACAGTAGTTGCCGGATGCGCTCGCCCCGCAGTGCTCACAGTTCCCTCCGGCCGACACGACTAACCCGAGGTTCGGGGTACGAAGATGGGTGTGTTATCCCAGCCGCCGCTCGAGATCCCATCGACCGATATCTTCTGGAGCCCGTCGACCGATCGAACCCTCAGTTTCCCGTTTCGAACCTGCATCGCCACGTACTGGGCGTCAGGCGACACCGCAATCCGTCGGTCCCAGACCGCTTCCATTTCGATGTTTTCGAGGCGAATGGAATCTCCGGTGACCGAGTCGACCGCCTCCAGATTCAGGCTCAAGAACCGACCGTTGCCGATGCCCTGGGGAAACCAGCCATCGAACCCGTTGGCGGGGACGTAGAACTGCGCCAGCTCTTCAAAGGAAACAGAATCGATCCAGCGGCTTCGACACGACAGCGACTCATCACAGCCGTTCACAAGAATGCGACCCGGCCCCTCAGCTAGAACCCGACCGTCAACCACAAGACGGTACGAGTCGTCTTCCTGCAGCGCGTAGACTCCGCCCGCCATCGGCGTCCGGAAATCTGGTGACACCCCGAACCATCCCGAATGATCCAGCTCGGCCGTGCGAATGATCTCGCCGGTTACAAGGTCGACGTGCCAGGCCGTTCCGTTGAAATCGGAGACGATCCATGCAAAGCCCTCAAAAGAGCCCGCGATCACTCGCGAGCTCGAACCCAACATCGACCCGTCCATCGTCGTCGAATTCTCGATCGGCAGCTCGCCACCCAACTCCTCGACCGGGATTGATTGCAGGTCACCGCTCAGTCGCCGGATGAGCACGCGGCCCCAAGCCTCCCCCAGCAACGACCCATCGAGACCCAGGTCTTCGGTCTCGCCCGTCAACGCGTCAGCTCGGTGAATTCCATCGTTCGTCTGGACAACCACAAACCAGTCAGATTCCACTTCGAGTGCATCATCAACGGTGTCAGCCGTGGTAGTCGAGGCCGACGTCTCCTGCGGGGGCTGAGTGGTCTCGGCCGGTGTGGCGATGTCTGCAGCGTCATCCTCGGCCGCTGGCTCGGCAGGGTCGCCAGCGGTTTGAGACAGCAGCAGTCCACCGGCGCACACCGCCGCCAGGATGGCCACCCCCAGCAGGAGACTTCGACCTCGGGACCCACGGCGAATGGAGTCACGGCTGGTTGTTTCCTGCGGGCCCGAGGCGTCGAGCAGAATCGGCGCAAGATCAGCGTGATCAGCGGGCGCGCCACAGTGGGCGCAAAAGTTCCCCGTGACCGGAGCTCGACATCCGCTGCACACCGCCATGTTTCAATCGTACGCAGGTATCTGATTCAGCGGCAGTCGCCGGTGCGATACTGAACGAGTGATCCGCCGCACAGCCATTTTCATCGGACTGGCGGGTCTTCTGACGCTGAGTTGTTCCACGCCCGAACCAGGCGAAGTCGTGATCCGGGTGGAGGGGTCGGTGTCGTCACTGGTGACCACGGTTCCTGAGGCCACGACCACCACCGAAGCCGGCACACAGACCACTACTTCGCTGCCCGGTCTTGATCCAGGACCTTGCCCCGCGCCCGGCGCGACCGTCATCGTGGCCCTCGCCGACGGGTTAGCCGAGCAAGCTCCCTGTGCGGTGAGCACCGATGCCATGCTGCGCTTTTCGAACCTCACGAGCGATCCCGTTTCTATCGAATGGGCCGGCCGACAGATCGAAATAGCAGCCCAACGCTCGGTCGTCCCGCCCGAGACGGTCGGCGAGGTGCTCACCCCGGGGCTGCACGCGTTCGTCACCTCGATCGAGGCCACTCCAACCGTGCTCGTGGCTGCCCCCGACAGTGGGTTTGGTGCTGCTCAGGTGGGCCTCCGGAGCTTCGGCGGGGTGCGTCCCGGTCAACGGATCAGCGAAGTGGAGGCTGCCATCGGCGTGCCGATCGTGGTGGCCGAGCGGGGCGCAGACTGTTCGCTTGGCTGGATCGCCGGTGATCCCCATTCCCCGATCCTGGCCCTGGACGCTTCGGAAGAGAATCCAATGGTGTTGGTGGCCCATGCCACCACCGTGCACCAGCGAACCCTGTCCGATGTTGGGATCGGGTCGGAATTGGCAGACCTCCAATCGACCTACGGCGACCAGTTCACCCAGGTCAGCGGTAGTCAGTACGCCTTTGAGCCGAACGAGTCGGTCGACGCCAATTACCGGCTGGTGTTCGAGATCTCCGACGCAGATTCCACTGTGACCGCCATGCGAATTGGCCGCATCGGCGAGGTCGAACGCTCCGCACCCTGTTAGCCGCCAATGCAACGCTTGGTGACGGGTCCGTTTGTTGCAGCTCGTTCCTCGCAGCAACAAGCCAGACCAGTCCCCGTCGTCGCATTCTCGACCCACCCAAGGGACGCCGGCGTAGCGGCGGCGAGCGAAAGTAGTGAAAAACGCGCTCGAGGCCCGATCGCTTGCGCAATCGGGCCTCATATTGAGCGGACGACCGGATTCGAACCGGCGACCTTCTCGTTGGCAACGAGATGCTCTACCAGCTGAGCTACATCCGCTGGGGACCGATAAGCATAGCGTCTTTCGACGCCCTACAAACAGGTTTTTCTACTTGCGCAGATCGATCGTAAGGGTGAGGATTCCGTCTTCTAATGACGGTGACGCATCCGCGATCAGGGAGAAGTCCATGAAGTCTTCTTCGGCCTGTTTGATAAACGCTTTGCGTTCATCCCCACCGACCGGCGGGAGGTTCCGTTTCTTCACGGCCTCAGACCGTTCCCGGAATCGGTGGATGATTGCATCAAGATCTAATTCGTCACTCATGAGTCTTCCTCGGCCAGTGCTAACCAGTCATCAAAGTCCATGCCGTCGTCGTGCGCACCGACTACGGACTCAGCCTGGTCGGCGCCTTCGAGCTCGGTGAGGTCGACGACCGACTCATCGACGGCGACTTCGGCCGACCCATCCGGTTCAACATCGGCGGCAGGATCTGCGCGCTGGATTGCGTCGGCGGCTGGTTCGGGCTCGCTGCGCAGGTCGATGATCTGAGGCGGCTGTGACACCTTGGGCTCGAGGATGTCTGACCTGGTGAGCACGCGAGTGTGATCGGTTGGCGGGCCGTCGACAGGGCCCTCTGACCTGGGAATAACCGGCGCAACCAAGTGGTCGGCTGGACCGGGGTCGGGTTCGGGGTCAACCTCACGGCGACGCCGACGAGGGCCGCCGCCACCGTTGGCCGAGTCCTTCCTTTTTGCAGGATCGGTAACGCGCCAGTACCAAGCGGTGAGCAGTGCGAGCGCTGCGGCGACGGCGACCAGTCCAAAGACAATCCAGCTGATCGTGCGACCCGTGGCGTCGGTCTGGGCGAGCAAGAGAACAGCAATCATTGCGTCCGATCCTACACACGATGGTTGCGCACAGGGTGGGAGGTGCCAGGAGGTGCGGACCGGGTTGTGAGATCCCGCAACAGAGTTCGATCAGCGTTGGTGCTGCGGACACGAGAAGGTGGTGCGCCCGCCGATCGTCCGCCGGTCCAACGGGGCGCCGTCGCGGGGACAGCGACCATCTCGATGGCGGTGGTCCTGCAGGTCCCCAGTGTGGGATCCGCCACGATCAAAGAGGATCTTGACCGTCGACCGCAACACTCGGCTTAGCCGCTTTACCTCGGACTGGTTCAGCGAGCGGGCCGGGCGGGCGGGATCAAGGCCCGCTCTCCAGAGGGTCTCATCCGCTATCAGGTTGCCGATCCCGGCGACCCGCTTCTGGTCGAGCAGCCTTGCTTTTAGGGCGACCGAACTGTCGAGTCGGTCACCAAGCTTGGCCGGAGTAACGGCCAGAAAGTCGATTCCCATCGCCTCGATGTCCGGGGTCAGTTCAACTCCTCCGAGCCGCCGGGGGTCATTCACCCGCAGCAGCCCACCGTCGTTGAGCTCCAATGCAAACCGGTCCCACGCCGGATCATCCCGACCCGAGCTGTACTCGAGCCTTTCGATCGGGGCTAACCCGTCCAAGACCAGCCTTCCTGTCATCCCGAACCGCAACCCCAGCGCGGTTTCCTCGCCATCGACACCGAGGAGCATGAGCTTTCCGATCCGCCCGGTGCTGGTGACAACCCCTCCGGTGAGGGCTGCACGGACCTCTTCGGCTGTGCTGTTTTTGACGAAGTAACCGTCCGGAGCGTTGACCTGCGCGATCGTTCGGCCAATCGCTGCATCGGCGGCCTGCCGGTACATCTCAATCTCTATGCCCTCGGGCATCGAACCCCGCTAGCGCGCCTTGAAATGGTCGCTCACGAAACTGTCGACCATCGGCCCCAATTGATCAAACTCGATCAAGAAGCCGTCGTGGCCATGAATCGAATGCAACACCTCGAACTCGACCGGCGTGCCGTTGGCGACCAGGCCGTCTCGAAGTTCTTCCTGCTGGCGAGGGGTATAGAGATCATCGCTGTCGATGCTCACGATCAGGGTGGGGCAGGTAACCCGAGCGAGGGCAGCATCGATGCCGCCGCGACCTCGACCGAGATCATGCATGTCCATGGCCCGGTTGAGCGTGAGGTAGCTGTTGGCATCGAACCGGTGGATCAGCTTGCGCCCATGGTGATCCAGATAGCTCTCCACCTGGAATCGATCCCATGGTTGGAACCCTGCCAGCGGGTCGCGGGTAGCCCGGCCGAAACGTTCCTCCAGAGATGCATCGGACCGGTAGTGAATCTGAGCGATCCGACGACCCAACATGAATCCTTCGTGGGGACCATCGCCGGGTGCAGCGTCGTAGTAGTCGCCGCCGTTCCACTTGGGGTCGTTAACGATGGCGAGTCGGCCGGTGTAACTCCACGCGATTTGCTGAGCCGATGCCTGAGCCGCCGAAGCAATGTTGACCAACGACGACACTCGACGTGGGTACATGGCTGCCCACTCGAGTGCCTGCATCCCGCCCATGGAGCCGCCAACGACGGTCATCCACGTGGTCACGCCGAGGTGATCGGCAAGCATCGCTTGCGTGCGCACGATGTCACGCACGCTTACCAGCGGGAACCGAGATCCGTAGGGCTTGCCATCGGCGGCGAGAGAAGCGGGACCAGTTGAGCCCTGACATCCTCCGAGGGTGTTGACGCAGACCACGAAATAGCGATCGGTATCGAGAGGACGGCCAGGTCCGATCATGTCGTTCCACCAGCCGGAGGTGGGATGGCCCGCACCGGAAGGACCGGCCGCATGCGCATCGCCGGTGAGCGCGTGGCAGACGAGCACGGCGTTGGTGCCGCTGGCATCGAGCTCGCCCCAGGTTTCATACGCCAGGGTGATGTTGTCGAGCATCCCGCCGAATTCCAGAGCGAAGCACCGGTCAGCACAGACCTGCACGAACTGACGGTTTCCCACCGGGTCACCTTCGACCCAGGCCCCGGTAGCCGGGGGCGGTGGAAGCGTCGACTCGGGACGGATCAGGGGGTAGCCGTCACTCATACCCGACAAGGGTACTCAAGAATTGGGTCGACAGGCTGAGAGATTCGCTAGGTCGATTCTTGGGCTAGCCCAGCCCGCGCCAGCCACCACTGAAGCACCTCGGCGGTGCCGCCGTAGGCGTCGTTCATTACTTCTCCGATCGTGCGTAGCAGCGAAGGGTCGACCGGCTGCTGGGAACCGTCGACCGCTTGCCCATGTGCGGCGATCAGATTTGCCGCCTCATCCCATTTTTCGGTGTCGGAGGGAAGTGGCAGTTCGAGGAGCGTCGAAGCGGTTGGCCGCAGCGCAACCTCGGACAGTCCGGTACCAAACCAGCGCTGCACGGCAATCGCGTTCACCGGAGGCGCCATCATCACCGCAACCACATGCGCAGGCCTATCGGAGGTGACCACGATGGTGGGCGTCACCCCCACGAGATCGCCGACGGGATCGAGTACCGCTTCAAGAACCTTGGTTTGGGTTGCGACCAGAACCTTCGGGCTTCTCTGGCCGTGAACGAATCGTGCCACTTTGCCGTCGAGTTTGGTTGCGTCGACCACGGGTCGGGTCCATTTCGCTTTTGCGAACTTCGTTGGCGATGTCCCCCACGAACATTCCATTGGCTCTACCGAGCCGACCGTCACCAGCTTCACTAAATCCGGGCCGCCGCCGGGTGGTTCTTCGGCCACAAACTCGGCGAGGCCATAGAACTCATCCCGGAACCCACTTGTTGCCGAACAGATGGTCCCAAGGACGTCGGAACCGGCCACGGACGGCAAGGCCGGCAGACCCAGCGCGTCACCAACCGCATGGGACAACGAACGACGCAGTGATGTCGCCTGGCGGCGGATCTCGAACACTGGCACGAAGACGCGCACGCTGGCATCGAACGGATTGCTCTCGGGAATCAAGACCGACTTCGCGTCTGCCTCGGCCTCGAACCTCTCCCACATCCGGCCGGTATCTCGAGCGTTCACGATGGAGACGGGCGCGACGAAGGCGAGCCGGCCGCCGTCGTGTAACACCTGACTGGCTCGCCACAGATGAATCGCAGCCAAGTCGGCGTATGGCCCGAGGACCTCTGAATGGTGGCTGCGATAGGCGGCCGCAGAATCGGGTATCGCTCCGGACTTCAATGGACTAGCAAACGGAGGGTTCCCGATGACCAGATCGACGCCAGGCCAAAAGCGGGGCCACCGATCCAACGAGTCGCTCACCACAATGTTGGGAGCAACAGGTGCCGACACGCCGTGGTAAAGCTGCCATGCCCGCAGCGCCAGGCGAGCCGTGTCGGCGGCGCCTCGATCGATTTCCAAACCACCAACCGCCGCGATCGCCGCAGAGGGCGGAGTGCCCGCGGCCACGAGACGATCGAGGATTTCGAGAAGAAACACGCCGCCGCCACATGCGGGGTCAACGGTGAACCTCGGCAGGTCTGCGCCAGCGAGGGCCGCGTCAACCGCGGCTGCAGCAAAGTCGGGCGGAGTGTAGAAGGCCCCGCGTTTGGATCGCTCGGCGCTGGAACTGGACCATTCGTGAACCCATCCGAGCAAGCGCGGGTTGGCCCAGCCACCGGCCGGTTCTTCTAACAGGATTCCCTGCCGCGGGGCCTGGGCTACACCACCAAATTCGGCGCAGGCGTCAAGCACCACCTGACCGATTCCGTCAACTCCAACGGCACTGGCATGGTCCAGCCAGTCGGTGTCGGGTCGGGCAACGGTGGTCATCGCCATTTACGCTACGGCGTAGCGGCGGTGGTTGGGCCACAGACCAGCTGTGGCCCGGGATTTCTTGCTAGAAACCCTCTCGGACACCAGCCGTGGCGTGAACGTGCTCGCGAATCTGAGGGCACGTGGCCATAAGGGTCTGGAAGTCACCTCGCCCCATCGCGTAGACGATCGAATCATCGGCCGCAGTAACGTCGGCGTTGCAGCGCTCGTGATGCAGCATCGACATCTCACCACCGAAGTAGCCGGGGGTGATGTCGGCGATCAGTTCTCCGTCGCGTTCGACGGCGAGCTGTCCATCGAGCACAACGACACACTGCGAGCCGAGACCGTCTTGGCGGACCACTCGGGTGCCTGCGGGGATATCCAGCAAGGTGCCCAGTTGGTCGAGGCGAGCCAGCTCATTGGCCGGGGCGTTCTGAAACATTGCCGACTTCGAGGCCGGGCTCTCGAGCACGGCAGCGGGTAGATGCTTACGGGCATGACGGGACTTGGTCAACCAATTCATGCTTTCAGTGAACCGCACCGAGGTTTCGGTGAGGTTTCGCCGAGGTGAACGACACACGTGTCGTGTGACACGGGCGCTAGACCTTTACGGGCTGAAACGAACCGTTAGGCCGCTGGGTCCCAGGACACCAGATCGCTGAGCCGCGGGTCATTGCTAAACATCTCGACGATCGGGATGTCCAACGCCAGCCGCTTCTGGAGTCGCTTCACGTGCAGCTCCTGGTTCCAACGGACAAACGAAACGGCGAGCCCAGAACCACCAGCACGAGCGGTACGACCCGAACGATGCAGGTACGTCTTGTGATCGTCTGGTGGATCGAAGTGCACTACCACCTCGACGTCGTCTACGTGGATACCACGGGCCGCGACGTCGGTGGCAACAAGCACGGAGGTCTCCCCCTTGGAGAACGCTTCCAGTGCTTTTTCGCGATGACGCTGCCGGAGGTCACCGTGGATTGCCTGCGCTGCAACGTTGAGCTTGTCCAGTTCGGCAGCCAACTTGTCACAGGCACGCTTGGTATTGCAGAACACGATGGTTCGATCGACCGAGTTTGCGATCGCAGCCGCCACCTTGGCCTGGTCCATCTGATGAACCTGGATGAAGCGGTGCGTCATATTCTCGACGGTCACATCGTCGGAGGCGACCTCGTGAAAGACCGGGTCGGTCTGATACCGGGTAATCAACGAGCCGACGGCTCCATCGAGCGTGGCCGAGAACAACAGCGTCTGGTGCTCACCCTCGATGTGACGCAACACCCATTCGACCTGCGGGAGGAAGCCCATGTCTGCCATACGGTCGGCCTCATCGATCACCACGTGGTTGACGCCAAAGACCGAGACAGCCTTGCGTTCGATGAGATCGATCAGACGGCCTGGGGTGGCGACGATGATTTCGATGCCCTTGCTGATCTTGCTGATTTGTTTGTCGATGTCTGCGCCGCCATACACGGCCAGCGCCTTGAGATTGAGTGAACGGGCGAGCGGCTCGAGCTCCTCGACCACCTGGGTGGCAAGCTCACGGGTGGGCACAAGCATGAGGGCCTGAACCGAACCACGTTCAGCGTCGGCAAGCGCCTGCACTGTGGGGATTCCGAATGCCAGCGTTTTTCCTGACCCGGTTTTGGCCTTACCGCAGACGTCTCGACCAGCGAGAGCATCGGGGATCGCAAGTTCCTGAATCGCAAAGGCGGATTCGATTCCTCGTTCCTTGAGAACGGAGACGACCGGAGCAGCGACCCCAAGGTCGGAAAAGAGGGTCATGTATTTCCTGTCGGCAGAGTAGTGGTCTCTATGAACGCCGCTCTGGCTGAGCTTGGCACGAGCAGAGCCTAACCGGTCGAGCTGCCGTTTCTTTCGATTGGCGGGATGCGACGCAGAACCCTCCCCCGTTATGGTCAAGTTCGCATGGGACCCAGCTCGTATCCTCCGCTTTCCACCTACCGGGTGCGCAGGACCATTGGCTTCATTGACCTTTCGGGTTTCACGAGTTTCGCGAACACCGAGGGCGACGACGCTGCGGTGCAGCAACTGGCGGTGTTTCGAGCGATCGTGCGTGACATCGGCGCATCGACCGGGGTTCGGGTTGCCAAATGGTTGGGAGACGGCGCCATGTTCGGAGGCGGAGACACCCCCGCGGTTCTTTCGTGCCTTTTGAGAGTCATGCAGCGCTCCAAGAGCAAAGGTCTCCTCGAAGTGCATGGCGGAGTAACGACCGGCGAAGTCATCTTGTTCGAAGGCGACGACTACATCGGCGCATCAGTAAACCTCGCGGCACGCCTCGCCGACATCGCCGGGCCTGGCCAGCTCCTCGGGCCGGTCGACATCCTGCCCGGTTTGGCCCAAACGGCTGCCGCGGCAGGCACGGTGACAGTTCCGAGCTTTGACCACCCGATCGCGGTGGCCGACCTTTCCAAAGCCGCCCACCTCGTGGAGTCGCTGAATCTATGACCACCCCCATCTCGCCGGCAGAACTCATCTCGCAATGGCCCGTGGGGGCTGCGGCGGCCGCATGGAATTTGCCCAATGGCCAAATCGAAACGTTCGGCCAGACCGACGTCCGCTTTCGGCTGGCATCGGTTACCAAGCCGATCTTTGCGCATGCGATCTTGATCGCGACCGAGGAGGGCACCCTGAACCTTCAGCAACAACTGGGGCCGGACGGATCCACCGTCGCTCACCTGTTGGCCCACGCTTCCGGTCTTGGACCAGAGGCAAAGGACCCTGTGACCACGCCGGGTACGAGGCGTATCTATAGCAATGCAGGCTTTGAACTGCTGGGCGAGGCGCTGGCCCAATCCAGCGGGATCTCGGCGGCGCAGTACCTAAAGGAAGCGGTCTGTGAACCGTTGGGCATGACCGCCACCGCCCTCGACGGGTCGCCCGCCTACGGGGCCCATAGCTCGGTCGAGGATCTCGTGCGGTTCTGCCAAGAGTGGCTGTCCCCGACGCTTCTTGCTCCCCAGACCGTCCTCGCGGCGCGAACCCCTTTCCTCGGTGACCTCGACGGTGTGCTGCCCGGGTTCGGCCGGCAAGAACCCAACCCTTGGGGTCTCGGATTCGAAATCCGAGGTAGGAAACATCCCCACTGGACAGGGACCTCCGCCAACCCGGCGACCTTTGGACACTTTGGGGCAGCCGGAACGTTTGTGTGGATCGACCCGAACCGAGAGCGCTTTGCGGTCGCCCTCACCGACACTGCGTTCGGGCCGTGGGCAGCAGAGGTCTGGCCACCGTTCAACGACCTGCTATTGCAGCAACCAATCGGCTGAGCGCCCCAGACCCCCGCATGGGGACGAATCCTGCTCGGGAGCTTGATTCGGCCTCAAAACCTGCCGAAAGTCACACATGGGACAAGATCGATTTGCTGAGACGCGGGCGAGACGCGCTCTTCAGGGCATCGGCCTTGACAATCCTCCGAGCCTGATTCGAGCGGCGTCTACCCGCAACGAAGTGCACGTGGCGCCGCATCAGGTCGTTCGAATCAATCAACGACCTGACCAGCGTCTCCGACGAGAGGGCCTGCTCTGTCGGGAACTTCCGGAAACGAGCTATTTCCCCAAGATTCTGGGCTACTCCGGCGAAACCGGCTTCGACTTCGTGGTCGTTGAACGCAAGCCCGGCGTCGCCGTTTCGCGGGCCTGGCCCATGATGGACATTCGAAAACGGCGGGCCTTCATCCGAGAGTTCTCCACCGCGCTTCGCAAGCTGCACTCGGTGCCAACCCCATCGGTGGCCACCAAAATCGATGAGAACCCCCATCTGCTCGATCCATCGGCGGTGAGCCCGGTCGTTCCCATCCTGATGGCCTGTGATGAGCTCATGGCGCGGCGGCAAGTAGACCGAACCGTTCTTCTCGACATCACCGACATGGTCAATGATCACGGTGACGCGCTCGAGGACTATCACCAGCGCACCCTCATCCACGGCGACCTCAGCTTGGAGAACGTGATGACAGACTCGATGGGTCTGAGCGCAATCCTCGACTTTGAGTGGAGTCGAGGCGCACCCGCCGACCTCGAACTGGACGTCCTTCTTCGTTTCCTCCGCTTTCCCGAGGCCCACCTCCCCGCCGATGTTGCCGACTCGTTGTCGTCGCTCGACTTCGTCGACGTTCCCAGCTGGATGGCTGAGGACTATCCCGAGCTGTTCAGCCATCCTCGCCTGGTCGAGCGGCTCGCTCTTTACAACGTGGCCTTCACAATGGCGGAACTGGTTCGCATGGACCACGTCGGTTCCCCTTCGGACATGGGACCCATGCATCCGGTGAAACGCCTCCAGGCATTCCTGAACGGCGTCAGCCCTCTGCGCGACCAACTCAAGACGCTCGCACTCCGCGTCTAACGGCCGGTTCACTCCACGCCAAACCTTCGTCGGTAGCGGCCGATTCGGCCGGATTGGCGCGTGGCCGAAGACCGACGAACCCTCCGCACCATAGGGTGCGTAGCCCACTACGGTGGCGGGCAATGGCTTCCGCGTACACTCCACCACGTCCACAGACTCAAGCCGCAGGGAGCGATCCAGCAGTGAGCACGACATCCGATGCCCAGGTGACCGACACCGCTGCCTGGGTCGTCAATCCCACGGGACCACTCACCGGTGATGTGACCGTTCGAGGCTCCAAGAACGCCGTCACCAAACACCTGGTCGCGGCGATGCTCGGCGGCACGCCGTCGACGGTTGCCAACGTTCCCGATATCGGCGACGTCGAGATCACATGCAGCATGCTGTCAAGCCTTGGCTGCGTCGTCGAGCGCAGCGACAACCAGATCACCGTCGATCCTTCCAGCCTGAACAGCAGTCGGGTTCCTATCCGATTCAGTGGCATGAATCGGATCCCGATCCTGATGATCGGCCCGCTACTCCACGCCGTAGGCGAAGCGTTCGTTCCTCTCGTTGGTGGCGACGACATCGGCTCGCGACCGGTGGACTTCCACGTAGACGCCCTCACCAAGATGGGCGCCCAGATCACCATTACCGACGAAGGCCTCGAAGCCAAAGCCACCCGTCTGAAGGGCGCGCACATCGAACTGCCCTACCCCTCCGTGGGTGCAACCGAGACCGTCCTCATGTCAGCAGTGCTCGCCGAAGGCCGCACGGTGCTCGACGGCGCCGCAATGGAACCAGAGATCATCGAGTTGGCACTGTTCCTCCAGCGCATGGGGGCCCGAATCGAGATGCGACCCAATCGCCGGTACATCATCGACGGGGTCGACTCGCTCACCGGCGCAACCCACAAGCTCAAGGGCGACCGAATCGAAGCCTTCAGCTACCTGGTCGCAGGCCTCATCACGGGTGGGCAGGTCACCGTCCACGGGTGCAGCCAGGATCGTCTGGTCACGGCGATCTCCACGTTGCACGGCATGGGCGCCCAATTCGAAATCACCGACTCGTCGATTTCGGTGTGGGCCGACCAGCTCACGCCCGCCGCAGTCGAAACCGACACTCATCCCGGCTTCATGACCGACTGGCAGTCGCCCATGGTGGCGCTGTTTACCCAGTGCGATGGCTTGTCGGTCATGTACGAAACGGTGTACGAGAACCGGTTCACCTATGTTCCGGCCCTCAATCAGATGGGCGCCAAGATCGAGATGTACACCACGGCCCTGGGCAGCATCGATAGCCGCTTCGTTGGCTCATCGACCCCGTGCTCGGTCATCGTGCACGGCAAGAGCGAACTGATCGGTAGCGACGTGGTAGTCCCAGACATTCGCGGCGGCTTTGCCTATGTGCTCGCAGCAGCGGCGGCAAAGGGCACCACCACCATCACCGGTACCCACCATCTCGATCGCGGCTATAACCGCCCCATCGAGAATTTTGTCGAGTTGGGATTGGATATTCGTCGCACGACGGTTCCTCTTCGGTGATCTCTTCAGTCATCGCGTCCATTCCGGCACCGCCCGGCAACAACTTCAGCCTCGGGCCGCTCACATTCAACTTCTACGGCCTCTGTATCGCCCTGGGAGTTCTAGCGGCGGTCGAGATCTCCCGACGGCGCTGGAAGGCACTCGGTGGTGACGAAGACGACATCACCTCCATCGGCACGGTGGCGATCCCGATGGGCTTGTTGGGTACGCGGATCTACCATGTGATCACCGACTGGAAGATGTACACCGATGACTTCATCGGGATCTTTAAGATTTGGCAAGGCGGCCTCGGCATTCCGGGTGGACTCCTCCTCGGCGTGTCCGCCGGTGTCTGGCAGGCGCGGCGCCGTGGCATCACCGGCGATCGACTGCTCGATGCCTTCGACGCGATCATCCCGAGCATCCCCGTTGCTCAGGCAATCGGACGCGTCGGAAACTGGTTCAACCAGGAAATCTTTGGCCCCCCGAGCGATCTGCCATGGGCCCTAGAAGTGGACCGACAGTTCCGTCCCTCCCAGTACGTCGAGTTCGAGACGTTCCATCCCGCGTTTCTCTACGAGGCTCTCCTCAACCTGCTGCTTGCGGGTGGCCTGATGCTTGCAGGCAAAGCCAAGCTGCTAGGTCGCGGCCAAATCCTTCCGCTGTGGATCGCCGGGTACGGCGTCCTGCGGTTCATCGTCGAGTCAATCCGCACCGATCCGGCTTCCCTCGTGCTCGGAATCCGCGTGAACCATTGGATCAGCGGATTCGCAGTACTCGTTGGCGTGCTGTGGTTCCTGAAGATGCGGAAGTCGGCCACCCCGGCGGTCAAGCCCATCGCTTCCTTTGAAGACCTTGCCGCCGACACCGACGCCGCCGACACCGACGCCGACCTTGACGAGGACGAGAACACAGATGGGAACAAAAATCGAGAAGACGTCGGGCCCACCGACTCCAGTTCCGGCGAGGCTGATCTCGCGAGCGACGCCGATGAGACGGTCGAGGAAGATACCAACGGCGACGAGGCCAATAACGACGGTGACGACGGTCCCAAACCGCTGTTCAGCTAACCGTTTCGACAACCACAACTCGCCATTCGGACGGGCCAACTAGCCATTCGGACATTCTTGCCCACCCCAAACAACCCCTAGGGTCACACCATGCGCATCCCCATCGCAGTCATTCTGGCCACAGCGCTTCTAGCTGCGGCATGCACCTCCGAAACCGACTCCGAATCCGGCCCCGCGACTACCACCGGCGAGCTCTCCTCCACCTCCACGTCCTCACCCCCAGACTCCGACGCCAGCACGTTGACCTGGGACGAGTGCGGCGACGGATTGGAGTGCACCTTCATCCAGGTGCCCCGGGACTATGACAATCCCGAAGAGGCAGAGCTGACCATCGCACTGAACCGATTGCGGTCCACCGGAACCGCGGCAGAACGAATCGGATCGGTTGTGTTCAACCCGGGCGGGCCCGGCGGTTCGGGATTGTCCTACCTGACCGACGCCCTCGACACGTTCCCCGAAGAGTTACGAACGCGGTTCGACCTGGTCTCATTCGACCCTCGCGGTGTGGGCGCAAGCAGCGCCTACGACTGTGAGATCGACTGGGACGACGCCGTCCCAGTCCTCACCGGTCCCGATGACCCGGCGTGGTCCGACGTCGTTGCGCTCGGCCAATCCCAAGTCCAAGGCTGTGACGCCGACGACGAGGCACTGCTTCGATTCGTTGGCACCAACAACGCAGCTCGGGACCTGGACCGCATCCGAGCCGCCCTCGGCGACGAACAGCTGTCCTATGTCGGGTTTTCCTACGGCACTCGTCTCGGCGCCACCTATGCAGAACTCTTCCCCACCAAGGTGCGCGCACTTGTGCTGGACGGCGCAGTCAAGCCCACCGTGGTGGCAAGAGAACTAGATATCGAACAAGCCGAAGGCTTCGACCTCGCGTTCAACAACTTCGCCACCGCCTGTGAAGCCGACGAAGATTGCCTGCTCAATCGCCTCGGGACGGTGGAGCAGGTGTATCGCGAGATCGAGGCCGAACTCGCCGACGGCGAAACCTACCCGGCGGGAGGCGGCCGAGAGCTGACGCTCGGCGAATTCCAACTCGGCGTTTTGGCGGCGCTGTACTCGGCCGACATTTGGGACTTCCTGAGCCAGGCGATGTTCGTTGCGGCCACGGATCAAAACGGGCAATTCATGCAACTGCTCGCGGACCTGTATCTGGGATCCGAAGACGGCGACTACAACAACTCCAGCGAAGCCAACATTGCGATCAACTGTGCCGACGAGCGAACCCGTCCCAGCGAAGCCGAAGTCCGCGCAGCCGCAAACGCAACGGCGGAGAAGACCAAGATCTTCGCTCCCCTCTTCCGAACATTTACCGGATGCCTGGGGGTGCCGGAGGCGATCGATCCCATCATCATCGGCCCGGCGCAAGGAGCAGCCCCGATCCTGGTTCTGGGCAACACCGGCGACCCTGCTACGCCCTACCAGTGGTCGGTCGAGCTCACCGAGCTTCTCGAATCCGGCGTGCTTTACACCGTCGACGCCGAAGGCCACACGGCGTATCTCAGCGTTGACTGCGTTGAGCCTGTGGTCAACGACTACTTGATCAACCTGGTTGTTCCCAGTCCGGGGGGCTCTTGCAACGGAAAAACCGACGTCGATTTCTTTGCTGGTTAGGGTTTCTCACACCTCATAGGGCTTTTGGGCGAGCCGATGGGAACAGGTCATGCTGATCCAACAAATCGCGGTGATCGCGGTACTGCTCAGTGTCGGTGCCGCGCTCGTGCTTCGTCGGGTGTCGCCGACGGTAGGCATAACCGGCGCGCTCCTGGTGCTGTTTGTGGTTGGAGTAGCTGAAAGCGACACCGCCTTTTCTGGCTTTTCCAGTGAGGCCCCGCTCACCGTTGCAGCCCTCTACGTGGTCGCCGGCGGTGTGCAGCAGACCGGCGCGTTGGCCAGCGTCGTTCGTCAGCTCGCCGGCGATCGTGCGTTTGGACGCGTCATCGTTGGGTCCGCCGCCATCAGCGCATTCGTTGCGAACACACCGGTCGTCGCCGTTCTGATCCAGCCTGTCATCAGCTGGGCCAAAGAGAACCGCCGACCCGCAAGCCACCTGCTGATCCCTCTGTCGTACGCCACGATCTTGGGAGGTATGACGACCCTGATCGGGACCTCGACCAACCTGATCGGGTCCAGTGTCGTCACCTCACTGGGGCAAACGGAACTTGGGTTCTTTGAACCCGCCCGGTTCGGTTTGCCCGTGGCCGTTGCCGGCATCGTGCTGGCGCTTACGCTCGGGAGCCGCGTCCTCCCGGATCGAGGCGATCAGTCGAGCGACGAAGACGAAGCAAAACGATTTATGGTCGCCTGCTCGGTCACGCCCAACGGCCCGCTCGACGGCCTGACGATCGAAGAGGCCTCACTGCGCGGCGTTCCCGGTCTCTTCCTGGTGGCCACTCAACGATCCGACACCCACGAGGTCATCGCCCCGGTCGGCCCCAGTCATCACCTGCAAGGTGGCGACACGCTGTCCTTTGCTGGAGGAGTAGAGCAGGTTCTTGAACTGCACAACCGACCCGGCCTGCAGTTCTCTGAACGTCATCAGCTCGACGCACTGGACGACGGTCAGCACTCCTGGTTCGAAGCGATCGTCGGCAACGGTTCCTCTTTGGTTGGCCAAACGTTGAAACAGTCCGACTTTCGGAGTCGGTACCAGGCGGCTGTGGTTGCGCTACATCGATCGGGCCGGGCGGTGCCGGGTCAGCTGGGCGACGAGCGGCTACGCATCGGTGACTCATTGCTTGTCGTTGCCGACAGCGGCTTCGCTCAACGGTGGCGACGCCGAAGCGACTTTGTTCTCATTCGACGCCGGTCAGAACCTCCTCCAACCGCCTCGTCGAAATCTGCGCTCTCCCTTCTCATCCTTGGTGCAGTTGTTGCGCTGTCGCTCCTGCAGATCACCGACGTGCTCCGTGCCGCAGCAATCGGATCGATCCTCACGGTGGTCACCGGGGTGCTCACACCTCGCCAGGCACGAAACGCCGTCGACCTGAACGTGGTGGTGCTCATCGGAGCCGCGATCGGGCTCGGACAGGTTGTGACCGAGGTCGGCATCGCCGACGATCTGGCGAACCTACTAGCGACGGCGTTCGAACCGCTTGGGCTCTGGGGTATTGCGCTAGGGCTGACATTGGCGACCCTTCTGATGACTGAGCTGGTGACCAACGCCGCCGCCGTAGCGATCACCGTACCCATCGCCATCGCTGCGGCCGAAGCCTCGGGCGGCGATCCGCGGGCGTTCGCGTTGGGAACCATCGCTGCCGCCAGCGCGTCGTTCATGAGCCCGATTGGCTACCAGACCAACACGATGGTCTACGGACCGGGTCGCTATCACTTCACCGACTATCTGCGACTTGGGATTCCAATCACGACGGCAGTGCTCGTCATCGTGCCGGCACTGATGGCAACAGCCGGTTAGGCCAGCTGCTTGGCCGAAAGTGCGAAGAGGTCATCGGCACCCGCGGTAACTGCGCCGTGCAAGCCTGATGCGGTCGGCAGGATCTGTTCTCCAAAGAAGCGAGCCGATACTTTCTTGGCTTCTGCAAAATCGGTGTCGTCAGACAGGTCGGCCTTCATCGCCAGGTCGGCCATCAAGCCGCCACAAACCACCGTGCCCAACATGCGGAGATACGGAGATGACCCGGCGAGCGCAGCGTTGATATCGGTAGAGCCGTTCTCCAACAGCCAGCTGGTAGCCGAGCGTGCGGATGCAACCGCGTTCTCAAGATTTGAGGCGAAGACGGACATCCCGTCGAGTCCTGCCAACTCCTTTGCCTTCACATCGAGCGAAGCCAGATGATCGAGGACCACTCCCCCGCCGCGCATCGGCAGCTTGCGGCCGACCAAGTCGGCGGCCTGGATTCCGTTGGTGCCTTCATAGATCGCGCCGATGCGAATATCTCGATAGTGCTGGACGGCTCCGGTCTCCTCCACGTACCCCATGCCGCCGAAGATCTGCACGGCAATGCTGGTGAGCTCGTTTCCTAGGTCGGTGCACAGCGACTTCGATAGCGGGATCAGAAGGTCGGCCATCTCTCGTTCGTGCTCGGCTTCTTCTCCGGACAGGCCTTTGCTTCGGTCGATCGTGGCGGCATTGGTATAGATCAAGCATCGCATCGCATCGATCCAGGACCGTTGGGTCATCAACATACGACGCACGTCGGCGTGCTCGATGATCGGACTCTGCACTCCACGTTCGGCACCGATAGCAGTGCCCTGCTTTCGCTCGATCGCATAGTCGAGGGCCAATTGATAGGCACGTTCGGAGATCGCCAAACCTTGCAGACCCACGGACAGCCGAGCGTTGTTCATCATGGTGAACATGTTTCGCATGCCGGTGAATTCATCTCCCACCGGCCAGCCGATGGCACCGCCGTTGTCGCCAAAGCTCAGCACGCAGGTCGGACTTCCATGAATGCCAAGCTTGTGTTCAATGGAGACGCAACTGACGTCGTTCTTCTCGCCGGGTTTGCCGTCAGCATCGAGCATGAACTTCGGGACAAGAAACATCGTGATGCCCTTGGTCCCCGGGGGCGCACCGGGTGTGCGCGCAAGAACGAGATGAACAATGTTCTCCGCCATGTCGTGCTCGCCGTAGGTGATCCAGATCTTCTGACCGGTGATCTTGTAGCTGCCATCGCCGACCGGCTCGGCCTTGGTCGCCACTGCGCCGACATCGGACCCAGCCTGGGGCTCCGACAGGTTCATGGTGCCGCTCCACTGGCCAGTCAGCATCTTTGGCAGGTAGGCGTTTTTGAGATCGTCATCGGCGTGGTGTTCCACCGCGTCAATAGCCCCCTGAGTGAGGAGTGGGCACAAACTAAACGCCATGTTGGCGCTGGTCATGAGCTCCTGAATTGCGACGCCGATGACCCAAGGAAATCCACCGCCGCCGTAGGTTGGGTCAAACGGAATCGACCCGAACTCGGTCGCCACATACTGGGTATAGGCAGCCTTGAAGCTGTCGGGGGTGATGACGTCACCATCGACCCATTTGGTCATGATCGTGTCGCCATCGACGTTGGTGGGAGCCACGACCTCGGCCATGAACCGACCGACTTCTTCGAGAACAGGCTCGACCATGGCGGCGTCAAAGGACTCAGAGAACCGATCAAGCGAGGCGAGATCGCCCGCTCCGGCGATGTGCTCCAAAATGAACAGCATGTCTTTGAGTGGTGGGGTGTAGTCGCTCACCCTTCCAACATACCGATCGGTAACCCGATGGGTCTATTCGCCGATCGACCCATTTTGGTGAGTTGGGAACGGCGAACCTAGCCAACCAGGCGCTCTACAGTCCGAGTAGTCGGAACATAGCTTGAGGCGTCTCATAATCACCGCGGGCAAGTCGGGCGGCGCGTTCGATGTTGACCGCGTCAAACCGGCGGTCGGTCCAGCTATCCCACGGGCCAGCCGGAAGGGCCGAAGGGTCACCGTCGACCGCAACGCAGGCCCGTAGATACGCGGCTTGGTCTTCAAGTGCTTGCCTCTCGGCCGGCAGGCCATGACCAGGGATAAACGTGCTCCCGAGCTCAGAGATGGCGTCCAGTGCGTCAGCCCAGGCCGCGGGGTCACCGTCGAAGGCCAACGGCGTGACACCGAAACTTCCCAACGCACCCAGAAAAACCGCGTCGGCGGCGGGCAGCTGCACCACGGTGTTCAGCGGACCCTCTCCCGGAAACAAATGCACGGCGGCTGCATCGGTGAGCAGCGCGGGCTCACCAATGGTGTGGGTGATTGGCCGCGTGACGAATTCGCCATGGAAGGCAACGGCATGTTGCGGCATGAGTTTCTTGAGCACCATGGTGTTCACCGGCTGATCGAGCTGGTCGCTTACCGGTTCACTGCCGTAGAAACCTGCTCGCCAGAAAATGGTGGATCCACCGCTGAAGGGCACGCGAGAGCTGGTGAGGACGACACGCTTGAGCGGTAGCCCCAGGGTCTCGGTAAGGGCAACGATTTCTTCGTTGGCCAGGAACGCCATTGCCGGCGTCGCCAACGTGTCGATCACGGTGAGCCCGTCGGCGTCGATGACGAGACCAAGGTTGGAGTTACCAAACTGCGGTTCTGAGGCGCAGAGTGCGTAGGTTCCGGTCGCCAACTCGAAGGTCAGCACGGGTTCTCCTGTTTGTGATCGGTGCGAGGGATACCTAGAGCTTATTCAGACCAGCTGCGCATCAACTTTGTCCATCGCCTCATCTTCGCCGAGGTTCATGGCGAACGACAGCTCCGACACCAGCACCGTCCGAGCCTTGGTGTACATGCTTTTCTCGCCGGCGGAAAGGCCCTTCGCTTTGTCACGCAGCGAAAGGTTCCGAACGACCTCGGCCACCTGGAAGACGTCGCCGGATTTGAGCTTCTCTTGATGGTTCTTGAACCGACGACTCCAGTTCGAGGGCTCTCGAACATCTTTCTCTGCGAGCAGCTCAAACAGCTCCTCGACATCCGACAGGCTGATCGGCGGCCTCATACCCACTTCGTCGCACTTGTCGACCGGCACTCGCACCGTCAGATCATCGTGTGAGGTGTGAAGTACGAAGTACTCCTTCTGCTCGCCGTTGAATTCGACGACCTCAGTTTTCTGAATGATGGCTGCACCATGGTGGGGATAGACAACTCGATCGCCGGTCTTGAACGCCATCAGCCCAGAGTGGCATAGCAAAAGAGAATTCCCCAGCTGAGACGTAGCGTTTCTGGCTCATGTGGTAGGCCATTTCACTCAGAGGCCCTTCACTCAGCGCCCCAGGTTTCGTCGACTAGTAGCCGGCGGCGGACCATCCATCCCAGCCGTTGGTCATATCGGAGACGTTATCGAAGCCGATGGAACCCATGAGTTCGCATGCCTTTGCACTGCGACCTCCCGCCTTGCAGTACACGAGATACGGGACTCCGCTCTCCAGTGCCCCGACCTTCTCGGCAAATGCGTCGTCGTAGATGTCGATGTTGATCGCTCCGTCCACGTGACCGGCGGCGAACTCGTCGCTCGTCCTCACATCGAGCACCACCAGATCCTGCGGCGGAGAATCGACCAGGTCTTTTGCGGCTTGAAGATCAAGAATTTTCGCCATACCGATGACGCTAGCCGCGGGATCGTTCACGTCGGCGGTCACCTCGGGCGTCGCGTTCGATTCCAACTCTTCCCGCAACACGACCGGGCCATCGTCGTCGGGATACTTACCGTCGATCTCTGCATAGAAGGCTCGGAACTTGTCCATATCAGCGGTGACATCGCCGGTGAGCTCAATGGGAGCTCCGGCGCCGCAGGTCTTCTTGGTGTAGTCGACGAATGCAGGAATGACCGGCACGTTGGCCGCCCGTGCGATGCGGTAGAAACCGGACTTCCAATGAGGCGTGTAGCCCCGAGTTCCCGAGACCGGAATCACAATGGTGATCCGTTCACCCGGCTGGAACAGGCTCACCATGTCGTCAACCATCGAGCCCGCGGCCTTGCGGTCAACGGGAATTCCACCGAGCCGCTTCCACAACGCGCCAACGACGGGCGGAAACATCTCTTTCTTGCCCAACCAGCGCATGTTGAACTCAAGAGCCCATCCAATCAGCAGAGCCAACGGAAAGTCCCAGTTGGAGGTATGCGGCGACGCCACCATCACCGTGTGGAGCTGAGCTGGCTGTTCGCCAACCAGTTCAAACCCCCAACGTCGCAGTATCCACTTTGCGAGCTTGCTCTTCACCCTGTTGAGGGTATCGATCTATCGGCGACGTGGTCGCTGACGATCCTGACGCCTGGACGTCGGGCCGCGACTCAGCGAAGCAATGCCTCGAGGTCGGCAAGCACTTCGCCCGCATGACCCGCAGGATCGGAAACGTCGTAGCTCTTGCGAATCGCGCCGTCGGCATCGATCAGATAGCTCACCCGCTTGGGGAAGTTGGCAAACGGATCGTCGGCGTCGCGGATCGCCTCGTAGGCCGCTCCAACCTCTTTGCTCTCGTCGCTCAGTAGTGAGAACGGGAAGTCGTTGCTGGTCCTGAATTGCCCGTTGTCCGCGGGTGAGTCGAACGAGATGCCGTAGACGGCGCAACCGGCGTCTGCGAACTTCTGGGCTTGATCACGCAAGCCCGTGCCTTGAGCCGTTCAACCAGGTGTTGATGCTTTGGGGTACCACCACAGCAGAACCCATGAGCTTTCGTCCCCGGGAAGAGACACCGTGTTTCCGTCTTGATCGGGCACCGTAAAGGCTGGCGCCGCAGTTCCTTCGCTGAGCATGAGTGTGAACATAGTCCCCGCGGCCCCGCGCCCCGCATTTGAACGCCCATACTTGTCAGGTGCGTTCCGTGAAGTTACTCAGCCTGCTCCTCAGCCTCTCGATCGTCGCCGCCGCCTGCGGCGGGTCGGCCGAACCAGAAAGTGGTCAGGCTTCAACCGAATCCACCTCAGACCAGACGACCGACACCACGGCAGAAATCACCGAAGAGGAACCGGCGCCAGCCGCCACCGACTGGGCCGAGACCGCACCGGTCACCATCACAGGCGAGCCCCTTGTTGGCCTTGAGGGCGGCGGAATCGTGGACACTCCAGAACTCGATCCAGCCAACGGAACGGTGGCGCCCACTCTCGAGGGCACCAACTTTCAAGGCGAGACCGTGACGATCGGCCCGGACGGGCGACCGAAGGCGGTCTACTTTCTTGCCCACTGGTGCCCCCACTGCCAAGATGAAGTGACACTCCTGAAGCAATTGATCGAGGCGGGTGACAAACCCGAGGGCATCGACATCTATGGCGTCACCATTGCCGTCCGAGACGACGCCGACAACTATCCGCCGTCAGCCTGGATGGCTGACTTTCCTGGGGTGGTTATGCGTGACACTCTCGAGAACGATGCGGCGATCGCTTCCGGAGTTAGCGGTATTCCCTATGTGCTGTACCTCGATGGAGAAAATCGCCTGCTCAGCCGCTCAATCGGGAGCCTCACCGAGGATCAGGTGCTCTCGCAATGGCGTTCGTTGTTGCCCCAATCCTCATAGCCCGAAAACGGGCAAATTTCGAAACTACTGTTGCGCGTCAGCAGATTTGGGAGACAATACGACCATGACGTCGTTCACCACCGATACCGAGACGATCGTTCGGCCAACCACCGGCGATGGGGATCACGATCGATTCGCCCACTACGTCAAGAAGGATGAAATCCTTCCGTCGACGGTAGAGGGAACACCGGTGAAGGCGCTGTGTGGAAAGGTCTGGATACCGAGTCGCGACCCGAAGAACTTCGGGGTGTGCCCAACCTGCAAAGAGATCTTTGAAGGCCTCAAGGCCGGCGGCGACGACGACAGCTAGTCGCTATGCATCATCCCGGGGGTATCCCTCGGGATTCTTTGACTGCCACCGCCACGCGTCGGTCAACATCGCGTCGATCGAGCGGTCAGCCCGCCACTCCAGTTCGTCGTTGGCCCGCTGAGGGTCTGCTAACGACGTTGCAATATCTCCGGTCCTGCGACCAACGATCTCATAGGGAATCTCTTTGCCGCTGACTGCCTCGGCAGCCTTGACAACGTCGATAACCGACGCACCAGAGCCTGTGCCCAGGTTGTATTCGCGACAGCCTTCCGGAAGATGATCCAGTGCCGCAAGATGGCCTGCGGCAAGGTCGATCACGTGGATGTAATCGCGGACGCCGGTTCCATCGTGGGTGTCATAGTCGCCACCAAAGACGCTGAGCTTTTCTCTGCGACCCACCGCTACCTGCATCACATAGGGCACCAGGTTGTTCGGAATTCCGTTGGGGTCTTCGCCGATGTCACCGCTTTGATGGGCACCGACCGGGTTGAAATAGCGCAGCAGGCTGATCTGCCAGCGGGGATCTGCCGCCGCCACATCGCGGCAGATGTCTTCGATCATGAGTTTGGTTCGTCCGTACGCGTTGGTGGGACCGGTGGCCGCCCCCTCGGGGATCGGAAGAATTTCCGGATCGCCATAGACGGTCGCCGAAGACGAAAAGACAAGCTGAAAGACGTCGTGGGCGGCCATCTCTTCGAGCAGGTTGATCGTGGAGAGCAGATTGTTGCGGTAGTACAGCAGCGGCTTCTCGGTTGACTCCCCGACCGCCTTCAAGCCCGCGAAGTGAATGGCGGCTTCGACCGGGTAGGTGTCGAACAACTCGCGGGTCTGATCGCGGTCGGTGAGGTCAACTTCGGCGAATTCGATGGTTGCACCGGTGAGCCGCTCCACCGCTGCGATCGACTGCTTCGACGAATTCACCAGGTTGTCGGCGATCACCACCCGGTCGCCAGCCTCCAGAAGCGCGAGAGCGGTGTGGCTTCCGATGTAGCCGGCTCCGCCGGTGACGAGGATTGTTCTGTCCATCAGGACTCCTGGGGTGAGGTCGAAAAACGAGAGTTTGTTGGGGGCGGTACCGAGCGTAGATGGCGCACCGGCTATCCCCGAGCAATCTGGGGTACCGCACTACTATCGGCAGAAGTGACATGCTTTTGCAGTAGTCACAGTTAGGTTCCCCTCTACCTCCCCGAGCATCTCATGAGCAGTACAACCTCATCACCTGCACCCGGTCACTACCACGCGAAGGGCGATCCTCCTGGCACCGTCCGGTACTGGGACGGAACCCAGTGGCAAGGAGGCCCTACTGCACCTCCTACTGTCGACAAACGACCCGGCAACCTCCCAACCAACCTCCGGCTCGCCAGTCCCGGTCGCCGAATCGGGGCGCGGGCTCTGGACTATCTGGTATGGCTCGCGGTTGCGGTTCTCGTGGCGCTCATTCTTGGCGTCAACGAGGGCTCCAGTCTCCAGGCCGAAATCGGTATGAATGCGTCGTTCACCCAGAACCTCGTGTGGTTCGTCGCAATTGCGACCCTAGAGATCGGAATGGTCGTCACCCAGGGCGCATCGCTTGGCAAGTTGGCCCTCGACCTCACCGTCACCGATACCGACGGCAACCTTCCGTCGATCCAACAAGCAGCGCTCCGAATCGCTCCGCTCGGGCTCGTTCTCCTGGGAGTCGTCGGTAGTTGGTTCGTCATGATCATTGCGTTCATCTCACTGGTACTGATGTTTGCCGATGCCAACCATCACACGCTGTGGGACAAGATCGCCAAGACCGTCGTTGTCGACCGGCCCGTCTAGACCCGCATGAGCCGCTACACGCCACCCAAGGCCGACGAGCCTGAACCTTCGCCGATCAGCTCGTTGGCCCCGATGCGCAAACGTCGACCGGTGGTGTTCTGGATGGTGATTGTCGGTGTTCTCGCCATGGTGCTGAGCACCATCGGCTCGTTCATCACGCTGCTCTTCCTCTAGCCCAATCGTTCGTCGGTCACCGCATCGACAGCATCAACGGTTGCAAGATGAGTCATCGGGATATCGAAAGACTCAGCCGGCAGCAGCTCTTCGACCAGGACGTCGGCGATACCGACCTTGTAGACCTCAGGGAGGCGAGCCAAGAATCGGTCGTAATACCCCGCCCCAAACCCCAAGCGATTCCCGTGGCGATCAAACGCCAAGGCAGGAACGAGAACAGCTGCGATGTCTTCGCTGTCGATGACCGGAGCGCTCACCACCGGCTGTCGATACCCGAATCGATGATCCTCCATGGGCGAGTCAACCGGGTGGACAGTGAGATCAAACCCCACTTCGGGTGTCCGGGTCAGGGCAAAGGAAACGCCGTTCGACAGCAGACGGTGACTGACCTTGAGCGCAGACAGATCGGCCTCACCCGGCAACGCATCGTAGAGCACCACGGTGGTGTCTCGATCCAGAGTGTCCAGCATCCATTGCTCGAGATGGTCGACCAAGCGGCGGTCACGCTCGATTCGATCGGTGAGATTGCGTGCGCGCCGGTCCTTGGCTTCCGCCCGCCACCGCGTCTTCTCTCCCATCGAGCTCATCCCGACACTGTCGCAAGAATTTGCCGCCTTCCCACCCCGGACCCTGAGCGCAAACGCACTCCTGAACACAACGGCACCACGAATTTGCCGACCACGCAGAGCCCAAACCGTCAGCCACAGAGGGCACGAAAAAACCACCAATTGTGGTGGCATCCACGCACCGTGTCTACCGTTCACCCAACGAGCCGAAATCGATGAAGTTTTTCGTGGGCTATTCATCCCCTGAGCACCCCAGACACCCCATTTCTTGACTAGAAACACCGTGTTCGGTTGTTCGCACCGAGCAACCTGCACTCGCCCCGCCCAACCACAGAGATTTCATGCGCCAACCCGTCACAACAGAGACTCGCAGCTCTCGGCTCGCTCTCGCGGTCGTTCTGTCTTCGCTGTCTGTTGCCGCGATTGCTGGCCCTCTTGCCTATCAGGCGCTCGTTGTCCAGGGCAGCCCAATCGTGCAATTCGTCGGCAACAGCACCGACAGTTCACGGGTGACGGTCAGAGGCACGACGGTCGAGTCGACCACCACCGAGTCCACCACCACGACACAGGCTCCCGTTGTCATCGTGGAGGTCGAGGCTGAGCCCCAGGAAGAACCCGCACCAAGCTCTTCGGCTCCCACTGGCACGCAAGCAGCAGCCGTCGAGTCGACCTCGGCTCCAACAACGGCAACCCCGGAACCACCCAAGACCGAAGCGACCCTTGGCCCATCGGTCAGCGTTGCCCGCACTGAGGCATCGACCGACGAAGCCGACAGCACAAGCACCGAGATTCCCACCAGCCCGCTTCCAAAGCCCTCCTGGGTAGACGGTGGCAGCGACGACACGACAGCCGACGACATCACCACCACGGAGAACCTTCCGACCACCACCGTGCCAGTAGACAGCAGCGACCCGGCCTCGTCGGTTGTTCCACCGCCTTCGACCGAACCGTCCACATCAGGTTCGAACCCCACCACAACAACCAACACCGATACCACGCTCGCTGAACCGTTGGAGCCGGTGGAGACCACCACCTCTACGACCGAACCGGAACCGGTCGAAACGACCGAAGCACCAACAACCACCGCCGACGAAGACCCCGTGATCACCGAGCCGCTTGAGCCGGTCGAGACACTGCCGTCGAGCACTACGAGCGACCCCGCGCCCTCCTCAACGTCGTCTTCGTCTTCGTCTTCGACAACGCAGGATCCACCGGCGAGCTCAACCTCAACCACCGGCGGGTAAGACGACAGAACCGTTGGGAGCAACGACGGTCCGTGCCCCGGGTACTAACTGCAGCCGCTGGTGCTCCCGCAACTGGGACACACGTGACAGCTCCCCGAGCGGTGCATGGTGATTCCGCATTGCATACACATAGGTGCACTCGGATCGGCAACCGCATCGGCCCGCATACGATCGACCAGCTCGCCGGCCCATTCGATCGATGGTGGATCCGCTGGCAGGTCGACCCCCAAGGTAGTAGGTGCGTCATCGACGCCCGGAAGGGTCTGTTGCGTGCGCTCCCCGGTGGTGAAGATTCCAAGAGCTGAGCGTTCCTCGAAACTCATATAGAGCACGGCCATCTTGCGAAACAGGTAGTCCATAATCGACGACGCAATGCGCACGTCGGGATCATCGGTCATGCCAGCAGGTTCAAAGCGCATGCCAGTGAACGTGTCGACAAAGTTCCGCAGGGGTACTCCGTACTGGAGGCCATGACTTACCGAAATCGCGAACGCATCCATGATCCCGGCCATCGTTGACCCCTGCTTGGAAACCCTGACGAAGATCTCGCCCGGACGACCATCGTCGTATTCACCAACGGTGACGAAACCCTTGCAATCGGCAACCCGGAACTCGAAGGTTCTGCTGCTTCTGTTGCGAGGCAACTTTTCGCGTACGGGTCGATACACGATCTTTTCGTTTGCAACCGATGAACCTTCCGCATCTCGCTTGGTGCTCAAGGGTTGAGCGACCTTGCAGTTGTCTCGGTAAATGGCCACCGACTTCACGCCGGTCTTCCATGCCCGAATCAACAGCTGTTCGATTTCTTCGACCGTCGTGCTTTCCGGACAGTTGACCGTCTTGCTAATGCCGCCAGAGAGGAACGGCTGGACGGCCGCCATCATGGCAACGTGCCCCGTGTAGTCGATCGTGTTGTCGCCCATGGAGCACGCGAAGATGGCCTGATGGCCCGGGTCTCGGAGCGGTGCTCCGACGATCGACGCATGGCGATCGATGTGAGCGGTGATCTGCTGTACTTCCTCCGCCGAGTAGCCAAGGTTTTGGAGGGCACGGGGCACCGACTGGTTGACGATCGTCATCGTTCCCCCGCCTACAAGCGTCTTCACTTTGACGAGCCCGAGATCGGGTTCGATCCCGGTGGTGTCACAGTCGAGCAGGAAACTGATGGTGCCGGTAGGCGCCAGCACCGTGGCTTGAGAGTTCCGCACCCCGGCTGAGACAGCACGCTCATTCACGTTGGACCACACGGCCTGGCCGGCCGACACGAGGGGTTCGGGAGCGAGGGCGGCATCGATCTTCTGGTGAGCCGCCCGGTGCATTTGGAGCACGTTCAGCATCGCGTCCCGATTGGCATGAAATCCCGAGAAGGGTCCCATCCTGGCGGCGATCTGGACCGACGTCTGGTACGCCTGACCGGTGAGCAGCGACGTGATGGAGGCTGCGGTGGCTCGGCCTTGGTCGCTGTCGTAGGGAAGGCCCATGCTCATGAGAAGCGCCCCCAGGTTGGTATACCCCAACCCAATCTGGCGTAGGGCTCTGGTGGTTTCGGCTATCTCCTCGGTGGGATAGTCGGCGTGCGAGATGAGGATCTCCTGGGCGACAAACACCACCTCGACCGTGTGCTGGAACCCCTCCACATCAAAGCTGCCATCGTCGTTGAGATATCGAAGCAGGTTGATGCTTGCCAGATTGCAGGCGCTGTTGTTGACATGGAAGTACTCACTACATGGATTGCTGGCGTCAATCCGGCCGTGGGCCGGTGCGGTGTGCCACCGATTGATCGTGGTGTCGAACTGAATACCGGGGTCGGCACACTCCCATGCTGCCGTTGCGACCTGCCTGAGTAGATCTCGAGCCTTCAGTGTGGCGAGCACCGCCCCATCGGTGCGACCGACCAACGACCAATCGGCGTCGTCGACCACCGCCTGCATGAAATCATCGGTGACACGTACCGAATTGTTGGCGTTTTGATATTGGACGCTGTGAATATCCTTGCCATCGAGCGACATGTCGAAGCCTGCATCCCGCAGCGCTCGTGCCTTTCGCTCCTCGGTGGCTTTGCACCACACGAACTCCTCGATGTCGGGATGATCCGCATCGAGCACCACCATCTTGGCCGCCCGACGGGTCTTGCCGCCGCTCTTGATGGTCCCTGCAGACGCGTCTGCTCCCCGCATGAAGCTCACCGGGCCCGAGGCGGTGCCACCGCCCGTTAGCGGCTCGACCGACGATCGGATGCGAGAAAGGTTGACACCCGCGCCGGACCCTCCCTTGAAAATGATTCCTTCTTCGGTGTACCAGTTGAGGATCGAGTCCATCGAGTCTTCCACCGAAAGGATGAAACAAGCGGAGGCCTGATTCGGCACGCCGTCAACCCCAATGTTGAACCAGACAGGACTGTTGAACGCGGCCCGTTGATCAATGATGAGGAACTTCAGTTCCTCATTGAAGGTCTGAGACTCTCCCCCATCGAGGAAGTAGCCACTTTCGGCACCCCAACGGGTAATCGTGTCCACCACGCGATCGGCAACTTGGCGAAGGGAAGACTCGCGGTCATCGGCACCGAGCGCACCGCGAAAGTACTTCTGCGCCAAAATGTTTGTGGCGTTTGGCGACCAAGCGGCCGGCACCTCGACATCAATCTGCTCAAAGACAACCTCGCCCGTCTGCCAGTTCTCGATTCTTGCATCCCGACGTTCCCACTGGACAGCGTCATAGGGATGGACCGACGCATCGGTAAAGCAACGACGTAGGCCGATCTGGGTGTTCTCGGATGCGAGGGCCACGGGGATCTCCTTTGAAGGCGTTCAACCCAACCGAATCGAACAATCCCATGATGGCGTATGGGTGTGACAGCGACCAGTGCCGCCTGACCCAAACAGCCACAGCAGATACCGACGCAGCGTTCATATGGCGTATTCCCACGGGTTGATTTGGTAAGGCCGATCCGCAAAGAACAGGTCCAGGTTTCGTCCGCGCCCAACGCTGAACGCGCTGCCTGACTCGCCCAGGAGGCCCCCAATTCTGCCCCCACCCTCCGCTGTTCACGGACCGGCCTTACCGGTATGAAGACAACGTAGACACCGATCCCTGTGAATCAAAAGTGGATGAATGTGGGAATTCGGCCCAGTTATCCCCAACGGCTGTGGAGAACCGCCAGGTACTGTCGTTCTGTGGTTCAACCGCTGCAAAAAAGTTTCGAAGATATTGACCCCATGATCGAGTTCGACCTCCAGGAGCGCTCGACTACCACCGAACGTCCTTACGTGCTGTCCAACATGGTGACAAGCATGGACGGAGCGGTGAGCGTCGATGGACTCTCCGGCGGTCTCGGCGGCCCGGCGGACTTCAAGGTTTTTATGGCGCTTCGGTCCCTCGTCGACGTCATCATCGTGGGGGCTGGAACCGCTCGGGCCGAGCAATACAAGGCTCCCAGGCCCGGGGCTCAGGCCCAGCGCAACCGCCGGAACCGCGGCCAGTCCGACCGACCGCTGATCGTTGTTGTTACCGCGAGCGGGCGCATCTCACCCGAACTCCCCTTGTTCGCCGACCCCACCTATCGACCGTTGGTCGTTGCTGGCGCAGACGCCGACTCCGACGCTCTGGAGTCGCTGACGTCGGTCGCCGACGTCGCTCGGGTGGCAACGCCGGTCGTCACCCCCATGGCGGTTTTGGACATTCTCTGGGATCGGGGCCACCGCGTCGCGTTGCTCGAAGGTGGCCCGTCGCTCAACGGTGCCTTCGTAGAGTCCGACTGCATCGACGAGTGGAACCTGACCCTGTCTCCTCACCTCGTCGCCGGGGCAAGCTCCCGGGCCGCTCACGGAGGTGCACCCTCGTTGCGGGGGTTTGATCTTGTGCATGTTTGGACTGCGGACCAACTGCTCTTCATCCAGTGGCGGCGCCGCCGATAGGAGCCCGTGAATTCTCGCGCCTTTCTCGCAGCTGTCATCGCGGCAGCAGCTCTGGGCGCTCCCGGAGCGGTATCGGCTGATGCCCGAGCTCCCGAGAGACCACAGGAATCGCAGGCGGTCGTCCAGCTCGTCGATCACCGGGCCACCGGCATGACCCTCGGCGACCTCATCACCAACCCTCGTCGCATTCACGCAGAAGTTCTCGATGGAATCGCTGCGGACCCTGCGCTCCTCGGGGCACGGGGGGAACTGTTACTAGAGCTCCGGACCCAGCTCGAACAGTCCCAGCTCCAGCGGGACTGGGCCTTGGGCGAACAAGAACTTCGGACCCAAACGATCCGCCAGGCCACCAACGACCTGCGCGAGCGACGAGCCGAACTGGCCGACGCCGAGGCCGACGAGGCCGCCAAGAGGGACCGCCTACAGTCGATGAGCGTCGACGCGTTCGTCCACAACAGCGACCAGCCCGACCTGGGCAGCTTGCTTGAATCGAACACCGAAAACGCGCCGAGCCGGGCCACCGAGTTACTCAGAATCGACACCCTGATCCAGTCCGCCGAGCAAGAGTTGGTCGATCAACGCGACGCCGCGATCGCGCACCGGCAAACGCAGCAGCGACATCTCGACGACGCGATAGCCCGCGTAGAGCGTGAACAGGGCCTGTTCGATCGAGCGGTAGCTACAGCCGACGAGGCTGAACAGACCATCGCTTCGGTGGAGCCACGCATCGGACCCGCCGAGCGGCGCTTGGAGCGCGATCTTCTCCTCAGAACGCTCCCAGGAACCGACAATCTTCAGATCGTGGCGGTAAACGCCTACTTCAATGCCAGTCTGATTGCCCATCAACAGTGGCCCAGTTGCAGAATCTCATGGAACCAGCTGGCCGGAGTCGGACGGGTAGAGAGCTTTCATGGGAATTTCGGGGCCAGCCGCGTTGACGCGGCCGGCCAGACCTCACCCCACATTCTGGGCCCGCAGCTCAACGGCGATCCGTGGCTCGCCATCCCCGACACCGATCAGGGCGAACTCGATGGAGATATCGAGTGGGATCGCGCCGTTGGTCCCATGCAGTTCATTCCCACCAGTTGGTCGCTGTTTGCCGGCGACGGGAACGGGGACGGCCGGGAGGACCCGCATAACCTCTACGACGCCACCGTTGCCGCGGCAGACCATCTGTGTGGTTCTGGCCTCGAGCACCCCGACCGATTCCGGCGGGCGTTGCTGGGCTACAACCGGAGCGTGTCCTACGGGCACGATGTGATGGACTTTGCCGATCGCTATCGCCAGCAGGCAACGATCCAAGACCCCTGGGTCGAGGAAGGCTAGCTCTCCGAAAGCTCGCTTGCGGCTCGTTCGAAATCAGCGAGATCCTGAAAGTGTTTGTACACGCTGGCGAAACGCATCGCCGACACGGCGTCGAGATCCTTCAGCGAATCGAGGACCGTTTCACCGATGGCATGGGTCTCGATAGGAGTCGCAAGCGTCCGCGCCGCGTCTTGCACCTTTCGCACAATCGCGGCGACCTGTTCGGCCGACACGGGACGGCCCTTCACGGCGTGCTCGATACCGCTTTGCACCTTCGCAGCGATGAAGAGCTCCCGGTCACCGTTGCGTTTGAGGACCTGGAGCGGCGCCTCCTCATACCGTTCGAACGTGGTGAACCGATACTCACACGATGGACACAGGCGCCGCCGCCGGATCGCAGCACCATCATCGATATTTCGGGAATCGATGACCCGGGTGTCCGGATCATCACACTGACGGCACTTCACCGTTCCTAGCGTACGGCCAGGAACGGGATCGCCTTGGCGAATCTACATATTTGCCATGGACGCCGGAATGATGAGGTCTTGACCTGCCCATATAGCGGAGCTGCCGTTTCGATCGGCCAAGCGCTGCACGACTTCACGACGATCAAGGTCAGGCGCGATGACGCCCGCTATGCCCCATAGGGTGTCTCCAGGCTGCACGGCAATAATCAGTTCGTCGGCGGCGGCCGGAGCGGTTGCCGAGACGGTGACCAGTGAGTTCCAGTCCGCCACCGCGGGTGGGCCTTGCACCGAACGGAACGAAACGACGAGCAAGACGGCCACAACGACGATTGTGGCAAAGGCGATGACCTCGGCCGCGGGAAGCACGACCGTGCGTTCCTGAGCGTGCTCGTGAAGCTCCTCTGGAGCCAAGCCGGCGTCGGTCCCGGGCGACACCACACCGGGGGTAGAGACAGCGTGTAGGTGACGCGGCCGGGACCGACGGGCGTTTGACGCCGCACGGGCGGAAGGGGCGTGAGGCAGGCGGTAGATCGGATCTGATGTGAGTAGAGCAACCATGATGTTCATCCTCCCCGTGGGGTGTGACAGTGTTTCTCGAGTGGACCTTGGGGAAGGCCTGATCTCTCGAGGACCGAAACGAACGGTTGTTCGTCCGAGAGGGGCAACCTAGACCGAACATGTGTTCCGCGCAACCCCCGTAACGGAACAAAAACGAACAAACGTGCGCTTTTTCGTGCCATACTGGACCTATGTCGGCATCCGAGCATCAACTGACCAGTCGCCAACGAGCGATTCTCGAGTTCATCGAGGCGTTCATGGAAGACAACGGTTATCCGCCTTCGGTCCGTGAGATCGGCAAGTACGTAGGGATGCGGTCCTCCTCCACGGTGCATACCCATCTCAACAACCTCCAGGAGAAGGGCTTCCTCACCCGAGACCCGTCCACCCCTCGTGGACTCCGGGTCAACTGGGACTCCGCCACCGGAGCCGTCGACGTCGAACGGCGACCCATGCGTCATGTCCCCTTGGTCGGCGAGGTCGCCGCTGGCACCGATGTCCTTGCCGCTCAGAACATCGAAGAGAGTCTTCCAATCCCCACCGACTTCACCGGTGAGGGAGATCTTTTCATGCTTAGGGTCAAGGGCGACTCGATGATTGACGCAGGCATCCTCGACGGTGACTTCGTGGTCGCCAACGTGCAGAACACCGCGGCGAACGGCGATGTTGTGGTGGCTGGTATCCCGGGCGACGAAGCCACCATCAAGACCTACAGCGTCGATAGCGCGACCAAGCAGATCGTGCTCCTCCCGTCCAACGCGGAACTGTCCCCGATGCCCTTCAGTCCCGAGGACGTGCAGATCTTCGGTCGGGTCGTCACCGTGATGAGACGGCTGTAGTCGGCTCAAGTCAGTTCACCGACCGCTCGTGGCCCTAAATCACAGTCGAGGCCTGTTCAACCCCCAGATGGCAATGATTGTGTCATCCGACACAATCAGGTATCCTTCGATCTAGTCGGGAGGGGGATGTCCGACTCACGAACCGGGGCCTTGGCCCCGGTTCGTTCGTTTTCGACGGCGTGTTGCACGAGCTCGGGATTCACCTATCCTCGGCGCCGTGACCGATCTGCTGGCTAAGACCGCTGACTTTGTGAACATCGCCTCGGTGAGCTTCGCCGAGCAAGTGTTTGCACAGTGGCTTGAGGAAGACCTCGGCCAGGTCCCGTGGCTCGAGGTCACTCGTGTAGGCGACAACATCATTGCGCGAACCGATCTGGGCCGGAGTCAGCGCCTTATTTTGGCCGGACACACCGACACCGTGCCAGTCAACGACAACGGCACCGCCCGGATCGAAGGCGACACGCTCTATGGCGTCGGTTCAGCCGACATGAAAGGCGGCCTGGCGGTCTTTCATGAAATCGCGCATCGGGTGAACGATCCCGCCATGGACCTGACGTTCGTGTTCTACGCACGCGAAGAGGTCGCTCAGGTCCACAGCGGACTGGGCGAGATCATTGCGCTGCGCCCTGACCTTCTCGAGGGAGACTGCGCAATTCTTGGCGAGCCGACGGACGGCCATATTGAGGCTGGCTGCCAGGGTGGTCTTCGTTTTCAGATCACCCTCACAGGAGCTCGCGCTCACACGGCCCGCCCGTGGATGGGTCGCAACGCGATCCACAGAGCTGCTGCCCTGCTCGACACACTGGCCTCGTACGAGCCGCGCCGCCCTGTGCTGGATGGGTGTGAGTTCATCGAGTCGGTCCAGGCCGTGGGCATCGAAGGCGGCAACGCAGGCAACGTCGTACCCGACCGCGTCACCGTTACGGTGCACCACCGTTTTGCGCCAGATCGCGACGCGGACCAAGCCGAGTCATGGTTTCAGACGCTCATTCGTCCGTATATCGAGGACGACGATGTCGTGGAAGTCATCGACCGGACGCCTGGGTGCCCGCCCTCATTAGATCATCCTCTCCTGGCTCAACTGGCCGCAGGCCGACAAAAGACGGCCAAGCTGGGCTGGACCGACGTTGCCCGCTTCGCGGAGCTCGGAATTCCAGCTACCAACTTCGGGTCGGGCGATCCCACCGTGGCCCACACGCAGAACGAACACCTCCACCGAGAAAGCATCGAACGCACCTTTGACGGCATCCTTCGTCTGGTCACCGGAGCGCAAGACAGCTAGCTACCCTCGCCGCGACACCACCACTCCCGTGCGGCCGGGTACGTTCATCGGATGCGCTCGATATCAAGAGTTGTCGGAGTATTTGCTGCAATCCTGGCCCTGATCGTCGGTGCGGCCCCTCCAGTCGGAGCCCAAACGGGACCCCTTGGCGGTCTTTTTCCAACCACCGAGTCCTTCGTCCAACAGGTCTACTCCGACGTCTTCGACCGGCCGGCCGATGCGCCAGGTCTCCGATACTGGAGCGATCGGATCAATTCGGTCGACGTGTCGGTTGCCGAGGTCTACAACGAATTCCTCAGCTCTGCGGAGTTCGCCGGCAACGTGGCCCCGGTGGCCCGACTCTACCTGAGCGTTTTTGACCGCCAGCCGGACCTCGAGGGCATGCGGTTCTGGGTTGGCAAACGAAGCGAGGGGGCGCCGCTGGTCGCTCTTGCCGATGCGTTCCTGGCGAGCAACGAATTCGAGGCACTCTCGACGGCAACAACGGACCAAGAAATCGTCGAAGCGGTCTACGGCCGGGTGCTGGGTCGAACACCCGATGCCGAAGGCCTCGCCTTCTGGACCGGAGAGATCGCCGCGGGCCGATTGACCGTTCCGCAGTTCGTGGTGGCCGTGAGCGAGTCACCCGAGCACCAGGCACGTCGTAACCCCGACGTGCTGGTGACCGTGGCCTATCTCGGCCTACTTCAACGTTTGCCCGAACCAGGCGGATTGTCGTTCTGGAGCGAACATGTCCGCAACGGTGAGTCGCTTCTGGACCTCACGGATTCGATCGTGAGAAGCGATGAATACCGGAATCGGTTCCAAAGCTCTGCGCCCGCGCCGTCGATCGCAATCTCCGTGGTGGCTGAAGGGCTCACGATTCCGTGGGATGTTGCCCCATTTCCCGATGGTCGGCTGCTGGTCACCGAGCGTGCGGGAGGTTTCTCACTCATCGATACCGGAGGCTCAACCACGCCAGTCACAGCCGACCTCAGCGATCTATTTGCGTCCGGCGAAACCGGGCTGATGGGGCTGACCCTAGACCCTTCATTCTCCACCAACGGCCGCTTCTATTCCTGTCAGGGCCATTCCTCACCGCGTGAGATCCAAGTTGTCTCGTGGTCTCTGGACGGTTCCACCGCAACCAGGGTCTCCGACCCTCTGGTGGGCGGTCTGCCCATATCGTCAGGTCGACACGGAGGCTGCCAGCTCACGTTTGATCAAGACGGGTACCTGGTCGTCGGCACCGGCGACTCCGCAAACGGTTCACTCCCCCAGAACCTGACCAGTCTTGGCGGTAAGACGTTGCGTGTCGACCCCGAGACCGGAAGCGGAGCCCCCGACAATCCGTTTGCCTCCTCTGCCAATGCGAACACGCGCAGGCTTCTGTCCTTTGGTCACCGCAACATTCAAGGAGTCGACGTCCATCCACGTACCGGTGAGGTATGGACGGTGGAGCACGGACCGGACCGAGACGACGAGATCAACCGAATCGTGGCGGGAAAGAACTATGGCTGGAACCCGGTCCCTGGATACAACGAATCGGTACCTATGACCGACCTCGCCGAGTTCCCGACCGCCGAGCCGGCGGCGTGGTCCACCGGCAGCCCCACGCTGGCGCTGGCGGACAACGCGTTTCTCACCAGTTCCCAGTGGGGTTCGTGGCGATACGGCATGGCCGTTACCTCTCTTAAGAATCGCAGCCTTCGCATCGCGCTGTTCGACGTCGATGACGGCGCCTATCTGGGTCACCTACCGGTGATCGATGGTGACTACGGTCGCCTGCGCGGCGTAGCCGAAGGTCCCGATGGTTCCCTGTTCGTAACCACGAGCAATGGAGGCGGCCGCGACGTCGTGCTTCGCGTCCAGCCCTCGCTGAACTAGTGCCGTGGCACATAACGATGGTGGGGCTTAGCTAACGTCCTGAACCATGGCGATGCGCACGTAGCCCGGCGAGGCTGTTCCGTAAAAGTCACCGGGACTCGTAACGATCCCGAGTGCGGTGGCGAGTCGTTCGGCGAACGCCCACGCGTCGCCACCGGGGGCCTCAGCCCACAGGTAGAATCCGCCCTCGGGCATCGCAACATCGACGCCGACACGTTCGGCTAGAAGGGTGATCATGCGCTCCATACGGGCCCGATAGACGTCCCGCTGGGCACTGACGTGATCGGAATCGGTAAAGGCCGCCACTGCGGCGTGCTGCATGGGGCCGGGAACAATCATCCCACCGTGGGTGCGAACCTCGCCGAGGTATTGGATGATCTCGGCATCGCCCGCGTAGAACCCGGCTCGGCCGCCGGCCAGATTGGACCGTTTGGACAGGCTGTGGACCGATACGACGCCGTCGAGTCCGTGCTGCAGGATGCTCGCCGGTTCGGCGTTCCACATGAACTCGACATAGCACTCGTCGGAAAACACCGGCACGTTATGGGCTCGACCCCACGCCGCAGCGGCTCCCAGGTCTTCAACGGCTCCAGTCGGATTGCCTGGCGAGTTAATCCAGAGGCACAACGCTCGAGCGGCGTCGGCGGGATCGATTGCGTCGAGACGAAGGCGCCAGTTCTCATCGACGGGGACTGCAACGCTGCGACAGTGCCCAATCACCGCTCCCATTTCGTAGCTTGGATAGCTGACTGCGGGGTACAGGATGGTGTCTAGATCGGGTCGTCGGAGCTTCAGCAGGTGCGGAAGCCCGGCAACGAATTCCTTCGAACCGATCGTTGCTCGCACATCATTGGACGAAAGCGACGTACCTACCAACCGGTTGAGCCAGTCGGCCGCGGCCTGGCGGTAAGCCGGTGAACCAATGGAGGGTGGATAGCCGCGCTCGGCATTGGAGTTGGACATCGCATCGATGACGGCCTTGAGAGGAGCGTCGCTCGGCGCGCCGATGCTCAGGTTGATGCCACCGTTGCTGTGTTGGGCCGCGATCGCCTTGATGCCGTCGAGACGATCGTAGGGATACGGCGGAGGGATGTACGGACGATCGCCAAGTGCCTCAGTCACGGATGATCCATTCGTCTAGTCGGGATGCAGAATCAGGCGAGAGCCTAGCGGTGTAGCGCATTCCGAGTTCTTCTGTGTACTCCGCCAACACCTCGCCCTCACGATGCACCGAGGCGATCACGTCTCCCCGGGCAAAAGGGATAGCGATTTCATAGAGCTCGCTGTTGGCTCGGAGCCGATCGCCGATGGCGCGTAACAGCTCATCGATGCCCTGGCCGGTTTGTGCCGAGATGCCAACCGATCCCGGGTTGAGATCGACTAAGCGCTTGACCTCTTCGGATGCGTCCATCTTGTTGAAGACCAGAAGCTGCTCAACCTCACCCGCATCGATGCTGCCGAGAACTTCACGCACGGCCATGATGTGCCCGTCTGGGTCAGGTCCGGCACCGTCGACAACATGAACCAGAAGATCGGCCGCGGCCGCCACCTCCAGCGTCGATTTGAACGCCTCAACCAGCGTGTGTGGAAGCTTCTTCACAAACCCGACCGTGTCGGTGAGCAAGATTTGCTCACCACCGGGTAGGCGGTGTTTCCGAGTGGTGGGGTCGACGGTGGCGAAGAGTTGATCTTCCACCTTCACGTCTGCGCCGGTGAGGGCGCGAAGCAATGTGGACTTGCCAGCGTTGGTGTAGCCAACGATCGATACCACCGAATAAGGAGATCGGTGGCGGGCTTTTCGTTGGTTCTCTCGCCGAGCGGTAATGGCTCGCAGGTCGCGTTCCAGCTTGTGAATTCGCCGAACAAGACGTCGACGATCCACTTCGAGCTGCGTTTCACCAGGCCCTCGAGTACCGATGCCACCACCTTGCTGACTGAAGGACTTCTTGCCTCGGAGTCGAGGCAAGTTGTAGCGAAGCTGGGCCAGCTCCACCTGGGTCTTGCCTTCGGTCGAGGTGGCGTGCTGAGCGAAAATGTCGAGGATTACGGCCGTGCGGTCAAGCGCGGTTCGCTTCAGGATCTTTTCGAGGTTGAATCCCTGTGCCGGTGTGAGCTCGTCATCAAAAACGACGGTGTCAGCGTCGAATTCGAGGGCAGCTTCCAGGATCTCCTGAACCTTGCCCTTACCGACGAAGGTAGCCCGGTCTGGCTTGTCGCGCCGCTGCATGATGCGAGCAGCTACGTCGGCCCCGGCCGTGTCGACGAGTAGTTCGAGCTCATCAAGACTCGCCTCGGCGACCTCAGGATCCATCCCGCTATGCGCCATTCCCACGATGACGATTCGTTCCCGGAACGCGCGATCAAGGAAACCGCCGCGGATCTCACCGCCAAATTCACCAAACGCGCCACGGTGGGTTTCTTCCTCGCCGTCTTCGCCGATCCAGTCCTCGTCGACGTCGTCGCCAAAATCGACATCGCTCCACCAGGACCCCTCGACAGGGGGAAACAGTTCGGTGGATGCGGTTGCGGGTGCTTCGTCGAAGTCGTGGTCGTCAGGCGATGAAGGTGTAGTCACGTCAATCCGGGACGTCGATCGTGGCGACGTAGGTAGTGGGACCCGTGAGGAAGACCTCGTCGGGAGTGACGTCGACCTTTGCGTCGCCGCCGGGCTGCCTGACAGTAACGGAACTATCGGTTAGGCCCCACTGATTTGTCGCCCATGCAGCCGCGGAAGCACCGGAGCCACATGCCTGGGTGATGCCCGCTCCGCGCTCCCACACATAGAGGGAGAGAGTGGCGGGGTCTTCAACCCGGATGAGATGCAGGTTGATTCCCGCGTCGTAGCTGGTCTCGATCTCGGGCCCAATGGCCGCAAGGTCGATCAATTCGGGGTCTTCGATTTCAACCACCAGGTGGGGGTTGCCAATGTCGACCGTTTGTTGCCGCACCGGAGCAAGGCCGAAGATCTCCCATTTGTCGTAGGGGTCAGGTCCAGCGGTTGCCGCTCCCATGGACACCTTGGCGTGATGCACCCCCGCCCGGCGGTCAGCCCAGATCTGCAGCTGACGCATTCCTCCGTCGGTTCGGATACTGAGTGACCGTTCGCCGTCGAAATCACTCCCCTGCACGATCGCCTGCGCCATGCATCGGATGCCATTGCCAGAAATCTCTGCACGACTTCCGTCGGCGTTCCATAGCGTCATCGACCAGAGACTGCCATCGGATGACAACGACTCAGCTGAGATCAAGCCGTCGGCACCAATGCCGCGTCGTCGATCGCACCACAGAAGGGCGTCGGTGGAGCTCAGGGATCGACTGGGCTCAACCGCCACCAGAAAATCGTTCCCCAAGCCGTGGTGTTTGCTGAGAAGAGTCATCCACTGTCAGTGTACGCAGCAGACGGTCCGGTGGTGTCGTGCCCGGCCGGCGATCAGCGATCCAAACCTCTGTCGCTCGCCGCGACAGCGGGCTATCCCGAGGGCGACCTTCTAGCCTGGGAGGGTGCAGTTCATCCCGTTTAACGCAACCGTCGAGGCAACAATCGTCGGTGTTTTGGGAAGTGGAGAGGATGCGGTTCCCGCCAACCGGCCCGACCTCCACGGAGATCTGCCAGGACTGCCGGCGGCACTGGGCCGAGGAGCGGCTCGGATTCACGCAGTACCGCTGCCAGACGTAGAGCCATTCGATATCGCATCTGCCATCAATGCTCGACAATCGGCTGGCCTCATCAAACCTTCAGCGATGCCAGAGCCCTATGACCGATACGACACCGAACGTCTCGTAGAGATCTGGACAGAGGCCGAGTTGCCCTCTACCTACACTGCCGAGCCCGTGGTTCTAGCTGGCTCGCTGTCGATCGATCGAATGCTCCTCGCAGGCGGCGAACTAGCAGGGATCGCCGGTTCGTTCGGGCTCGTTGGTGACCGCCATCTGGATCTGGCCGTGCTTCAACACAGTGTGCACCGTGAACTAGGAGCCGAAGCGGTGTTCGGCTTCTACGAGTCCTACGGCGAAGATCCGAACATCGTGGCTCTCGACCACTTTGTTCTCGCGGCGCTTTTGTTGGGTTGGATCGTTTGACGGGGCCCTTTGCACCGATCGTCATCCTCGGGCCGACGGCCAGCGGAAAGTCGTCGCTCGCAGTCGAGCTTGCGGTGCGCCTTGGCAACGCCCAGATCATCTCCGCGGATGCAATGGCGGTCTACCGCGGCATGGACATCGGCACCGCCAAGCCGACGGTCGAGGAACAGCGAGGCGTCGTGCACCACCTCATCGACGTCGTCGACCCGACCGAGGACTTTGGCATGGGTCGGTTTCAGGAGCACACCGCCGCTGCGCTCACCACGATCGAGTCAGCCGGCGATCGAGCCATCATCGCGGGCGGGACAGGTCTCTATGTGGCTTCTGTCGTCGACGACTTCGAGACCCCGCCGCGGTATCCGAGCGTGATGGAAGAACTGGAAACCGAGCCCGATACCGGAGCCCTCTACAAACGCTTGTCCAACCTCGACCCCGTGGGGGCTCAGAAGATGGAACCATCCAACCGCCGTCGAATTCTGCGAGCGTTGGAAGTGTGCGTCGGCAGTGGCCGTCCCTTCTCCTCCTTCGGTCCCGGCGTAGACGCCTATCCCCCAACGCGATTCGTACAGATCGGACTGGAGATCGATCGCGACATCATGGACCAACGGATCGATCAGAGGTACGACCAGCAGATGGTCGACGGGTTCCTAACCGAAGTTGTTGGCCTTCCCAAACCTCTGTCGCGGACCGCAGCCCAAGCGCTCGGCTACCGCGAACTGTTGAACCATCTCGATGGGCAGTTGACTATCGAAGAAGCGCTCGAAGAGGCGAAGTTGCGAACGCGACGATTCGCCAGACGCCAGCAACGATGGTTCCGGCGAGACCCTCGGATTCACTGGCTCGATGCCCTCTCGCCCACCATTGTCGACGAAGCGGTCGAGCTGGCATTGGCAACTTAGTCGGCGGCTTGGCTCACTAGGGCCATCATCGTGCACGCGACGGCGACCGGGTTAACCACCTGATGCAGATGCTCCCCATCGAGACGCGCTACTGCCCAGCCCTGCTTGCGGGCCTCATCCATGCTGGGCGCGTACATGTCGCCCATCGCAAGAAAGGCGAGTCCCACGTCGTCGGGAAGTCTGGGTGCCGGCACCTTCTGATCAAACAGTGCCCTCGGGAGCGGTCGGGCCTCTGCAAAGACGCGCTGACGCGCCGATTCGTCCGGAAGCATGTCTTCGATCATTGAGCCCCACCATCGATGCCATGGAGGTACGTGGTCGTCAGGGCGGGTGAGCTTATCGAGTAGACGCCCCAAGGGAGGGTCGAGGTCGGTAGCCGAAAGCCCATCGATGGGAACGCGGCCATTCACCAGGATCACGGTGGAGACCCGGTGGCCCTGTGCCATCGCCTCTTCCGCCACCAGCAGGAGACGCGGACAGGCTGCGGAATGACCGGCGATTACCAGCGGAGGAGCACCACTCGCAAACGCTTCGTGAGGGTCCAGTGGATCCGGCAGGGCTCCCAAGACATCGGAGAGCCAGGGGGCCAGAAAGTCCTCACATTGCCGAGGCACAGGGTTCGGATCAGCGATGAACGCTTCCTGCTTGAGATCATTCAGGACATCGGCGACATCAGTCCAAGACTCTGGCCCCAACAACATGCTGGGGATCAGCAGCCACCTGCGCTGATGCAGGGCGTCCGGTGAGACCATCTAACCAACCTAGTGGCACCCGTCACACCCGGCCAAAATGCGGCTATGTCCGAATGAGCAGTTCACCATTCGGGACGATGAACCATCCGCTCGGGTTGGCTTTCCAAGAGTTCCAGGCGCCTACGATCTCCGCCTGATCCTCGCCGGTGGCAATGCCGTACTCGAGGGCTTGGGCACCGAACGCAGACTCCACCGAACGCTCTGCCCACAGGGTGCCCCACCATTGGCGCTCTTCCGGCGTGCAGTACAGCCATGTGCCGACCGACGCCGTGATTTGCTCTCGCTCAACACCCGCGGCGAGGGCCCAGCTGAGGAGATGGCGCGCCGCATCAGGCTCGGCTCGGTTCTTTCGGGCGACCTGCTGGTAGACGTCCATCCATCGGTTCAGTCCCGGAAGTTCCGGATACCAGCTCATTGCGTGGTAGTCGGCGTCACGAACCGCCACCACCCCACCTGGCTTGGTGACTCTCATCATCTCGGCCAGCGCTTTCACCGGGTCGGTGAGGTGCTGCAGCACCTGATGCGCATGCGAGACGTCGAAGGAGCCATCTTCGAAATCGAGGGCATACACATCGCCTACCTGGAACTGAACATTGTCCGCCCCCCATTCGATCTTTGTCGCCTCCGCGGTCTGCAGGATATCTGACCCCGGTTCGATGCCAGTGATCGAGTCCACCCTGGTCGCAAGGTCGCAGGTAATCGTTCCTGGACCGCACCCAACGTCCAACACCCGCATGCCGGCGCCGAGGTGCGGCAGAAGGTAGCCAGCAGAATTCTCTGCAGTTCGCCACGTATGAGACTTCAGGACACTTCGGTGGTGACCGTGGGTGTAAACGTCCTTCATATCCTGACCATATTGCCAGGACCTAGGCAATATCCTCCAACCGGTGGAGTCACCTGATCAAGCCCTGCGAGACGACATACGACGGCTCGGCCGCCAGCTCGGCCAAAGCATCGCCCGACAGGAAGGCGACGGTTTCTTAGACCTGGTTGAGCAGGTGCGAACGCTGTCGAGATCCTTGCGCCGCGACGGCGACGCTGAAGCCGGGCTCAGCCTGGCAGCTGCCCTGGCCGAGTCCGATCTCATCACCTCGATGAAGCTGGTCCGAGCCTTCACCACCTACTTTCACCTTGCCAACGTGGTCGAGCAGGTTCATCGAATCGAAGACCTCAACCTCAAAAAGGCCAACGCAGGACGCCTTTCCGACACCGTCCCACGGTTGGCCGAACAGGGCTTCAGCGGCGACAAGATCGTTCAGGGTTTACACCTGTCCTCGCTGCAGCCAGTCTTCACCGCCCACCCAACCGAAGCATCTCGACGATCGATGCTGGACAAATTGCGCGAAGTTGCTCGACTCGTAGAAGAACGAGGAAACGAACGATGCACCAGCTGGGAACAGCGACGCATCGACCGCAGGATCGATGAACTGATCGATGTCATGTGGCAGACCGACGAGATTCGACGGGAGAAGCCCCAACCCCTCGACGAAGCTCGAACCCTTCTCTACTACGTCGAGCAGGTCGTGCGCCATAGCCTCCCCAACATTTGGGAGGACCTCGACGTTGCACTGGAGGAAGTTGGCAGCACGCTCGACCCCACCGTGGCCCCCGTCGTGTTCGGCTCCTGGGTTGGTGGCGACCGAGACGGCAATCCCAACGTCACTCCCGACACCACCCGAGACGTTGTACAACTCCAGCGTTCCCGAGCGCTCCGCATTCTGATCGACGAACTGGAAGGGCTTCGTGGGGAGCTCTCCCCCACCGAACTCATCCGCCCCGCTAGCCAAGAACTTCAAGACGCGGTGAACGCTGACCGCGAACCGTTTGCCGACGTCTTCGCCCGCATCGGCCGAATCAACGATGGCGAGTGGTACCGGCTGCGCCTTGCGGTGATGATCCAAAGACTCAACGAGGCGGCCCGAACGCCGGTTGGATCTCGCCGCTACCAGCGACCCACAGAACTCGAAGAAGATCTGCAGCTGTTGGATCGGTCTCTACGGGAAAACGACGGAGCCCTGTTGGCCGATGGCCGCCTCGCACGGGTGCGTCGTCAGGTGGCAACCATCGGGTTCCACCTGGCCATCCTCGACATCCGGGAGCACACGGTCCGTCACCACGAATCTCTGGGACGTCTGTTTGCTGCCACCGGGACCACCTACCCCAAGGATCGGTCCGGCCGTATCGCGTTGCTCACTGCCGAACTCAACTCCCGTCGGCCACTGTCACCTCCCGGCACGCCGCTGGAAGATCGGGACGCATTGGAGCTGTTCCGAACCCTGCGCGAGCTAATGGATGAATACGGCGACGACCTCGCCCGCAGCTACATCATCTCGATGACCGAGGGTGTCGACGACGTCCTGGCGCCGGTGATGCTGGCCCGAGAAGTAGGGCTGATCGACCTCTCCGCAGGAGTGGCCCGAATCGGCTTCGTTCCCCTGTTCGAGACCATTGGCGATCTTCGCGGCATCGCCGAGACACTGGACCAGCTTCTCAAGATTCCTTCGTATCGACGCATCGTCGAGTTGCGCGGCGGAATCCAAGAGGTCATGGTCGGATACTCAGACAGCAACAAGGACGGTGGCATCACAACCAGCCAGTGGGAGATTCACAAAGCGCTCCGAGCCATCCGAGCCGTCGCCAAGAACCACAACATCCGCATGCGGGTCTTCCATGGCCGAGGTGGCTCCGTTGGTCGTGGTGGCGGACCCACCAATGAGGCAATTCTCAGTCAACCCTCCGGTGTCGTTGACGGCGAGCTGAAGATCACCGAGCAGGGCGAAGTCATCGCCGACAAGTACGGCCAGCCCGAAATTGCGCACCGCAACCTGGATCTTGCGCTGGCGGCCGTCTTGGAGGCAACCGTTGCCCAGCGGTCGTCGTCGAACGATCCCGAGACGTTGGCAACGTGGTCAGAGACGATGGAGGCCATGTCGACGGCCGCCTTCGATCGCTACCGATCCTTTGTGGAAGATCCTTCTCTACCCACCTACTTTCAAACTTCGACTCCGGTTGAAGAACTGGGTGCGCTCAACATCGGTTCACGACCCGCGAGGCGGTCTGGCGGCGGCAACAGCATCGATGATCTTCGAGCAATTCCCTGGGTGTTCGGCTGGACGCAAAGCCGACAGATCATTCCTGGCTGGTTCGGCGTTGGTTCGGGCCTCGCGGCCGTTCGGGAGGCTGGCCACGGAGACACGCTCGACGACATGTTCGCCAATTGGCGCTTCTTACAAACCTTTCTCGGCAACGTCGAAATGACCTTGGCCAAGACCGACCTCGGTATTGCCGAACGCTACGTGAATTCGCTGGTGAGCGATGAGCACCGGCACCTCTTTGAGGTAGTGAAGACCGAGCACGCACTGACCCTCAGTGAAATTCAGGCACTGACGGGTCGAGAGATTCTCGGCAACCTTCCTGTGCTGCGACGCACGCTGGCCACGCGTGCGTTCTACCTTGACCCGCTGCATGTGCTCCAGGTCGACCTGCTGGCGCGTTCTCGAGCCCAGGTATCGGCCGAAGGTCTCGCCACCGGTGACCACATGGACCCCGATGTGCGGCGAGCCCTGCTCCTCACGGTCAACGGTGTAGCGGCCGGGATGCGAAACACTGGCTAGCCCGTCACCGCCCGCGAGCGTCAGGTCGAGGAGCGTTCACCAAATTCGTTTTGCAGCGCCTTGGTAGCTTCACCCTCCACCTTGCCGGCCGCGAGACCCAAAACTGGACCCGCCAGGGCGAGGAAGCCCTTGCCTCGCAGGTCGATTTGGATCTCGATATCGGAGCCATCGGGTACCGACAGAACAGCGACGGTCCCCTTGCTCCGAAACTGAGGTCCCTCAACACGGATTCGCCACAGGCCCTTACCGCCCTCAGCCACATCGGCGTCGATATCGGGCGACGTGGTGAACAGGTGAACGAACTGTGTCGGATCTTTCGCAGCCTCAGAGAGCTTGACCTCGACCTGCTGGGGTGAAGCTGCAACCGGAACGATGAAATGCAGCGTTGTCACAGGACGGGAATCCGGGTGCGATGAGTTGCCTTGGCGGTGACCTCGAGGAACTCTCCCATGAGATATTGCGTGTGAGCTTCAGTGACCCGCACCCGAGCGTACGTGCCCGGCCGCATTGGTCCCTCGGGCTTTTCAAAGTGCACGAGCTTGTTCTGGCCGGTTCTCCCCGAGAGCCGCGACGGATCCTTCTTCGATGGCCCCTCGACGATCACGTCTTCGATCTTTCCGACTCGAGCTTGCTGCTTCAAGATCGCGCTCCGAACCATGACGGCTCGCAGCCGTTCGTACCGCTCCTTGACCTCGTCTGGATCGCAGAACTGGTCAACCATCTCAGCCGCCTCGGTTCCTGGGCGAGGTGAATAGACAAACGTGAACGCAGTGTCGAACTCGGCCGCGGCAGTCACCTCAAGTGTCCGCACGAAGTCCCCCTCGGTTTCCCCAGGGAAACCGACGATGATGTCGGTTGTTACCGCAAGGTCCGGAATGGTGGCCCGCGCCTGAGCAAGCTTGGCAAGAAATCGTTCACCGGTGTAGCCCCGGTGCATTGCAGCCAGGATGCGATCCGAACCGGATTGCAGCGGAAAATGCAGGTGGGGCATGACCTCAGGAGTCTCTGCCATGGCATCGAACACCTCTTGGTTCATATCTTTGGGGTGCGGCGAGGTGTAGCGAACCCGTCGAATTCCGTCGACCGCCGCCACACTGCGCAAGAGGTCAGCAAACGCCGGCCGGACCCGGACATCGGCGGCGCCAGCCTTCCGAGCTGCAAGCGCAAGGTCGCGGCCATAGCTGTTGACGTTCTGTCCGAGCAGGGTGATTTCGGTGACGCCGTCAGCTGCCAAACGTTCCGCCTCAGCCACGATGTCGTCGGGAGTCCGACTGATCTCGACACCCCGTACGGCGGGCACGATGCAGAATGCACACGAGTTGTCACAGCCCACCTGAATCGTGAGCCATGCGGCATAGTCGAGCTCACGACGAGCCGGAAGAGCAGACGCGAACGACTCGTCCGGATCGGCCTCCTCCCAAATCTCGGTGATGGGACCATTGGACCGCGCCTCGCTGAGCAGCTCGGTCGCGCGGTGCACGTTATGAGTTCCGAACACGACGTCGACGTGCCCGGCCTTCTCTTGGATGGTGTCCCGATCCTTTTGAGCCAGACACCCGCCGACCATGATCTGCAGGTCGGGGTTTGCATCCTTGAGCTGCTTCATGTTGCCCAAGGTGCCGTAGAGCTTGTTGTCCGCGTTTTCCCTTATGCAGCAGGTGTTGACAACGATGACATCGGCCTCGGTCTGATCGGTCGTCTCGGCGTACCCGTCAGACTCCAGCAAACCCGCGATTCGCTCGGAATCGTGTTCATTCATCTGGCAGCCGAACGTCTGCACCAAGTACCGCTTCACTGTTC
>CALHFG010000103.1 GCA_938029215.1 uncultured Acidimicrobiales bacterium | reverse complement strand
GTGGGGAACCATCGATGGGCGCAAAGTGTTTGTATCGAGCCAGGATTTCACGATCATGGGTGGATCGTTGGGCGAAACGTTCGCGTCGAAAATGCACAAGCTTATGGACCTTGCCATCAGCGTGGGTGCCCCGGTCATCGGGCTCAACGATGGCGCCGGAGCCCGAATTCCCGAAGGCGTCGTAAGCCTCGACGGCTACGGCGGAATCTTCTACCGCAATGTGCAGGCATCGGGTGTGGTGCCCCAGCTCAGCGTGATCATGGGCCCGTGCGCGGGCGGCGCCGTCTACAGCCCGGCGATGACCGACTTCATCTTTATGGTTCGTGAGACCAGCCATATGTTCATCACTGGTCCCGATGTTGTGAAGACGGTGACCGGCGAAGAGGTCACGCTAGAAGAGCTGGGCGGTGCCGGCAGCCACAGCACCAAGAGCGGCGTAGCCACCTTCACCGCCGCAGACGAAAAAGCCGTCCTCGACGACGTCCGGTACGTTCTCAGCTTCCTGCCGAGCAACAACCTGGAAGCCGCCCCGCACGAGGTCACAGCCGACGATCCACACCGCGAATGTGAAGACCTTGATTCGGTTCTCCCCGATTCACCCAACCAGCCCTACGACATGAAGAATGTCGTACGGTCTGTCCTCGACGACGGCGACTTTTGTGAGTACCACGCCACCTGGGCGCCGAGCATCGTGTGTGGCTTCGGCCGACTCGATGGCCATGCCGTCGGGGTAGTGGCCAACCAGCCGATGGTGCTCGCCGGGATTTTGGATATCGAATCCTCGTCGAAGGCAGCCCGCTTCGTGCGCACCTGCGACGCCTTCAACATTCCACTAGTGACGTTCGTCGATGTGCCCGGCTTCCTGCCCGGCGTCGATCAGGAATACGGCGGCATCATCCGTCACGGAGCCAAGCTTCTTTACGCCTACTGCGAAGCGACCGTTCCGCGGATCCAGGTCATCACCCGCAAGGCCTATGGTGGCGCATACGTGGTGATGGACTCCAAGGGCATCGGATCCGACCTCAGCTACGCCTGGCCTTCAGCTGAGCTGGCCGTCATGGGCCCTGAAGGTGCCACCGACATTGTGTACCGGCGCGAAATTCAATCGGCCGCCGACCCCGAGGCTCGCCGGGCTGAACTGATCGACCAGTACAAGACCGACTACGCCAACCCCTGGATCGCCGCCGAACGCGGCTATGTCGACGACGTCATCGCCCCACGCGACACCCGACGCAAGCTCATCGCTGGCTTCGAGATGCTTCGCACCAAGAAAGAGGAACTCCCCGCCCGCAAGCACGGAAACGTTCCTTTGTAGTTTCGCTTCGCTCGCCTCTTGTGGTGTGTGGCTAACGCGCTCGTTGTTTTGGGCGTGTCTGAGGGGTCTGTTGTCTGATTTGGCCGGGTCGCTTTGCTGGCCTGCGGGCTGCCTCGTCTAGCGGTGTGTGCAACATATGCACCCGTCACCAAGTGTGCTAGCGGGTGGTGCGGGCTCCGTAGCGGGGGGAGGACCAGGAGCGGCCGCTGAATCGCCAGGTGGTGCTAACCACCGGCACCTCGACCGATCCGCCACCACCGGAGTTCAAAACGACCTGCAACGCGGCAGCAATGGCCACAGCCTCTTCATCGGTAGGCGTCGGCGTAATGAGCACCCGGCAACCCTAACCGCTGGAAAGAGGTCAGTGTCAGTCGTGGGCTGCGACGGCGACTTCGATGCGATCCTGACGCCACTCACGGGCTGACTCAAGAGCGGTCTCGGCAGCATCCATGATCTCGTTCACACCAAACGCATGGGCCGGATAGCACGCAACACCAGCCCACAGTGTGAAACCGCTGCGGGTGGTGAGGATCTGTCGGCGAATGCGCTCCACGGTCCAGATGGCACCGTTTTCCGGGGTGTCTTCAAGCAGCAGGGCAAAGTAGCCGTTGCGCAAACGACACGCGGTGTCGGCCTCGCGCAAAGTGATTCGCACCGCTTCGGCAACCAGTTCGGCGTCAGCCTCAAATGGATCGGTATCGGGAAGTCCCTCGACGACCTCGAGCAGGACGACGGCCACAGGACGGAGATGGCGGCGAGCGGCTGCGATCCGGCTTTCGATCGCAACGTTGAAGAAGCTCTCCGAGAACAGGCCGGTAGAGGTATCGGTCAACGCATCGACGCTGGCCCCGTTTCCATCGACATCACCGAAGGCAACCGCATCCAATTCGGAGCGAAGTCGTTCCTCGGTTTCTTGGCTTTCCGAACGGACGGCGCGGAGCTCGTCTTCGACAAGGCGCTGAATGGCAGCTTGTTCATCGAGCTGCTGAGCGAGCCGAACGCCGGCAACACCAGCAGCCAGGCCCAACAGGCCGGCAACACCGGCAAAAATCTCTTGCCCGAACGCGACGGCAATAAGTCCTGTCACTAGAGACAAAATGCCGGTCATCAGACCGGGCAGCGCAGATCGACCACTCATCGGTCTATCCATCGGCGTTCTGGCACAAAACTTAATGTAGTGGGGAGTTAGGTCCGGTGGGCGGAGATGAGGTCGTAGAGCTTTTCAATGATGACGCCAATGTCATAGTCCTTAGGTGTGAAGACCGCATCGACACCGGCGTCCTTCAACGGTTGATGGTCCTCGGGCGGCAGGATGCCTCCCACGACCACGGGCGCCTCAACGCCTTCGGCCCGAATAGCGGCAACGGTCGCCGGGACAAGCTCACGGTGGCTACCGGAGAGGATGCTGAGTCCAATGGCATCAACATCTTCATCCCGCGCCGCTGTTGCAATCTGGGCTGGCGTCAGTCGGATTCCCTGGTAGATGACTTCCATTCCGGCATCCCTCGCCGCAATGGCGATCTGTTCGGCGCCATTGCTGTGCCCATCAAGACCGGGTTTTCCGACCAACAGTCTGGGCGGGCCCAGCGGGTCGGCCCTAATTCGTTCGGCGAGGTTCCGCAGGGTTTGGCTCGTGGGCGTGCCGCCCACACCTGAAACGCCAGTGGGCGCCCGGTACTCGCCGAACACGTTCCGCAGACATTCGGCCCACTCGCCGGTCGTTCCACCAACGCGAGCCAGTTCGATGGTGGCGGGCATGATGTTGTCGGTGCCCTCGGCTGCTTCGGTGAGCTGCGCCAACGCAGCGGCAACGGCGTCATTGTCACGTTGAGCTCGCCAGGCCTCGATGTTCGCCACCATTTCGGCTCCCACCTCGGGATCGACGACCAGGATGTTGTCGGCGCCGCCAAGGGGCGACACGGCGGACTCGGTGAAGCTGTTCAGGCCGACCACGGTTTGATCGCCATTCTCGATTCGGCGGATTCGAGCAGCGTGACTTTGCACCAGGCGGGTCTTAAGTTCGCCGATGGCTTGAAATGCGCCGCCCATTTCCAACACGTCATCGAACTCGGCCATGGCGGCCTCCATGAGTTCGGCCGTCTTGCCTTCGATCACCACCGAACCGGTGAAGATGTCCTCGTGTTCGAGCAGGTCGGTTTCATGGGCCAGAACTTGCTGCATCCGAAGCGACCATTGTTGATCCCACGGACGGGGGAGTCCTAGCGCCTCGTTCCAGGCCGGTAGCTGGAGTGATCGGGCGCGAGCATCGGCCGACAACGTAACCCCCAACATTTCGAGCACGATTCGCTGGACGTTGTTTTCGGGCTGCGCTTCGGTGAGGCCCAAGCTGTTGACTTGCACGCCGTAACGAAACCGTTTCGCTCGAGCGTCGGTGATTCCGTAACGGTCGGTGAGGAGCTGATCCCACAGTTTGGTGAAGGCTCGCATCTTGCAAACCTCTTCGACGAACCGAATTCCGCTGTTCACAAAGAAGCTGACGCTGCCCACGATGTGGTTGAAGCGTTGATCGTCAACCTGAGGGGACGCACGTACGGCGTCGAGGATGTCGATGGCGGTTGCCAATGAGTAGGCGATCTCTTGAACGGGCGTAGCGCCCGCTTCTTGCAGGTGGTAGCTACACACGTTCATCGGATTCCACTTGGGAACGTGCTCGGAACAGAAGGCGAACAGATCGACGGTCAATCGGCGACTGTGTTCGGGCCCGAAGATGAAGGTGCCGCGACTCAGGTATTCCTTCACGATGTCGTTCTGCGTGGTCCCTCGAAGCTGGGACCAGTCGCTGCCCTGTTCTTCGGCGGTGACGAGATACAGGGCGAGCAACCACGGGGCGGGTGCATTGATCGTCATCGACGTGTTCATCTCGCCCAGCGGTATTTCGTCGAAGAGCGCTGCCATGTTGCCTCGGTGAGCGATGGGGACACCCACCTTGCCCACTTCGCCTCGCGCCAGGATGTGGTCGGGGTCATAGCCCGTTTGGGTTGGCAGGTCGAACGCTACTGACAGGCCCGTTTGTCCTTTGGACAGGTTGGTCTTGTAGAGCTCGTTGGAAGCGGCCGCGGTGCTGTGCCCGCTGTAGGTTCGCATCATCCAGGGTCGGTTAGCCATGGGGGTCCTTGTGTGGGGGAGTGGGCGCAGGCACGTGTTGCAACGCGGCTGGTTTGGGCTGGGCCAGCGCCAGCTCGAGAAGCTGGGCGTAGTCGTTGCGGGTGACGTCGAACGCTCCCAACGTCACCAGGTGATCGGTGGTCCATTGCGTATCGATCACCGAGCCGGGCACGGATTTCATGATGTCACCGAGAGCGACCAGGGCAACTTTCGAGGCGTCGGGTCGTCGATGAAACATCGATTCGCCAGCGAAAAATCCGCCGATAGAGACACCGTAGAGGCCGCCTGCGAGGCCTTCGTCATCCCATGCTTCGATACTGTGGGCGTGCCCCGCATGGTGCAGGGCGGTGAACGCATCGATAACGGCCCGATTGATCCAACCCATGGGCCGGGCCGGATCGCCGCACGCGCTGATGACGTCCGCGAACGCGGTATCGATCCGAATGTCATATCGGCGGATCGACCGCCGCAGCGATCGAGTGACCCGAAGGTGGTCGGGAATGAAGACGCCTCGAGGGTTGGGCGAGAACCAAGCGATTCTCCGCCGGACCGGCATGGGAAAGTAACCCGCGGAGTAGGCGCTCAACAGGCAGTCCACCGACAGGTCTGCGGGCACCCGGAGCATCTCGACCGGCGCAGGCAGGTCGGTGATCGGCGGGAATCGCCAATGCTGAGCCTCGGGCCGTTGGCGGATAGGGACGTCCTTTGAGAGAAGCAATAACTACTGGAGTGAGCCAAGGTCAGTCGTAGGTGAACAGGCCGCGACCGCTCTTGCGGCCCAGATGTCCAGCTTCAACCAGTTCCAAGAGTAGGGGGACCGGCGCAAAGTTGGCATCCCCGGTGGCCTCATGCAACGTGTTCAAAATCGATACCGACGTATCCAGTCCAACGAGGTCGAGCAGAGCCAAGGGGCCCATGGGGAAGTTGCAGCCGCCCTTCATCGCGGTGTCAATGTCTTCGTAGCTCGCCGTTCCGGCTGCGGCCATGCGGGCGGCGTTGTTGAGGTACGGGAACAACAGAGCGTTCACCACGAAGCCGGCACGGTCCTTGACCGACACCGGTTCCTTGCCGCAGGTCGTGGCAAACGAGGTCGCCTCAGCCGCGGCCTCGGCATCGCAGATGTCGGGAACGACAATTTCTACAAGGCTCATGAGGTTGGCCGGATTGAAGAAATGAATGCCGCACACGCGGGTGGGGCGGCTCGTGGTCAGGGCCAGCTCGGTTACGGAGAGGGTTGAGGTGTTGGTGGCGAGCAGGGCTCCGGGCTTGCACGTCTTGTCGAGCTCTGCGAACACCGCACGTTTGATGTCCATGTCTTCGGCGACCGATTCGATGACGATGTCGGCTTCGCCGAGGTCGGCGTATTCGAGCGTCCAAGCCACTCGGGACCCAATCTGATCGGCCTCAACCTGGGTCAGCTTCTCCTTCGCCACTCGGCGGCCCAGAGACTTCGTCACGACGGCGAGCGCCGAGCGTGCACTGGCTTCGGAGCGAGCTTTGAGGATCACGTCGTAGCCGGCGGAGGCGGCCACGTCGGCGATTCCTCCACCCATGATCCCCGAACCGACTATTCCAACCGTTCCTGTTCCCATTACCCGAGAGTAGCTTATGAACAGTTAGAGGGTCTAAATGAATTGTTAGGCAACGTCACCAGCTGGGTGACACGCCAGTCGGTTAGCCCTCGGTGATGGTGATCGAGTTAATGATCACTTCTTCCGACGGTGTACCTGAAGCGGTGCCGGTGTCTTCGATTGCCTTCACGATGTCGAGGCCATCGGTGACCTGTCCAAACTTGCTGTAGAGCGGTGGGAGGCTTGCGCCCTGTTCACCGGTCACAACGAAGAACTGGGAACCGTTCGTGTTCACCCCGCTGTTGGCCATTGCGAGCGAGCCCTCTTGGTAGGCCTGCTCGGTGTCGGGGTCGACGGCGGGAAGTTCATCGTCGAACTGGTATCCGGGGTTGCCGATGCCGGGGGTGGGACCCACGGCATCGCCGCCCTGTACGACGAAGCCCGGGATAATCCGGTGGAACGGCACACCGTCGTAGTAGTGGTAGCGGGCGAGCACAACGAAGTTGTTTACCGTGTTCGGTGCGGCGGCGCTGTCGAGTTCGACGGTGTAGTCACCCTTGGTTGTGGAGACGGTGGCGATGTAGGTGGCCCCTTCATCGATGCACATCGGAGGGGCGGCTTCGAACGAGGTGATTCGTTCCGACGAGCCATCTTCGGCCGGGCAGGGGGTTTCGCCCGTGATGCTTCCGCCAGCCGGTGGGACCGTGATGGCAAAGGGAGCTGCGGTTGTGGGAGCGTCCGGGTCAAGCGCGGTGGTGGTGGTGATTGCGTCGGGGTTGAGCTCGGGGGCTACGGTCTCGTCGTCGCCACCGGCGACACGCCACAGTGCTGCGAGAGCAACGAGGAACAGGAAAATGATCGCGAAGAGACCCAGTCGGCTCCGTCGCTCTGCAGCCTTTTCGGCAGCCTCGATCTCTTGGATTCGGGCCTGTCTATTGGCCTTTTGACGTTCGCGTTTCTCGGTACCCACGGCCTCTGAGATTAGTGCTTGCTTTGCACTTTTGGGTGCGACCCCTCAGATTGCTCGGGAGCAATACTACAGAAGAGCGGCGATCTGGATCGTGTTGAGGGCTGCGCCCTTGCGCAGGTTGTCTCCGGCGCAGAACAACGCAAGACCGTTGGGGACCGTCTCGTCGGCGCGGATCCGACCGACCAATGTGGGGTCGATGCCGGCTGCTTTGAGCGGTGTGGGAACCGAGTCGAGGGTGACGTGCGGTGCGGTCGCCAAGAGCTCGGTGGCGCGTTCGACGCTGATGGGGTTTGCGAACGATGCGTTGATCGACAACGCGTGTCCGGTAAAGACCGGCACCCGCACACAGGTTCCGCTCACCGCGAGTTCAGGAATGTGGAGAATCTTGCGGCTCTCGAACCGAAGCTTTTGTTCTTCGTTGGTCTCGAACGAGCCATCGTCCACGAGATCTCCTGCGAACGGCACAGCGTTGTAGGCGATCGGTTCCACGAATGCCTCGTTGGGACCGAGGTCGACGGACTGCCCGTCGGTGGTGAGCGAGCGAGCATCGCCACCCTTGGAAACTTGAGCGGCCAGTTCTTCAGACCCCTTCAGGCCGGCGCCGCTCACCGCTTGATAGGTGCTGGCGACCATCGACACCAGGCCAGCTTCTTCGTGGAGGGGCTTCATGACCGGCATCGCAGCCATGGTGGTGCAGTTGGGATTTGCAATAATCCCCTTTGGCCGGTTCGCAATGTCGGCATCGTTCACACCCGCAACGACCAGCGGTACGTCGGGATCCATGCGGAACGCGGAAGAGTTGTCGATCACCACGACGCCCTGCGATGCGACCTTCGGTGCGAGCGCCAGCGAGGTCGAACCGCCTGCGGAGAAGAGTGCGGCGTCGAGTCCGGTGTAGTCGGATGTCGAGGCGTCCTCCACTGTGATGGACTGGCCCGCGAACTCGATCGTCGATCCTGCCGACCGTGAGCTGGCAAACAGACGAAGTTCATCGATCTTGAAGCCGGTGGTCTCCAGGATGTCCAGCATCACTCGACCGACCTGACCCGTAGCACCAACGATTCCTAGTTTCATGCGAGAAATTGTAGATGCAGGGCGGCCGGGCTCCTTCGTGATTTATTCCACGCGTCATTCGGGAATATCTCCTCGGCTCGGCGCAGCGAGATTTGGGCCCCTGCCGTTACCCTGATCCGGTGCGCGTCGTGCAGAAATTTGGAGGGACCTCGGTCGCGGATCCCGATCGCATTCGGACCGTTGCGGATCACGTGGCGAGGTGTAAGCGCCGGGGCCAAGATGTCGTTCTGGTCATCTCGGCTATGGGCAAGGAAACAGACGAACTCTTGCGGATGGCCCACGAGGTAGCCAAAGATCGCCCCGGTCGTGAGATGGACATGTTGATCACCGCAGGCGAAAGAAAGGCCTGCGCTCTCGTTGCCATGGCGCTGTCCGACATCGGTGTTCCGGCGCAGTCCTTCACGGGCAGTCAGGCGGGGTTCAACACCGACACCAATCATGAGAACGCCAAGATTCTCGAGATCACGCCCGTACGAATCGAAGCCGCGTTGGATCAGGGCATCGTGCCCGTTGTAGCGGGCAGCCAGGGTGTCTCGTCCGAACGAGATGTCACGTTTCTTGGGCGCGGTGGATCCGACACCACGGCTGTTGCCCTTGCTCAAGTCCTGAACGCCGAGATGTGTGAGCTTTACACCGATGTATCCGGCGTATTCTCCGCCGATCCTCGGGTGGTCGACTCCGCCCAAAAGATGGCTGAGATCACGTTTGATGAGTTGTTGGAGATGACGGCCACCGGTTGCCCCAAGCCGGCCATGCGTTCGGTCGAAGTTGCCCATAACTATGGGGTACCCCTTCACATCCGCTCCGCGTTCACGTGGGAGTCGGGAACGTTTGTAGTTCGAGAATATGCAGAGGAGAACGCCGTGGAGCGTCCAATCATCCGAGCCGTCACGCACGACCTTTCCGAGTCGAAGGTCACCGTTGTGGATGTCCCTGACAAGCCGGGCGTCTCTGCCCAACTGTTCCGAGCGCTCGCCGATCACTCGGTCAACGTAGACATGATCGTTCAGAACGTTTCGGAGCAGGGCCGGACCGATATCTCCTTTACCGTCCCCACCGAAGACGTCACTCGAACCACCACGTTCCTTGAAGGCGGACTGCTCGCCCAAATTGGGGCTGAACGAATGACTGCTGACGAGGCGATTGGCCGCGTCTCGGTTGTCGGCGCCGGAATGAAGTCCAATCCGGGTGTGGCCGCCACAATGTTCGAAACCTTGGCGGCGAACGACATCAACATCGAGATGATTTCCACCAGCGCCATCCGGATCAGCTGTGTTGTTGCAGCCGGCCGGGCTGAGGAAGCCGTGCAGATCTTGCACAGCGCCTTTGGATTGGACGACTGACATCCAATCGTCCGAGGTTCGTTCTGACGCCTTCGGGTCGGGTCGCCTCGGCGTGTCCGAGACCGAGCTGATCGACCAGCTGGATGCCGTTATCGCAGACATCCAGGGACCGGTTTGCATCGTGCGGCGCCACGACGTTTCGGCACTGAACAAATGGGTGACTCACCGATTGGGACCGAACGCTCCGGTGGCGCCCGTGACCGCAGATCGACTGAAGGACGTCGTTGGCTGGGTGCAAAAGCAAACGAGTCCGGTCACGGTGCTGGTGTATCTGTCGCTTTGGGATCGTTCTACTCAGCCATCGCAGCTGGTAGTTCTGCGGGAGACGATGGCCGAAGGTTCGCGGCTCGTTTTTATCGAACCAACCCTTGGCGTTGGCGTTGGTTCGGTGTTCCAGAGGTTTGCAAAACGAATGCTCAAACGGCGAATCGGTCTGTCGTTCGATCGAGACATTCCTGCGATGGTTCGCCACGCCGGCTGGCAGCTAACAACCATCAACCGTTTCTCGGTCGGGGCGCCCGCTTCGGTGCTGACGTTCGTGGTGGGCGAGGCCCGGATTTACGGCTCGCAGCGCGAAAGTTTGCACTGAACTAGCCTGGGCACAAATGCTCTCTCAACTGGGTCTACTTTGCTGCTGGAATGCAATTACGGAGTCTCCGCCCGCTCTCCGTTAAATGCAAATGCAACGATCTTCCGCTTCATCGGTTCAGTCCGATCTCTCCGGAGCGCTCGCAAGCGCACCCGTCGCTCGTCGACTACTTCTTGCTGCCCTCACGGCAGTGTTGTTGATGGGTTTCGCCGCGCCGGTGTCCGCAACGACTGATGCACAAGCGATCGGTCCCGACACTGCGGTAGACGTTTCGGTCGCTGCGCAAGCCCAAGCCTTGGCCTCGGCTCCAGGCGTCTCGCCCGTCTTCGATTCGAATGTGCCGACTCACGTGAGATCAGCGGTCGTGGACGTCGTGACCCAGTTCGAGTCGGTGTTCGCATTCCCGCCTGGTTCGGTGCAAGTAGCGGTCGGTTGGACCGTACAGGGAGGGTTGGGCGTCGGCGGTCCAGTGCTCGTGCAACGAGATGGAGCGTATTATCCAGCCGCGGTGGCCGATGTTGTTTTTGGCGGTCACCACGCAAAGCAGGACGTCGACGGCTTTGTTTCCATGGCGTCGAACCAACCGTGGTACTTCGGGTCTCGACCCGATGTGCCGCCGACGCGCTATGACTTTCGGTCCGCATTTGCCCATGAACTTGTGCATGCGCTTGGCTTCTCTGTAGACACCACGTTGAACGCTCGGGGCCAGCGCGTTCTTTCCGGTCGTACACAGGTATTTGATCAGAACCTGTCGTCGGGTGGCCGTCCCCTGGTGAATCTCAGCGCTGCACGTCAGTCGGCTGCGTTTGCTGCCGATGAGATTTGGTTCGACGTCGGTGGCGGTTGGCTACTTCCGCTCGACTCTGAAGGTGGCCGTGGCGCCTCGCACTTTGGCAATGCGGTATCGCCCACCGACACCGAACCCGGTGCGTTGATGTACGGCGGACTGATACAGGGCGCCCGACACCAGCTGGATGCGCCGGTCGTTGGTGCACTAAGCCGGTTGGGCTATCCCACGACGGTTCCTCCAGCAGAGCCCGCCGACCTCCGGTTCGATGGTCGTGTTCTCCGCTGGAACAACAGCTCGTCCGCATCTGCGCCACCGGCTGAAGTCGTTCGCATCCGGGCCTATCGGTCAGGTCGCCTACTTACTTCTACGGACTTGCCGGGAGCAGTGGAGCAGTACGTGGTACCTGCCTCGGTTCGCGATGCAGCTCTGGAGATCTCGCTGATCGACCGAACGGGAAACATCACGTCGATACCGGTTTCCGGAACCGTTCCGATCATGGCCGAAGCCGGGACGTTGTCGCAGCTCGTTGCCGCTCCCGACTATCTGCCCCGGTACGGCGACGTGCTCCGCCTGTACTGGGCCTTCTTCAACCGCGAGCCCGATGTGGGCGGTGCGGCCTACTGGATCGGTGTTCATCGTTCCGGTGTATCGCTGGATGCGATCGCAGAAGCGTTCGCCGGGTCGGGCGAGTTCCGCAGTCGTTACGGCAAGCTGCGAAGCAACGAGGACTATCTGGCTGTCATCTATCAGAACGTCCTCGGGCGCGAGCGAGACAACGACGGATTCGTCTACTGGCTCGGTCTCCTCAATCGGGGCCGTCTCACGCGGGGAACGGTGGTTCGCTGGATTGCAGCTGCGCCCGAGTTCATCGGGGCCCACCCGTACTAGTCGACGAATCGGAGCGCCATCCGAAGCGCTACGCGTCGAGGAACTCTGTGAGCACGACTCGCCCCACTCGTGCGCCGACATCTTGCAGTGCCCGGTAGTCGCCGGCGGCTTGAGCAGCCTTTAGTTGACCGAAGGTAAACCGTTCACCCGGAACAGGGACGTCCGTCCGATCATCGGACACGATCTGAATGGCGACGAAGTTGTCGGGGTTTCCTTTGTGTAGTTGGCCGGTCGAGTGCAAGTACCGGGGTCCGACCCCGAAGGTGGTTGCTACGCCATACCTTCGCCCGAGCTCGCTCAACTTTCGTCGCAGTCGATCAGCCGAGCTAGACGCCCCGTCGATGTAGGCGAGGAGGTTCAAGTAATCGCCCTCGCGAAGTTGTTCAATCAACGCTGGCACCGGGGAGAGCGGTATCGCTGGGATCCCGCCCGCCAGAATCTCTGAGGTGGCGATCTTCGCAGACGCGACGTTGGGCTGGTCGAATGGATTGACGCCGAGGACCGCACCGGCGGCGGCGGTCGCGAACTCCCACAGGATGACCTGTGCCCCGAGTTCCAGCTCATCAGCGAGCGACAGCGTGATTCGGGGTGCGCCCTCCGGGATATGTTCGGCGCCTCGAGGTTCACCCACCACGACGAAGAAGCGGTCTGGACCATAAGCCTCGGCGGAGGGTGTCTCATCGACGATCGGCACGATGCCCTGGCCGTCCTTGCCGGTCGACTCGGCGATCAACTGCTCCAACCACGCGCCGAGCGGTGCGATTCGATCGTCCAACAACAGCGTGAGCTTGTCTTGACCCTGTTGGGCTGCCACCGCCATGGCGGCGCCGAGAACGATCCCGGGGTTAGACCCTTCGGTGCGTTTGAGGGCGGGTCGCAGATCGAGCGCGGTGCCAAGAATCCGAGCGATGGGCGCCCCTGCCAACGCCCCGGGCAAAAGACCGAAGTAGGTAAGGGCTGAAAAGCGGCCTCCGACGTCGGCGGGGTTGAGGAAAACTCGTCGAAACCCGTTCTGGTCGGACAGGGGAATGAGGGCAGAACCAGGGTCGGTGATGACCGTGAACTGCGACCCGCGTTGTAGTCGGCTCCAGAACGTCTCAAGTTGGCTGCGAGTCTCGATCGTGGTGCCACTCTTGGACGCACCCACAAACAACGTGTCGGTGATTTCTCGATCGGACAGAACCCGATCCAACGCGGCCGGATCGGTGGTGTCGAGGATTGTGATGGGCATTCCGTCGGCATAGGGGAACATCTTTGCCAGTACCTCGGGGAACAGCGAGGAACCTCCCATCCCGCAGATGACAGCCTTGGTGAGACCATCGGCGCGAACGCCTGCCGCAAACATCTCCATTTCTGAGACGGACGCGTTCATCTGGTCGAGGACATGCAACCACCCGAGGCGGTCGGAGATTTCTGTTGGATCCTCGGCCCACAACGTGTGATCGCCTTGCCACATGCGCTCCACGGCGCTCCGGGCGGCGAGCGATTCGATGGACTGTGTTACCGCTTGGTGTATTGGTCCCAGAGCTGGTGACAGTTGCATGTCGAAGAGCCTACGCTTTCAACGTGCTCACCGGCCCCATGCGCAACGCAGCGGGGCTGAGCTCTGTCCCGGCTCATGGGGCTGTTGTTACCCTGCTCGCGCTGTCGTTGTTGGCAGCTGTACTGGCCGCGTCCCCGGTTGACGCTCAGGGCGAGTCCACTATCGAGCGACGCTCGGTCGAGGCAGTTGTTGAGACCACCGACGGTCATGAGCATCGAGCATCCGTTCCTCCATTGCGCGCCCCTGGCCGATCGCTCGGCCTCGATGGCGCTCAAGGCCAACGCTCAGGCGCACTGGTGGGCAATCGACGTGACGGCTCGATGACCACGACGTATGAGACCAGCACGCCGGCCTCGGTGCGGGCCGTCATCGACGCCGCAGTGGCCGAATGGGATCGATCGTTGGCGTTGTCGCCCACCGCTCCGGTCGAGATCTCCGTGCGATGGACCGACCTTGGAGTTCGGTTGCTGGGGCAAGCTGGAACCGAGGGCGAATATCGCAACGCCGATCGGTTCCCGACCGATCGTTGGTATCCGGCGGCGCTGGCCAATCAGCTGGCCAACTTCGACGTGAATGGCCCAGACACGCCCGAGGTGCTTGTCGAGCTCAACAGCGGACTCGGCGATGACTGGTATATCGGAACCGATGGTGCTCCCGGAGTCGGACAGATCGATCTGTACTCGGTGGTGCTGCACGAAATAGCCCACGGTCTCGGCTTCCTGGGGTCGGCTCTGCGAAGTAGGGATGGATCGCTTTCGATCGATCAAGAATCCCCGTCTATCTACGACGACTTTCTTGAGACCGCCGACGGCCAGACGGTGATCGATCTGCCAATGGAGGATGCACTGGATGCGCTCACCTCCGATTCGCTTCGGGTCGATATCGGTTTTGGTCGCCTGATGCCGGTTCATTCGCCATCGAGGTTCGTGAACGGATCCTCCTACAGCCACTTCGATGAATCGATCGGTGAAGACGAGCCGGGGGCGATGATGACGCCGGCTTTGAAGAACGGCGAGATCCAGCGAGACATCGATGCCGCCGTTCTAGGCGTCTTGAGCCAGGTGGGTTGGACAATTGCTGCGCCACTACTCGAGCCCACGTTGGCCGACATCAACGTGAAATCGGGTTCGGTCGAGGTGACGTGGACCGAAGACTGGAACGAGGTCGGAGCGTTTTCGGAACGCTATGAGCTGGAGGTAACGCCTTTGGCATCGTCGGGTCCCATCCCTGAGCCTGTCACGAGAACCGTCGATGGGGCCCGATCATCGTCGCTCAGCCTTCGAGGCCTTCAGAACGGCACCAGCTATCAGCTTTCCATTACCGGGGAACGGCCCGACACCCCGTCGAGTCAGTCGATCGGCACCACGTTGTTGTTGCCGGCCAACCCCAACCTGGTTACTGAACTCTCGGCTCGCGCCGACAGCAACGGGATTGATGTGTTGTGGGCACCGCCGATCGACTCCGGTGAAGCGGTCACCTCATATGAGGTGAACTACCGCGGCGCCACCGACCGCGCGTGGAAGGCGGCCACCGTTGTGGACACCGCGTGGTCAACCAACCTGGCGCCTGGCCGGTATTGGTTCCGGGTTCGGGGCCAGAACCGCGTGGGTGGTGGCCTGTGGACCGAAACGTCGCTTCTCGGGCTGGCGCCCGGTCCGGTTCGACCAATGCCGCTCGACGGCCAACTTTCACGCCTGTATGCGGCCTACTTTGGTCGAACTCCCGATGCTGAGGGGATGGACTACTGGCGACGGGTGCGGTCCCAGTCGGTGTCCATCGAGTCGGTCTCCACCGAGTTCGCAGCCTCCGCAGAGTTTGCGGCGACATACGGGTCGCTGACCGACGAAGAGTTCGTGGATCAGATCTACCGAAACGTACTGGGTCGACTGCCTGACGCCGACGGCTACCGATACTGGCTTGGCCTCCTGCAAGCTGGGACTTCTCGTGGAACGGTCGTTCTGTGGATCAGTGAGAGCCAAGAGTTTGTGACTTCGACCGGCACGATGCCTCCGCAATCGTCACTGGCAGGATCGGTCGAGCGTCTACACATTGGACTCCTCCGGCGGGCGCCGGCCCCGGCGGAGCTCGACCGCTTGGTCGACCGACGGCGAGGCAGTTCGCTACGCACGGTGGCGTTTGAACTCAGCCAGTCCGATGAGTTTCAGGCCGTCTGGGCCGACCACGTCGGTGATGATCTCATTAGCGTTATCGCCGAGTCAGCGGGCATCGATGCCGCCGAGGCATTGACCTTTTCCACCAGGCTCCAGGCCGGCGAGTCGCTGGCCACGCTGCTCGTCGAGATCACTGAGCAGCCGGGCTTCATTCTTTCGACCGGTACGGCGCCCTAAATCGGCCATACCCAAACGATGGAATAAATGAAATCGCAACGTGCAGGAGTCGTTCGCGCGGTTCGAGTGCCTCTACACTCTCCGCCGTGACTGAGATCCCCGAGCACCTGCTCAAGCGGTCCGCCGCGCGCCGTGGAAAGTCCACCGGAGACGACGGAGGCGGTGCGGACGCATCGGCTTCGACGGCTGTCGAGGCATCCGCGAGCTCAGGCCCCGCCCAGCCCCCTGCAGTAGTTCAGGCCGCCGCGGCAATTCCTCGCGATCCCGAGCCGGTGCCAGAAAAGCCGGTCCCTGCCTATGTTCAGGCATCGCTCGAGCGCAAGAAGATGCCGATGTGGGCCATGGGCATCATCCCGTTCTGTGCGCTCCTGTGGGCCTACTCCTTCGCTGGCACCATGCAGTTGCCCGACGTTGAGGATCCGTTGTTCGTCGAGTCCGCTGCTCTCTACGGCAGCCAAGGCTGTGCCGGCTGCCACGGTGGTGGCGGCGGCGGTGGCGTCGGATATCAGTTTTCCGATGGTGAGATCTACGCCACGTTCCCTGAACCAATCGACCAGATCGTTCACATCGTTCGGGGCTCAGCTGCGATCGCCGGCGAAGAGTACGGCGATTCCGCCCGGCCCGGGGGCGTCCGTGTGGCTGGCAACCGCGGTGTAATGCCGAACTATCCGAGTCTCACCCAAAACGAGCTGGAACTCATCGTCTTTCACGAGCGGGCCACACTGGGCGGGGAAGACACCAGCGCTCCGGAGTACCAAGAGTGGATGGAGCACATGCGTGAAGTGGCCGAGGGGATCCTCCCCGATCACGAGATCGACCTCGAACTGTTCCTGGCCTGTGCAAACCCTGAATTCACCCCCGGCGCAACCGGCGATGTCTCCGAAGACGACGCTAAGAAGTGCCCTGGACCGCATGCCAAAGAGGGCGAAGAAGTCGCCGCCGAGTAAGCGCCCGGTTTACTCACCCCTGTACTTGACCGATAGATTGTGCAAAGATTCACAAAGTCCCCAAAACGGCTTTGAGACGAATCCTTCGAAGTAGGAATCCCCATGGTTGCTCTCATCCTCTCCACCATCATTACCGCCGCTCTCGCAGGCCTGGTGTACGTCTACGCCGCCCGCCGCCCCCAAGGCACGCCAGTCACCTGGGGTGAGGCCATGGTGGGATCGGTCTACGCCTTCTTCCTCGCTTTCATGGTCTTTGGCGTCGTGCCTCACCAATGGCTCACCGTTGCCGAAAACGAATGGAGCTTCCGGGCCGACCGCAAATTCACCTTCGGCGGCCTCGTCGTTCCTCAAAGCGAAGGTGGCTGGTTCCCCTTCGACATCACCTTGCGCGCTGTCTCCGACACCATTGCGGCAGTGATCTACATCATCGCCCTGGGCATCATGGTCAAAATGTGGATCGATTGGCAGAACCGCAGCCAGGCAAAGAAAGGTTCCGACGTCGTCGCAACCTCCACCTACGGCCGTCCGCTGGTGAAGCGAGGCTGACATGGGCTACCAGGACGCCAATCCGCCACTGCCGGAATTCCGCGACGACTACGTCCTCGTCGAAGTAGACGCGGACTACTTGGCGCGTGCGGTCAAGCCAAAGCAGTTCATTCACATCGACCAGACCGAGTGCATCACGTGCGAGGGTTGTGTCGATATCTGCCCGTGGAAATGCATCCATATGCAACCCACCGAGGCGGTCAGCGAAGCCTTCGGCACCGTCAAGCCCGGTGACGACCCCAACGATGCGTTCATCTTCACCATCGACGACGATGTCTGCACCCGTTGTGCCCTCTGTGTTGATCGCTGCCCGACCGGCGTGATCATCCTCGGCAAGATCGATACGGCCTCCCAATTCGGAGACCACAACCAGCGAACGAATTCTCATGGGTACGGCTACGGCATGCGCCTGGCCTAACCAGCATCTACAGCTCACAAATCACGAAGTAAGAAGAACGAGGAAGTCATAGACCTATGGCGAAATCAATTCAAGACAAGCCCACATTGGCGGAAAAGGCTGGCGATATCGCGCAGCAGACCGCCGACTCGGTGCAGGGCAGCCAGGCCTGGAACTCGATCTTCCGTCCGGGGTCGGTGTTCCGTAAGGGCTACACCGACAGTCCCCGTAACCGCAGTTACGTGATCATGAACAGCGTGCTCTACCACCTCCACCCGGTGAAGGTAAAGCGTCACGCCGTCAAGGTCAGCTACACCCTGTGCCTGGGTGGTTTGAGCTTCTTCCTGTTCATCATTCTCACCATCACCGGCATCTTCTTGATGTTCTTCTACCGCCCCACCGCCGCGGCGGCCTGGGAAGACATCGCAACGCTGCAGACCGGCGTGACCTTCGGACTCTTGGTTCGCAATATGCACCGATGGGGAGCGCACCTCATGGTGCTCTCGGTGTTCTTGCACATGGCCCGGGTGTTCTATCACGGCGCCTATAAGCCACCTCGTGAATTCAACTGGGTGATCGGTGTGTTGCTGCTGCAGTTCACCCTGCTGCTGTCATTCACCGGCTACCTCCTGCCCTGGGATCAGCTCGCACTTTGGGCGGTAACCGTGGGTACCAACATGATGGGCTACACCCCGGTGTTCGGTAACGAGGTTCGATTTGTACTGCTTGGTGGTTCGGTGATCGGCCGAGAAACCTTGCTCCGCTGGTACGTGCTCCACGTGCTGCTGCTCCCATTCGTCACCGTCATTTTCCTTGCCGTCCACTTCTGGCGGGTGCGCAAGGACGGCGGCATCTCCGGACCGCTGTAAAGAGAGAGATCTGAACCATGACTGAGATCCCAGAACATCTACGCAAGCGGGCCTCCGAAGCCAAGAAGAAGGCCGAGTCGGCCGATGCCCCCGCCGACGCCGGTACCTCTTCGGGCGCCGAGTCAAAGATTCCTGCCCACCTGCTGGAGCGATCCAAGAGCGCAAAGGGAGGCGGAGGAGCGGGCGCAGCCGTCGCCCCAGCCGCCGCCGGTGGCGCTGCTGTTGCCGCGGCCGCATCGGCTGGCGACCTTCCGGTCATGTCCGGTCCGCAGGGCCATACCCAGCGTCTTCTCACCGTGGTCAAGAGCGGGTCGATTCAAGACATCAAGATGAAGCCCCAGGACAAGGTGCACACCTGGCCTCACCTCATCGTGGTCGAGTTCGGTGCAGCCCTATTCTGCACCGCCTTCCTCACGATCTTCTCGATCTTCGTGAACGCACCGTTGCTCGAGCTGGCCAACGTCAACCAGACGCCTAACCCCTCCAAGGCCCCCTGGTACTTCATGGGCCTGCAGGAGCTGCTCACCCTGTTCCACCCCATGGTGGCTGGCGTGACGATTCCCGGTATCGGCCTGATCGTGCTGATCCTGGCGCCCTACATCGACAAGAACCCCTCGAACCGGCCAGAAGATCGCAAGTTCGCCATTTCTCTTTTCACTGTCTTTCTCATGTTCTGGGCAGTCTTGGTCTTGATCGGGTCCTTCTTCCGAGGACCCGGGTTCAACTTCATCTTCCCCTGGGCCGCTGGCCTGTTCTTCGAGCTCTAGAAAGGAGCTTGTAATGACTACCTCCATCATTATCGGAGCCATCGTGATCGCCGCTCTTGCGGTCGCTGCTTTGGCCCTGGCCCTTCGTGGTCGTGACACCTCTACCGCGATCGGTCAGCTCTCTGGCGAAACCGTCAAGCGCGACAAGAAGCTGGACGTACCCGAGCCCGGTGACACCTCCAATGCCTCGGCGGGTAAGCAGGTAGAACTGGCAGGGTCAGCTCGCGGGCGTGCGGCGCTCGTAGCAGCGGAGTCGGCTCCTCCGGTCGCCTATGTGCCACCAGACCCCGAGACCATCGGTGTCGCTCGTCGGCAGTTCCTCAACCGCGGCATCCTTGGCATGTTTGGCCTCGGCCTCGGTGGCTTCGGTGCGGCGTGCATCGGCTTCCTTTGGCCACAGGGCGTCAGCGGCTTCGGCTCCAAGGTCACCGTTGGGCGGATCCCCGATATTCAAGCTGCGATCATCGCCGGTGGCGGATTCTTCTACGTGCCTGAAGGCCGTATGTGGGTGACTGAGTATCCCGCAGCGGCGGTCGAGAAGGCCACTACCCAGTACGCCTTCTATGGTCAGGTTGAGCAGGGTCTTAACGCTGGCGTCACCGCCATCTACCAGACGTGTCCCCACCTCGGTTGCCGTGTGCCCGAGTGCTCCACCTCACAGTGGTTCGAGTGCCCCTGCCACGGTTCCCAGTACAACCGAGTTGGCGAGAAAAAGGGTGGCCCCGCCCCCCGAGGTATGGACCGTTTCCCCATGGAAGTAAACGCAGCCAACGAGCTGATCGTCGACACGGGTACAGTCATTCAAGGTCCGCCCATCGGGACCAACACCACCGGCCAGGAGGCCGAGGGTCCGAACTGCATTAGTGGTGCCGAGGAGCATTAATGACATCCCTTTTTGCTGCAACGACTCAGTTTGGAGCGCAGATGATCCTGGCAGCTGATTTCCGCGCGATCGGTCTCATTACCGGCGCAGTGGTCTTTGTTGGTTTCATCGCACTGTTCCTGCGGAACGTCTTTGAGGCCAAGGCCGAGCTCGGTTCTGAGATCGAACTGGCGGCCAACCGCGCCGAGTACCTGTCCGATGAAGAGCTGGAGACCACCAAGCTCGACCGCTCGCTCACGTTCGCACTGGTGCTCCTTACGATCACTTCGGTGATCCTGCCGTTCTACTGGCTGGGCGAGCCCGGCCGGCAGGAGGGTGCGGTCGACGTGCTCCAAGAGACGTTTGTTCGTCGTGGCACCAACCTCTACCAGAACGGTGCACAGTGCGTGAACTGTCACGGTGGTGGCGGAGTTGGCGGCGTTGCTGCCTACGTCTACCAGGATGCCGACGGCCAGTTCATCGGCAATGCGTCCTGGGTCGCTCCAGCTCTGAACAACGTCTTGCATCGCTACAGCGACGAAGAGGTCACCAACGTCCTCAACTTCGGTCGTCCAGGGTCACCGATGGCCGCCTGGGGAACACCGGGTGGTGGACCGCTCACCTCGCAGCAGCTTGAATACCTCATCGAGTACATGGGAACCTTCCAGGTCCAAAGCCTGGACCCCCTCGACATCAACGACCCGCTCCTGCAGGTCGCCACGTTGGCAGCCGATGACCCCGAGTACATCGCAGCTCAGGCCGCAGTCGATGAGGCTCAGGCTGACGCCAACGCATTGGCCGCAGACATTCGAGCCGAAGTACAACGCTCGATCGATGCTGGCGAGTTCGACACGGTGGGCGAAGCAGTCTTCAACCTCGGCCTCTTCAGTGGTTACCAAGCTGGCTCGCTGAGCTGCGCTCGCTGCCACACCGCCGGATGGTCCTTGGGCGCCACGGTCGTTCCAAACGTTCTGGATGACGGCATCGCAGCCTGTGGCGGTGGCGATCCCTCGGGCATCGGCTTCAGCCTTTGCGGTGGGGTGAAGGAACGTTTCCCCGATGACACGTGGAAGGATCCACGCGGTGGCTGGCTCGACCCCAACGATCCGTTGACCAATGGTCCCAACGGTGAAGCATTCGTTCTCGCCGACGACCTCACCCAGATCGGCCTCGACGAGAAGGGCAACGCCATGACCAACCGGTCCGACGCTGCCGGAAACCCGATTCCCTACACCATCCTTTCCGATGGTGACCTTGCCGACTGCCTCTACTACAGCGACCTCTGGGAGCCCGCCGGCATCCCTGCCAACGCGTATCCCTTCGATCCTCGCATCCCATTGGTCACCACCGACGAGACCGGCGAAGGCATCACCCCGCCGTTCGTCGATCCTCCGGTTCTGACCGAAGAGGGAATCGGCGCTGAGTTCGATGGTGAAGTCATCACGTTGGGCGACCGTCGTATTGCTGCAGGGTGCACCGTGGTAGAGATGCCAGAACGAACCAGTAACGCCCATTACGACTTCATCTATAACGGAGCGAACGCCGGTGTCGGCTACGGCCGAGGCGGCCAGAGCGGCGCAGGCATGATGCCAGCATTCGGTAAGATCCTTCCCCCAGACCTGCTCCAGGCTGTGGTTGACTACGAGCGTGAGGAAATTGAGCAGCGATGAGCTCTAGCACCGTATTTGCATTTGTCGGTGGCCTTGAATTCGACATCTTCTTCCGTGGCCTCCTCTCGGTCCTGGTCGGTGTTGTCGTACTCATCGGCGGTACGTATCTGATCGTCGCCACCAACACCGGCTCCCGGACCGGTGGCTTGATCGCGACGGCCGGTTTCTTCGGCTGGATGTTCCTCATGGGAATTGTCTGGACCGTGTACGGCATTGGTTGGGTCGGCGAGGCGCAAAGCTGGAACCTTGCCGAAATCAGCACCGGCGAATTGGACTTCGCCGAGGGCGAGTCCATCGCCGAGCTCGGTGTGGCCCTTGGCCCCAACAACGACTTCTTCGGCTCGGTGAGCGGTGAAGACGCTGACACTCGCCAGAACAATGCGCTGCGGTTCGCCAACGACAACATCGATGCCCTGAACGGGTGGGAGTACATGGTTGCGTCCAATCCCCGTCGCGGTGATGCGCAGTCCGCAGCCGAAACGTTCCTGCTCGAAGAGCACATCTTCGACGGGACTGACGAGTACATCCCGCTGCAGTTTGGTGGCTTCGCCATCGGCGGTAAGCCCTCCGGCGTCGAAGGCGACAGTCTCGCGACCCGGTTCCGAAAGAAGGCCGAGTCGATCCTGAACCCGTTCCACAGTTCTGAACTGGTGGCGATTCAGGTGCAGGCCGTGCTGCCGCAGCCGACTCTTCCTGGCCAGGCGCCACCGATTCCGCAGGCCGATGAGAGCGCAAATGTCGTGACTGTCGTCGTAGAACGTGACCGTGGCGGTCCTGTTCCGTGGCTCATTAGCGGCACTCGTTTCGTGCCGGCCGCGTTCACGATTTTCAACGGCATCTTGTTTGCGATCGTCGCGTATCTTATGCACATCCGTGATCGCCGGGAGATGGCCATCCGCGCCGCAGCGGCGTAAGTTCTTTACCCCTCGAGGAGTTAGCCAATGAGTGAGTACCTACCTGTTCTGGTGCTACTGGTCCTCGGCATCTTGTTTGCGGCTGGAAGCTTCGTCGCTTCGGGGTTGCTAGCACCCAGCCGAACCACCCAAGAAAAGATTGCCCCGTATGAGTGCGGCATCATTCCCGGTCGGGAGCCCCCGCAACGCTTTCCTGTTCGCTTCTATCTCGTGGCCATGATGTTCGTGATCTTCGATATCGAGATCATTTTCTTGTATCCCTATGCCGTCGCCCACGAGGCCCTCGGGCGGTTTGGGCTTATCGCCATCTTGATCTTCTCGGCGTTGGTATTCGAGAGCTTCGTGTACTTGATTTCCAAGGGCGCGATCGACTGGGGGCCCCTGCAGGTCAACTCACCGGTTCGAACCTCGGCGTCTGAGACCGCAGTCGATCCGAACCGCAGCTCTTCTTCAACGGTACGTCGGGTAGGGACCGATGGTCGCGAGACCATCGCGGGCGCCTCCCGCGACCTGTCGGTGGCTGACCTCGAACCCGCACTGGCAGGTGACCACTAATGGGTCTCATTACCGACGTACAAAGTCACGGCATTGAGGGCCTCGAGCACAACGTGCTCACCGCTCCTTTGGAGAAGTTGGTCAATTGGAGCCGGGCTCGGTCCTCATGGCCCGCCACCTTCGGACTGGCGTGCTGTGCCATCGAAATGATGGCTACGGGCGGTTCTCACTATGATCTCGCTCGCCTGGGCATGGAAGTCTTCCGAGCCTCGCCCCGCCAAGCCGACATCATGATTGTCGCGGGCCGCGTGTCTCAGAAGATGGCGCCTGTCCTTCGACAGATCTATGACCAAATGGCCGAGCCCAAGTGGGTTATCTCCATGGGTGTGTGCGCCTCCAGCGGTGGCATGTTCAACAACTACGCCATCGTGCAGGGAGTCGACCAGATCGTCCCCGTGGATGTTTACGCGCCGGGTTGCCCGCCAGGTCCCGAGACCCTTCTTCATGCGATCAACACGTTGCACGAAATGATCGAAAGCGGTGAGCTGATGAAGCGTCGAGCTAGCGGCGCCGGTGGAATCACCATCGAACAGCTGGACGGCCAGGGTCAGCCCGAGCTGCTCACCATTGGACGGCGCTGATGACCGACACCGCCGAAACCGAAGAAACCGCACCGTCCGAGGCTGCCTCAGAAGAACGCTACGGCCATCCCGTCACCTACAGCCGGGGTCAGCAAGTGATCCACGTCCCGCGGGAACAGTGGCGCTCCACCGCCGAGGCGCTTTTCGCCGACAACTGGACGATGCTCACCGACATCACCGCAGTGGACTTCCTTTCCTACGGACCGGCGCGAAAGCTTCCCGCCGGAATAGCGCCCGAGCGGTTCGAGGTCGTCGCTTCATTGGTCCGTTTCGACAACGGCGACCGAATCCGGATGCGCACCCAGGTACCGGAATCGGATCCCACGGTCGACTCGCTGTACGCGATCTACCCGGGAAGCGACTACCAGGAACGCGAAACGTACGACATGTTCGGAATCACCTTCGAAGGTCACCCCGACCTCAGTCGAATCCTCATGCCTGAAGAATGGGTGGGCTACCCACTCCGCAAAGATTTCGCTCAGGGCGTCATCCCGGTGCAATTCAAGGGACCTCAAACATGACGATCACTCCCGAAGCCCACGACGCCCTCATCGATGACGTAGCTCCCATGGACGAGCCAGTCGTCGCATCCCCCACCGCCACCCGTGTGCCCGACCCTGAGGGTGGTCAGCTCGACCGCCTGCCGCGTCGAGATGCCGTTCTGCGAATGAGCGAGGTGCAAGCGGCTGAACAGGCTGATGCCCCGCTTATCGACGAGAACCAACAGACCATGCTGGTCAACATGGGTCCGTCCCATCCCAGCACCCACGGCGTGCTCCGACTCATGCTTGAGATGGATGGCGAGACCGTCGTTCGCTCCAAACCGGTCATCGGGTATCTCCATACGGGCATGGAAAAGACTGGTGAGTCCCTCACCTTCCTTCAGGGCTGCACCAATACCACCCGTATGGACTACGCCGCTCCGCTCTTCAACGAGCTGGTGTTCTCGCTGGCGACCGAGAAGCTTCTCGATGTAGAGATTCCTGCAAGGGCCACGTGGATACGGATGCTCATGTGTGAGGTCAACCGGATCGCATCGCATCTGTTGTTCATGGCGACCAACGGCATGGATCTCGGCGCAGTGTCCATGATGATCTACGGCTGGCGTGAACGCGAGCAGGTTCTTCGGTTCCTCGAGAAGGTCACGGGCCTCAGGATGAACCACAACTACATCCGTCCCGGTGGCGTTGCCGCCGACCTGCCCGATGGCTGGCGCGACGACGTGTTGCACATTCTCGAGATGCTCCCACCGCGACTCGAAGAGTACGACATACTCATGACCGGTCAGCCGATCTGGCGCGAACGCCTCCAGGGCGTCGGCACGCTGTCGCCCGAAGAGGCGCTGGCCCTATCGATTACCGGCCCCGTTCTGCGGTCTACCGGTATCGCCCGAGACATTCGTAAGGACCAGCCATACCTGGCCTATGACGAGGTCGACTTCGATGTTCTGGTTGGCTCCTACGGAGACTCATTCGACTGCTACGCGATTCGACTGAACGAGATTCGTGAGTCGATTCGGATCGTTCATCAGATCCTCGACAAGATGCCCAAGGGCGACTTCCGCGTGCAAGATACCAAGGTCACCCCGCCGCCACGGGCTCGCATTGATGAGTCGATGGAAGCCCTCATTCACCACTTCAAGATCTTCACCGAGGGCTTCAAGGTTCCCGAGGGTGAGGTCTACGTAGCCATCGAGTCCCCTCGTGGTGAGCTGGGCTGCTACTTGGTGAGCGACGGATCACCTACCCCGTACCGCATGCACATCCGGGCTCCCAGCCTGGTCAACCTGCAGTGTCTCCCTCACAAGATGGCTAACGGCCTCGTCGCCGACGCGGTCGCATCCATCAGTTCCGTCGACCCCATCATGGGCGAAGTAGACCGTTGATTCTGCACTGCGCTCGCCTCTGGCGCAGCGTGGCGAACGCAATCGTTCTTCTAGATGTTTCTGAGGGATCTGTTCTCTGATTCTGTCGGGTCGCTCCGCTAGAGATTGAGCCCTGGTTGGGTGGCGCGATCCGCGGCTCGTTCGCCACGTTGGGTAAAAGAGCAGCCCCCGGCTCTGGAGGGGTCCCCCTGAAGGGGAAGAAGCAGGCTGGCCTGATGAGGCGCAATCCGTCTACCCAGAACATCGCTAGAGATTGAGCCCTGGTTGGGTGGCGCGATCCGCGGCTCGTTCGCCACGTTGGGTAAAAGAGCAGCCCCCGGCTCTGGAGGGGTCCCCCTGAAGGGGAAGAAGCAGGCTTCGTGGGTACGTCGCAATACCCCTAGTCACAGGGTGGTTTGAGGTGGGCCCAGGGATGGGCCGCTTCGAGTTGGCTGGCGACCTGGATCAATACGTCTTCGCGACCGTAGTCGGCTGCTAATTGCACGCCGATCGGCAATCCGTCTTCTGACCAATGGAGCGGCAAGTTGATCGCAGGTTGGCCGGTGGTGTTGAACGGCGGGGTAAACGGAACGGCAGCGAGCGCCTTGGTGATGGGCCCGGTGAGATCAGCGCCCTCGGCATCCATCTCGCCGATGAGGAACGGGCGCTCTGCCATGGTGGGGGAGAGCAGCAGGTCCCATCCATCGGCCCACCACTGCAGCGTGTCCCGTCGAAACTTGGCCACGGCAGCCAGGGCACCCGCATACTCCATGCCCGAATAGCTTTCTCCGCGTGCGGCCATCATCCGATTCAGCGGTTCGATCTCATGCTCGGCCAGAGGGCGTCCTGCCATCTGCTCGTAGATGTCGACATTGGCCCGCCGGCTGACGAACCACAGAGCCATGAACTTCTGCGCAAAGGTTTCGTCGGCGAAGGAGGCGGGAAAGGCGTGCTCAACGTGGTGGCCGAGCGCTTCGAGCTGCCGGGCGACCTTGGAGACCGCGTCGAGGTTGTCTTGATGCACGGGTGTTCCGTCGGGTCGTGTGTCGAGCAGCCCGATCCGAAGGCGACCCGGATCTGCGCCAACCTCGGATGCAAAAGGACGAGCAGGCGGCGGAGCAATGATGCTGTCGCCAACGCCAGGCACAGCCAGTTGGTCCAGCAGGATCGCAGAGTCGCGCACCGTGCGGGTCACCGCAAAGTCAACCGCCAGGTAGGACTCGGTGCGGTCGGGACCCTGCGAGATTCGTCCCTGAGAGGTCTTCAACCCCACGAGGCCACAATGGGCAGCTGGAAGCCTGATCGACCCGCCCCCGTCGGAGGCGTGCGCAACAGGAACCATTCCTGCGGCAACCGCGGCGGCCGCACCGCCGCTGGAGCCGCCGGGGCTGTAGTTGGTGTTCCAGGGGTTGCGGCACGGACCATGGGCGGTCGGTTCGGTGACGGGCACACTGCCCATTTCAGGACTGTTTGTTCGACCAATGGCGATCATGCCCGCGTCGCGATAGCGAGCCACCACGTTGGAGTCGAAGTCGCTCACGTATCCCTCCGCCTTCAACGCCACGTTCCCGTTGGTCATCTTCTGGCCTTTGTAGTGGGCCGCCAAGTCTTTGATCAGGTACGGCACGCCCCGGAACGGTCCAGTGCCGATCTCATCATCTTGGGCAAGTTGGCGGGCGTGCTCCCACCAAGTGACGGTGACCGAGTTCAAGGGACCGTCGAGGGCTTCGATGCGCTCGATTGCGGCGTCGACCAGCTCCCGTGGCGTTACCGAACCATCGGCCACCAGGGCCGCCTGGTCGGTGGCATCCATCCATTGCGTGTCATCAGCGAGCGTCATGGCCCGACCCTAGGGGTGGCCCACTAGCCGAGCAAGACGGCGTGGGTAGGCCGAGTGCGTCTAGACAACACAGGCTTCGTGGGTACGTCGCAATCGGTCTACCCAGAAAAAACCGAGCCCACTGAACTTCGTGATGTTGCGGCCGCGCAGCAACGCAGCACGAGCGGGTGTCGATGGCTGTTCGAGCGGAAGGTCATGAATACAGCCGATCGCAGACGTCGAGCCAGAGTTGGGTGGTGAGTTCGAGGGACTTCACGTCGATGCGTTCGTTGTGGCCGTGGAATCGGTTGAGAAACTCGGGCAGTTGGAGGTCTGAACTCAGCAGGCCAGCGCCGTAGGCCGGGATTCCGCGCTTGCGGAAGAACCGAGCATCGGTGCCGCCGGTCACCAGGCTCGGAACAACATCGGCGCCCGGGTACGCCATCTGGATCGAATCGGTGAGGGCGCTCCACAGCGGTGTGTCGGTAGTGCTGTAGTCGGCGCCGTTTTCGCGTTCGGGCAGGATCATCTCGATCTCACACGAAGGCATGAGATCCGGGCCGATGATGTCTTTGAACATCTGGTCGACGCCGTCCTGGGTGTCGCCGGGAAGAATGCGCACGTCCACCTGAATTTCTGCTCGGTTGGCGACCGTGTTTACCTTGTCGCCGGCTGACAGCATGTTGGGAGACAACGTCATGTGGCAGCAGGCATGCAGATTGCGGGCCATCTCAACCGGCATCGACGCCAGTTCATCGGCCACCCTCGCGGGATCCATCAGCGCCTTCTGTTGGTCCTCGGGTAGGCCTAGGGCAGCGAGACGGTCTCCAAAGACCTTGTCGAGTCGGGGGACTGGACTGTACTCGCCGATGCGGCGGACGATTTCGGCGGCCTTCACGAGCGCATTGTCGGTGCCGTAGGGCATCGAACCGTGGCCCGGCGTTCCGTGCACGATGATCTTGCGGAACGCGCCTGTCTTTTCGCCTGCGGTCAGCAGGACAGCTGAACCATCCGGCGTTGGCGTCCCCCCGTACTCGGTGAGGACGTAGTCACACTTGATGTCATCCCAATGGTTGTCGATGATGTGCTGAGCGCCGTAGACGCCGCCGAACTCTTCATCGGCACACATCGCCAGGACGATGTCGCCGGGATAGCGCTTGCCGGAGGCCACGATGTCTCGGAACGCCACGGTCATCGCTGCAGTCACGTTGAGCATGTCCACTGCGCCCCGGCCCCAGACTTCGCTCACGCCGTCGGAGTTGGTGATGAGGTCGCCACCGAAGGGGTCTTCGCGCCATCCCGAGGCGTCGACAGGCACCACATCCGTGTGGGCCATGAGGCACAGCGCCGGCGCATTCGGGTCGGTTCCGTGGTGGCGGGCCACTAACGAGCCGCGCCCGGGCAGAGACTCATAGGTCTGGATCTCCACACCCGTCCCCTCGATCGCCCCTTTGATCAGATCGGCGTTGCGGACCTCACCGCCCGAATCGGGAGTTCCGTGGTTCACACATTCGTTCCGGATCATCTGCTGAAGCAGCTCCACCGTCTCGTTCGTCCTGCGCTCGGTGTCGTTCAGCATCCCCCCTTGATACACCATGATTCAAAGTGTCATTCAAGCCATCGGTGAGCGATCGCGAAGCGCTGCACGAGGGTGCGCTTCGCCCGCAGGACCGGCGTGACGAAATCCCTTCTCAGAGTGTTGGCGTGGTTGATCGTTCGCGTCGCGGAACCGCCTATCCTTAGTCCCGCATGTCTCGATTGAACGAAGAGAACGTTGCGTTGGCAGAGGAGATCATCTCTCGCTACCCACGCAAAAAGAGCGCCTTGATCCCGCTATTGCATGTGGCCCAGGAGCAGGAAGGCCACGTCACCAATGCGGCGATGGAACACCTGGCTGAGCTCGTTGGGATTACGCCGGCCGAAGTTCTCGGAACCGCCAGCTTCTATGAGATGTTCAAGTTCGAGCCGCAGGGCAAGTACATGGTGAACATCTGCACCAACATTGCCTGCCAACTGCTGGGTGGAGAAGAGCTTCTGCACCACGCTGAGAAGACCCTGGGAATTCGTCCCGGCGGAACGACCGAAGATGGCATGTTCACCCTTGAAGATGTCGAGTGCATCGCAGCCTGTACTGAGGCCCCGTGCCTCCAGGTGAACTATCGCCACGAGAACCGGGTGACCATCAAGGGTTTCGATGGTCTTATCGCCCAGCTTCGTGCCGGTGAACGTCCCGAAATCCCCAACCACGGCACCCTTGGCAAAGTTCGTCAACACATCCCTGCCGACCGCCTGGCCGGCATCGAGTCCCCCGAGACTGCCGGCACCCCCGAGTGGTACTCATCGCGAACCGCTCCCGCCTCCTGATTCCTTTCTCCTAGTCCCCGTTCTCGAAAGATCGAAAGCACCGATATGGCTACCAATGCGTACGTGCCCCACGCCGCCGGATACGTAGACAACGAAGGCGTCAAGATCGTGTCCAGCCGCTTTCCCTACGAGGACAGCCACACGCTTGAGCGCTCGCTCGCTACCGGCGGATATGACGGCATGAAGAAGGCGCTTCGCATGAACCCTGCCGAAGTGGCTGCCGTCGTCAAAGACGCAGTGCTTCTGGGTCGGGGAGGAGCAGGGTTCCCAGCTGGCGTCAAGTGGGGTTTCATGCCGCCGGTGTGGCCTCGCTACTTGGTTGTCAACGGCGACGAGTCCGAGCCTGGGACCTACAAAGACCGACTCCTCATGGAGAACGATCCTCACCAGCTCATCGAGGGCTGCATCATTGCGTGCTACGCCCTGGGTCTGAACACGTGCTTCCTGTACATCCGTGGAGAGATGCCTGTGGCGCACGAACGGGTTGCTCAGGCGTTGAACGACGCCTATGCCGCGGGTCTGGTGGGTAAGAACATCGACGGTACCGACGTCAGCATCGACGTCGTGCTGCATTGGGGAGCGGGCGCCTACATCGTGGGCGAAGAGACCGCCCTCATCGAGAGCCTTGAAGGCAACCGCGGCATGCCGCGGCTGAAGCCTCCGTTCTTCCCGGCCGCGAAGGGTCTGTATCTCAAACCCACCATCGTGAACAACGTTGAGACCTTGGCCAACCTGCCCTGGATCATCAGCAACGGGGCAGACGAGTACAAGAAGTACGGCTCGGAACGCTCTCCGGGAACTCGAATGCTGGCGATCAGCGGGCACGTCAAGCGGCCGGGCGTGTACGAGGTCGAGCAAGGCAAAGTCACCTTCCGCGACCTGTTCTATGGCGAGAACTACTGCCAGGGGATCAAGGACGACAACGAACTGAAGATGTACATCCCCGGCGGCGGGTCAGCGCCGTGGTTCTTTGAAGAACAGTTGGATATTCCTCTGGAAGCCAGTGAGGTGGGCCCGGCTGGATCGATGTTGGGATCCGGCGCCATCGTTGTCATGGATGAGACCACCGATGCCGTGCGCGCCTGCCTGCGGGTCGTCCGATTCTTTGCCCGCGAGAGCTGTGGCAAGTGCGCCCCCTGTCGCGAAGGCACAACGTGGGAAGAGAAGGTTCTACAGAGAATTCTCGACGGCAACGGTCGCCCGCAAGACATCGATTTGCTGCTCGAAATCGGTGCCAATATCAGCCCAGGTAACTATCCGGTTGCAGCCCACCCCGACGGGGGCCTGGAGGCGGTACCGTTTCCGCCGAAGCAGACCACCATCTGCCCGCTCGGACCCAGTTCGGTGGCGCCCATCACGAGCGCCATTCGCCGTTTCCGGGGAGAGTTCGAAGCCAAGATTGCTGCCGCATCCGAGATGTCGGGAAGTGCCGTATGACCGCAACCGAGAACACCGAGAGCGAGACCCCCGAAGTTGAACCCGGGATTCCCTTCATCCTGAATGGTGAAGAGGTCCGGGCGAATGAGGGCGAACTGCTCATCAGCGCCGCCGAACGCCACGGCGTCCACATTCCACATTTCTGTTATCACCCGCGCATGTCTTCGGTCGGCATGTGCCGCATGTGCCTCGTTGAGGTTGATTCCGGTCGAGGACCTGGTCTGCAGCCTGCGTGTATGCAGCCGGTCATGCCGGATATGAAGGTCAACACCGAGTCCGAGCCCACCACCAAAGCCCAGGACGGTGTGCTCGAGCTGCTCCTCATCAACCATCCCCTGGATTGTCCGGTCTGTGACAAGGGTGGCGAGTGCCCGTTGCAGGACAACGCCTACGCGTTCGGCCCCGGAGAGTCTCGCTTCGTTGAAGAGAAGCGCCATTACGAAAAGCCGATCTCAATCAGCGAGTTGGTGTACCTCGATCGTGAGCGCTGCATCCTCTGCGATCGATGCACCCGATTTGCCGATGAAGTCGCCGGCGATCCGCTCATCCACTTCATCGACCGTGGCGCTCAGACCCAGGTGAACACCTTCCCCGAGCACGAGTTCTCCAGCTACTTCAGCGGCAACACCGTGCAGATCTGTCCGGTTGGTGCCCTCACCGCTCAGCCCTATCGCTTTGCCGCCCGCCCGTGGGACCTGGCCGAGGTGGAGTCCACCTCAATGGTCGATCCCACCGGTGCCCGGGTGGCCCTCCACAGCAGCCAGAACCGTATGGTTCGAATCCAGGGCGTCGATTCCGATGCCACCAACTGGGGTTGGCTCAGCGACAAGGAACGCTTCATCTACGAGGCCACCGACTCCCCTCAGCGTCTCGTCGAGCCCATGCTCCGTGACGGCCGCGGCGAGCAGGTCCAAACGCGTTGGAATACTGCGATCAAGAACACCGTCGACGCCCTCACCGGAGCCTCGGATCCCCGCCGAATCGGCGTCATCGGAGGCGCCCGGCTGACACTGGAAAGCCAGTACGCCTGGGCCAAGCTCTTGAAGGGGCTCGGAGCGGTCGACAATATCGATGCTCAGATCGGCGACGGCCTGCCGGCCGATCTCGTGATGGGACTGCCCAAGGCCACGATCGACTCGGCCTGTGCTCCTGGCGGCGTCGTCGTTCTTCTGGGCGCCGATCCCAAGGAAGAGCTTCCAACTCTGTACCTGCGGCTACGTCATGCGATTCAGAACGATGGCGTCTCGCTCATCGAGATGTCACCTCGGCAGACTGCGTTTGCCGACTCTGTGGCCGCTCGACTCAACCCGCTACCGGGCGCTGCGGGCCAGATCGCTGGCGCCTTGGCCGATGGCATGGTCGGCACGAGCATCGGGGGTATCGGTTCTGACCAGCTCACCACGGCACACGCCCTTCTCACGTCGGACCGTCCGGTCACGGTCATCGTGGGACGCGGCAATTTGGCCGAATCTGCCGATGTCGTCGTGTCCGCGGTTGCCGCACTAAAGAGGCTGGTGCCAAACGCTCGCTTCCTCAGCGGATTGCGGCGAGGCAACATTCACGGTGCGCTCGAGATGGGCTTGACCCCTGGCTATCTGCCGGGAGGACAGGAACTGACCGCAAAGATCGACGGCTGGGAAATGGCGCCCCAGACCAAGGGTCTCGACACCGCTGGCATTCTGAAGGCCGCGGTCAACGGGGGCCTCGACACGTTGGTGCTGTTAGGTGCTGACCCATTGCGCGATTTCCCTGACGCGGCGCTGGCTGAGGCCGCGTTTGAGCGAATCGGAACGATCGTGGCAGTGGATTCGCTCATGAACCGCTCGACCCAGCGGGCCGATGTCATCTTGCCTGCTGCCATGTTCGGTGAAGTAGATGGCACGTTCATGAACCTCGAGGGGCGAGTGTCACCGGTTAACGCCAAGGTCACCGCGCCCGGTCAGGCTCGACCCGACTGGATGATCGCGGCTGAAGTTGCCCAGGCAGCCGGTGGCGACCTGGGGTTCTCGCGTCTGGAAGAACTGCAAGCCGAGATTTCTGCCACGGTGCCCGGGTTCAAAGGCATCGACCTGGCGACGGCCGGCGTAGCCGAGGACGGTCCGGTTATCTCGACCGCTCGTGCGTGGGAGCCAACCCTCACCGAAACCGCACCTATCCCACCCGCCGACGACTACGGTCTTCGGTTGGTGGTTGACCGCAAGCTCTGGGACAACGGAACCATGATCAATGCCTCAGCATCGCTGGGGAACCTCGTCGACGATGCCGTTCTTACGTTGTCGCCGGCTGACCTCGACCGTCTCGGGGGGACCTCCGGAGAAGAGGTTCAGATGTCGATCGCAGGCGGTTCCTCCCAGGGGATCGTTGCGATGGCCGACGCCCGCATTCCTGCGGGGGCTGCTCACGTTCCGTTTGGTGTGAAAGGCGTGCAAGCCCAAGAGCTGATTACCGCTGGTGACCCTGTGATTGAGGTTCGGGTGCAGGCGTGAACGGGATTTTCTTCCAGACGCCTGACGACGTTGAGTTCGATCGGGTCCGAGAACTCGTAGAGAAGGACCGCTTCCTTGTCGACGGGGCCGTCGACTTTGGCGACATCATTCTGGCGATCGCGATGGCGCTCATCTCGTTTGTGATTTGCCTCATCGCCACCATGTTGATGGTTTGGTTCGAGCGCAAGGTGGTCAGCCGCCTTCAGAACCGGATCGGCCCAAACGTGGCCGGGCCGTTCGGGCTCCTCCAGACACTGTTCGACGGCGTGAAGCTTTTCTTCAAAGAAGACAACATCCCGCGTGAGGCCGACCGCTTTGTCTTCAAGTTGGCTCCGTACCTGGCGCTCCTTCCCGCGTTCCTCACCTTCACGCTTATTCCGATCGCGGGTGACTTCAATTCGGTTACCAACAGCAATGGCGAAGAGGTGTTCCGAGACGGTTCAGCTGAGGTCTTTGGTCGAAAGATCTTCTTCCAGGTTGCTGACCTTCCTGTTGGTGTTCTGTTCTTTCTCGCAATGAGCTCTATTGGCATCTATGGCGTGATGCTCGCTGGCTGGGCCTCGGGTTCGAAGTATCCACTGCTCGGTTCGATTCGGGCCTCGGCCCAGGCCATTAGCTATGAGGCTGCGCTTGGCTTGGCCATCGCTGCAGTTGTTCTCGTCACGGGCAGCCTCAGTATGAACGAGATTGTCCAGACCCAGGCCGGTCCGGGGTTCTTGAGCGTCATACCGAACTTCAATCTCATCGTCACCGGCTTCATCCCGTTTGCCGTCTTCATTATTGCGGGCACTGCTGAACTCAATAGACCGCCCTTCGACCTGGTTGAAGCGGAACAGGAGCTCGTCGGTGGCTTCCACACCGAGTACTCCGGCATTCGCTTTGCGCTCTTCTTCCTGGCCGAGTTCATGAACACGGTCACCGTCGGCGCCATTATTGTCACGCTCTTCCTTGGCGGACCGGCCGGGCCGAACTTCGATGGCATCTTCCTCCTCGGATCGATCCCGGGCTGGATCTGGGGCTTTGTCTGGTTCTTCCTCAAACTCCTCGCCTTCCTGTTCATGTTCGTCTGGTTCCGGGCCACGCTGCCTCGATTCCGATATGACCAGCTGATGGAACTTGGGTGGAAGCTGCTGATCCCGCTGTCGCTCGGATGGCTTTTGGTTCTCGCCGGAATTCGAGTTGCCCGCAACGGCCAGCTCGGCATCCTGGACACACCGCAGGCCGACACGATCCTGGTGATCGTGGTCTCGTTTGGCATTCTGCTCCTCGGCAGCGCCTTTATTCGCAGCGCCATGAACAACTCCCGCCGTGAGCGTCTCATCGCTGCCGGCTTCGACCCGGAAGAGGTTGTCTGATGGGCTATTTCGAAGGATTCGCCGTCACGCTAGCCAAGTGGGGCGAGGGCGTTACCACCAAGGAATATCGAGGCGGCCGCAAGAATAAGAAGGGCGAGATCTCTGTCAAGGACGAAAAAGCCCCCAAGCCCGAGCGGGCCCATGGGCGTCACGTTCTTAACCGGTACGAAGACGGCATGGAGAAATGCATCGGCTGTGAGCTCTGCGCCGGCGTTTGCCCAGCCAACTGCATCTACGTCCGCGGCAAAGACAACCCTGTGGATGACCCGAAAAGCCCCGGTGAGCGGTACGGCTATGTCTACGAGATCAACTACCTCCGTTGCATTCACTGCGATCTGTGCGTAGAAGCCTGCCCAACGCAGGCCATTACCGAGTCCAAGTTGTTCGAGTTCTCCTTCACCAACCGTTCCGATGCCATCTACACCAAAGACGAGCTCCTTGTGGGCGACGATGGCATGCCGCAAAAGATGCCGTGGGAAGACTGGCGTCCCGGCGAAGACCTCAAGACGTCGGGCTGGATGCGCGCCACCTCGCCGAGCGGTAAGGCCGAGTACCTCGGCAAAGGCTGGAGTGGCGAACTGGGATATGGCGTGCGTGCTGGCGATCTACCTCAGGACGAAAAGGACGCCAGCGTCCGCGACGTTGATCCCGTAGACGACCACGAGGACCACGACGGAGGGCACCACTAATGGTTAACGTCATCACGTTCATCATTGCCGGTGCCATTGTGCTCGGAGGAGCCCTCGGGGTCATTGGTTTCCCCAACCCCGTTCATGCCGCGCTCAGCCTTATCGCCTCATTCTTTGGCGTGGCGGTCATCTTCACTATTCAAGAAGCGCACTTCCTCGCCCTCGTGCAGGTTGTTGTCTATGCGGGCGCCATCGTGGTGCTGTTTCTTTTCGTCATCATGTTGTTGGGCGTCGACACCGCTCAAGATCTTCGAACCGAGCCGCTGGTTGGTCAGCGATCGCTGGGTTTGACTTTTGGCGCAATCCTCCTCGCCCTCACCCTGGGAGGACTTTTCCTCTCCGGGCCGGGAGGAGAAGATGGCGCTGTTGCCCTAACCGGACAGGAATCGGTGGTTCGTCCCATCGATGCCGAGAGAAGTCAGATTGAACAGTTGGGAGAGGACCTGTTCACCCGTAACATTCTGGCCTTCCAAGCCACCGCGCTCCTTCTTACAATCGCCACCGTTGGTGCGGTTGTGTTGGTGCGAAACAAAGGTGGCGAAGACCTGGTCATCGACGAACCTGGACGATCGGTCGAATAGTGTTGACCGTCGTTCGCCGTAGGGGAGAGAAGTAGTGGAACTCACAGAGACCTGGTACTTGGTCCTGAGCGCGCTGCTTTTCTCGATCGGCGCCACCGGTCTGCTCATTCGGCGGAACCCTCTGGTCATGTTTATGTGTGTCGAGCTGATGCTCAATGCGGTGAACATTACGTTCGTCACGTTTTCCAACTCACTTCGAGATCTCACGGGTCAGACCGCCGTTTTCTTCGTGCTTGTGGTCGCCGCCGCTGAGGTCGTGGTTGGTCTCTCTATCGTCGTGGCCGTTCTGCGCCGCAACCCAGAAGCCGATGCTGACGACATCGCGGCGCTGAGGGGATAGTCATGCTTGAACTCGCATGGCTGATTCCGGCCGCACCGCTCGTAGGTTTTGGGCTCATTCTTCTTTTTGGTCGTGCGCTCGGCGAGCCGCTGGCCGGCTGGCTCGGCCTCAGTGCTGCTGCCACCAGCTTTGCGGCCACTGTCGTCGTGTTCCTCGGTCTCGTGGCCGAAGAACACAGCGAGAGGTTCTTCGTCCAGACACTGTTCGAGTGGGTGCCCGCCGGCAACTTCAGTGTGAACGCTGGGCTATTGGTGGATCCGCTATCGATCACGATGTGTCTGTTCATCACCGGCGTCGGAACATTGATCCATCTGTATTCCATCGGGTACATGCATGGGGACCCCAATTTCTCCAAGTTTTTCCTGTACCTGAACCTTTTCGTTGCCTCCATGCTCCTGCTGGTGCTGGGCGACAACATGCTGATGACCTTCCTGGGTTGGGAAGGCGTCGGCGCTTGCTCCTACTTCCTTATTTCGTTCTGGTTCACCGACCCCGCCAACGCCTCGGCGGGTAAGAAGGCGTTCGTCACCAACCGCATCGGTGACTTTGGCTTCATGCTGGCGATGTTCCTCGTCTTCTCCAAGGTGGGGTCCATCCAGTACGCCGACATCATCCCGTGGGCCGTAGAACATCTGGGCGATCCCGCAATCGCGGGTACCGCAACCGCCATTGTGTTGCTGCTCCTAGTAGCGGCTGCTGGTAAGTCGGCGCAGTTGCCGCTCTATGTCTGGTTGCCCGATGCCATGGCGGGCCCCACACCTGTCTCGGCGCTTATCCATGCCGCCACCATGGTGACCTCCGGCGTCTACCTACTCACCCGCATGAACCCGGTGTTGGCCATCGCCGACGGCTGGGCCGTCGACACCATCGCGTGGGTTGGTGCCCTCACTGCGTTGTTCGCCGCCACGGTCGCAGTGGCCCAAAACGACATCAAGAAAGTCCTGGCGTACTCCACGGTCTCCCAGCTTGGCTATCTCTTCCTCGCCGTTGGCATCGGTGCGTACGTGCCCGCCATCTTCCACATGATCACACACGCCTTCTTTAAGGCACTGCTGTTCCTGGGCTCGGGGTCGGTCATTCACGGAATGAACGACGAGCAGGACATGCGAAAGATGGGTGGGTTGGCCAAATTGATGCCGATCACCTCGATCACCTTCATTATCGGCTGGCTCGCGATTGCAGGCGTTCCGCCCTTCGCGGGATTCTGGAGCAAAGACGAAATCCTGCTCTATGCCTGGAACGACAACAAGGCACTGTGGGCCATCGGCCTGGTGACCGCCCTGCTCACCGCGTTCTACATGACCCGTCAGGTCATTCTCACCTTCTTTGGGCGCACACGTTTCTACGACGCCACGGCCGAAGAAATCAACGCCGCATTCGACAATCGTCTGGTCTCGGCTAGCGGCGTGACCACCGAAGCCGAAGAGGCACTGGCTGCCGCGCACGCATCGGTAGAGAAGGCAGCGGGCGATGTCGAGAAGAAGACGGCCGCCGTTGAGGTCTCCGCCACCAAACTGAACGATGCCAAAGAGGCGCTTGCGCTCGTGAGCGCCGACGACGACTCCCATGCCAAGTTGACCAAGGCGTTGGAGAAAGCCGAAAAGGGCGTTCCCAAAGCCAGCGAAAACCTGGCCAAAGCCCAAAGCACCGTGGCGGAAGCCAACGCATCGGTGGATTCCGCGGAAGAAGCTTTGGCCGCGGCAAAGTCGTCGTACAGAGCGCTGGCTGCGAAGCGATCCACACTGCCCATGCCTGATACGCATGTGACTGCGGTGTCGGCCGCGCCCAAACTGGGAGATCTGGCCGGCGAGATGCCAGCGAGCTACGTCGAACGGCAGGAATACCACCCGCATGAGTCGCCGTGGACCATGACGGTGCCGTTGGTAGCCCTGTCGGGGGCTGCCATCGTTGGTGGCGCTCTCAACCTGCCATTTACCAAGGATCTCCACTTCCTCCAGCACTGGTTAGAGACCAGTCTGTTCGGAAACGAAGCAAAACTGGCTGTCGCGACCTCCACCAAGTGGGGATTGGCTGTCGTAGCGATCGTCTGCGCTCTTGCAGCGATAGCTGGGGCGTTCCATGTCTATATGCGCGGCAAAGTGGACCCCCGAACCATCGAGAAGACGCCATTTGCCCGTGCCTGGTATGTGGATGAGACGTACGCGAAGATCGCGGGTGGGCCCGGCCACAAGGGCTTTGATTTCGCGGCCCTCTTCGATCGTTCCGTGATCGACGGAGCGGTGAACGGCGTCGCTTCGGCGGTTCGTTCGATCGGCAGCTCCCTGCGTAGCCTCCAGACCGGGTACGTACGTAACTCCGCTCTCGGCATCGTTGTCGGGTCTGCCGCCGTAGTTCTTTGGTTCCTCTCCCGGTTGTGGCAGTCATGATGATCTCTAGCCTGTTCGCTGTCGAAGCCGCCGAGGCGGTCTCGTTCCCGCTGCTTCCTTCGTTGATCTTCATCCCGTTGCTCACCGCGTTGATCATCGGCCTGCTCCCGGCCCACCGCGACGACTACAGCCGGATCACCGCCCTCGCCGGGTCGGCAATCACGGGCGCCGTTTCGGTCTACATGCTGGCCAAGTTCGTAGTAGACGACGGCGGCTTCCAGTTCGTCTCCGAACGCAGCTGGATCGCCGACCTTGGCATCAGCTTCTCCCTCGGCGTCGACGGGATTTCGCTGTTCCTCGTAGTGATGACCGGCATCCTGTTCCCGCTCGGCCTTTTGGCCACTAGCGCTCACCACGATGCCAAGGCCTATCACATCTGGGTCATGATCCTGATGGCCGGTTCAATGGGCGTGTTCATGTCGCTTGACCTGCTCATGTTCTTCATGTTCTTCGAGATCGTTCTGGTCCCGATGTACTTCCTCATCGGCGGCTGGGGCCATGGGAATCGGGTCTACGCAGCGCTGAAGTTCTTCTTGTACACCATGGCGGGCTCGGCGCTCATGATGGTTGGCATCCTGGTCGTGGTCTTCCTGACCGCCCGAAACACTGGCGGTGCGCTTACCTTCGATATCCGGGACCTTGCCGAAGCACAGGCGCTCACCACCAACCAAGCTCGTGCGGTGCTGGCCACGTTCGCCCTCGCCTTTGCGGTAAAGGTGCCGTTGTTCCCGCTGCACACGTGGCTCCCGGATGCTCACACCGAAGCACCCACGATCGGTTCGGTCATCCTTGCCGGCGTCATGCTGAAGCTCGGTACCTATGGATTCCTCCGCTTCGGGCTTTACCTTTTCCCTGAGGCCTCACACGATTTCGCTCCGATCTTCCTGACTCTCGGTGTGATCGGGATCGTCTATGGCGCCATCGTTGCAACGGTTCAGAAGGACCTCAAGCGCCTTATTGCGTACTCCTCCATCGCCCACCTCGGGTTCATCATCATTGGCCTCTTCGCACTGAACTCTCAGGGCATCCAGGGTGCGGTCATGCAGATGGTCAACCACGGCATCAGCACCGGCGCATTGTTCATCCTCGTCGGCTGGATCTATGAACGTCGCCACACCCGCGAGATCGCCGCACTGTCGGGACTTCAGAAGGCAGCGCCGCTCTTCGCCGGCGTCTTTACCCTGGTCATGCTGTCCAGCGTTGGTCTCCCCGGGCTCAACGGCTTTGTTGGCGAGTTCCTCATTCTTCTTGGCGCCTTCCAAGGTGACGCTCGCTGGTTTGCCGTGGTCGCGACCACCGGCGTGATTCTGGCGGCCCTGTACCTTCTGTGGGCCTACCAACGGGTCTTCCACGGCACCCCCGAGGGCGAGAACGCAACGATGCGCGATCTGAGCTTCTCAGAGTTCTTCTCGATTCTGCCGCTCTTGGCGCTCATCGTCGGGATGGGCGTCTACCCCAAGCCGGTGCTCGACCGAATCGAACCAGCAGTCGATGAACTGATCGTGCACATCGAGGCCAACGTGAACGGATTCACCGAGCCCGAACCCGAGGCGCCAGAGCAACACGACAAGCGCGAGCAGCTCATCGAGGCACTGCACGAGGCGGAAGAAAAGGCCGAGGCAAAGGCTGCTGCGAAGGGTGAGGGCGAGTGATGTTTGCACAGACGATCGCAACGCCGGAGATCCCGTGGTCACTACTACGTCCTCTGCTTTTCTTCGCCGAGGGCGCGGTCATTCTCGTAACCCTGACGGCACTGTTCCCACGGCTGCGCACGAAGTCCTTCCCGGCGCTCTACACCGCAGCGATGGCGGTGGGCGCACTCGTGACCCTGGTACCGATCTGGCGCCGCGTCCAAGACGATGGTCCCCAAATCATCCTCGATGGAGCACTAGCCGTCGACGGCTTCGCCATCTTTGTCACAGCGATCATCTCCGTTGCGGTGTTCTTCACCGCACTGTTGCTCGACGACTACCTCCGTCGCGAGAATCTAGACGGGCCCGAATGGTACGTCCTCGTACTGCTTTCGGCGTCGGGCGGCCTGATGATGGCCGCTGCAGAAGATCTCATCGTGACCTTCCTGGGTCTGGAGATTCTGTCGATCGCCGTCTACGTCTTGGCAGCGCTGCATCTTCGCCGGTCCGAGAGCCAAGAGGCTGGCTTCAAGTACTTCATTCTGGGCGCACTGTCGTCGGCGTTCTTCCTGTACGGCATTGCGATGATCTACGGGGCCACGGGCTCTACGCGCCTCGGTGAGATCGAACAAGCCCTTGCCCTGGTGAACGAGCGTGGGCTGAGTCCGGTTGAAGACTCCTCGCTGTTGCTTGCGGGAATGGCGCTGCTCTTGGTGGGATTCGGTTTCAAGATCTCCGCAGCCCCATTCCACCTGTGGACACCCGACGTCTATGAGGGTGCTCCCACGCCGATCGTTGGCTTCATGGCCTCAGCGGTCAAGGTCGCCGGGTTCGCCGGGTTCGCCCGAGTCTTCTTGGGATCGTTCGTGCCCGTCGGCGGCGATTGGCGTCCGGTCGTTGGAGCGATGGCGCTGCTTTCGATCGTTATCGGATCTTTCCTGGCCATCAAGCAGACCAACATCAAGCGGATGATGGCCTACAGCTCCATCAGCCATGCTGGCTTCATTCTGATCGGCCTCCATGCGGCGGGGTCCACCGACCAGGGCGTGTCGGCTCTTGGCTCCCGCTCGGTGTTGTTCTACCTCTTTGCCTACACCGTGATGGTCGGGGGCACCTTCGGTGTCGCCACCCTTGTGGGCCGCCAAGGGGACGGTGCCCACAGTCTCGACGACTACGCAGGTCTCTCCAGCCGGAGGCCGTTGCTTGCGGGTCTCCTGGTTGTACTTATGTTCGCCCAGGCTGGCATTCCGTTCACCAGTGGCTTCTGGGCCAAGTTCGGCGTCATCGAAGCTGCCGTGCGTGGCGAGAACTACGTGCTCGCCGCCGCCGCAATGATCGCGGCCGTCGTCGGTGCCTACTTGTACCTGAAGGTCACGGTAAGCATGTTCCTTACAGCGCCTGAATCGGACGACGAGGGCGTGATGGTTGAATCCGGTGGCGCGATTGCCCAGGTCCCTGCGGCGATGATCGTGATCGTTGCGGCGGTTGGAGCAACCGTCCTGTGGGGTGTCCTTCCAGACCTCGGTGGCGACTTCCTTCGTACCGCAGCCACATCCGTCCTGCGCTGATCCCGGCGTCGTTCGCTCAGAGCCCCATAGGCTTGGAGGGTGCGATTTCGGTTGTATCTAGAAACGGATTTGAATCGGGTCTTCAGCGGAGCGGTGCCGCAGGTGGCTGCGTCGGAGCTGGCCTTTGTGGCAGGCCTCGAGCCGGAGGTTCATCAGACCGGGCGCACCGCGTACCTGAGTTTTGAAGCGGATGAGCTCCCGGGTGAGGTGGGCTCGCTGTGTGCCAGTGCCGCTCTCTTCGAAGAGGTCGAGCCCGATCTACTGCGCCCGATCGAACTCGGCGAGTCATTGAAGTTCCCTACCGATGTGGTCTCTATCCAGCGGTACCGCGGCAAGACCAACGAGCGTTTCACACGTCTCATGATCAACCTGGCCAAAGCCGCTGCTCCCAATGATCGACCGGTATTGCTTGACCCGATGTGTGGCCGGGGCACAACCCTGAACTGGGCGTTGGTCTATGGACTTCGGAGCGTCGGGTTCGATGATGATCTGCGATCCCTCACTGACTACGCAACCTTCCTCGAGCAGTGGGCGAAGAACCATCGTTTCCCTCATCAGATAACCAAGTACCGCAAGGGCAACAGCGAACTACGGGCGATGTCGTTCACCGTTGCCCGAACTCGTGATGAATTGAAAGCGAAGAAGCACCCCGATATCGAGACCTACCATTTGCCGGCCGGCGGCGACCACCGGGGCCTTCCAAAGCAACCCCGATTCGGTGCGCTCGTCACCGACCTGCCCTATGGCGCTCAGCATCAAATGGCGAGCGGCAAGGGCAAGAGGCGGGTGGGTGCCGACGAGTTAGTGGAGGCCCAGGTTGATGACTGGCGGATGCTCTGTGGCAAGGACGCCGCCGTGGTCGTGGCGTGGAATGTGAAAGAGACCAAGCGTCGCGACCTCAAGAGTGTCTTGTATCGCGGTGGCTTTGAAGCGCTCAGCACGCCCGAGTTCACCCATGTGGTTGACCGCGCGATCACCCGCGACGTGATCGTGGCGTCGGCTCGATCAGCCGAACAACCTGCTCCGGGGTCAGACCCCGTCAGCTCCGAAGGGGTCTGACCCCATTTCGAACCGGCTACAACTGCTCGTTGTCGCCGCCGGACTCGTGCTTTGGCTCACTGCTACCTAACAGGTCTACCCTCGCTTCATGGCTGATCGAGTTGCGTTCCGGACCTGTCCATTGTGTGAGGCCGGGTGTGGGCTGGAGATCGAACTCACGACCAAGCCCGATGGCTCGGAAGAAGTAAAGCGAATTCGTGGTGACCAGGCCGATGTCTTCAGCGCCGGGTTCATCTGCCCGAAGGGGTCGACTCTCAAGCACCTGCACGAGGATCCCGATTGGCTACGCCAGCCCCATGTGAAACGGGGCGGCCAGTTCGTCCCGGTCAGTTGGGACGAGGCGTTTGAAACTATTGCAGCCGCGGTGGGTCCCCTCATGGACGAGCACGGCCGGAATGCGGTCGGGGTCTATTTGGGGAACCCCAACGCCCACAGTCTGGGCCCGATGCTCTACAACAAGGGACTGCTAAAAACGATCGCGTCGCGCAACATCTTCAGCGCTTCCACCGTCGACCAGCGGCCGAAGGAGGTGTCGGCCGCAATGATGTTTGGTTCAGTAGCCGTCCCCGTGCCGGACTTGGATCGCACCGACTACCTACTGATGCTCGGAGCAAATCCTTTGGCGAGTAACGGTTCGCTGTGCACTGCACCGGACTTCCCGGGCCGAATGAAACGCATCCAGGAACGGGGTGGAAAGGTGGTGGTTGTAGATCCCCGACGAAGCGAAACCGCTGAGGTGTGCGATCAGCACATCGCCATCCTCCCCAACGGAGACGCCTACCTCCTGGCCGCATTGGCGAACGTGCTCTTCGAAAAGGATCAGGTCGGTCGGCTTGCCGATCACACGTTGGGCTTGGACGACCTGAGAACCCGTTTGGCACCGTTTACCCCGGAAGCGGTTGCCGATCGGGTGGGAATTGATGCGGAGACCATTCGCACGCTCGCCGATGAGCTCGCAGCTGCACCGACAGCGGCGGTATACGGCCGGATTGGTACGACGTGCCAGGAGTTCGGAACGCTCACGAGCGTCTTGGTCGACGTCGTCAACCTGCTCACTGGCAATTTGGATCGGGTCGGCGGGGCGATGTTCTCGTGCCCGGCATCAGGCCACCCCACGAGCAAAGGGGAACCGGGCACCGGGCGTGGATTCCGGATGGGTCGCACCTCCAGCCGCGTCAGCGGAACCAATGCAACCTTTGGCGAGTTCCCCGTGACGGTCATGCCCGAAGAGATCGAAACCCCGGGAGAGGGCCAGATTCGTGCAATGGTCACCGTCGGTGGAAACCCGGTGAGTTCCAACCCGAACACTGTCCGTTTGGACGCCGCCTTCGCCTCGCTCGATTTCATGGTGTCGGTCGACCCGTACATCAACGAGACCACCCGACACGCCGATGTGATTCTTCCGCCGCCGTCTCCACTGCAGAAGCCACACTACGACCTGGCCCTGCTGCAATTTGGCGTTCGCAACGTTGCCAACTACAGCGCTCCGGTGCTGCCGTTGGCCGAGTCACAAATGGACGAAGGAGAGATCATCCGGCGGTTGACCGCTGTGTTCGCCGGAGACGCGGCCAGTGGACCAGAGGCCCAGGCTGCGGCCGACGCGATCGACGACTTCACCGCGGCTGCCTTCGCTGGCGCCGCTACCCGGGATACTTTCAGCAACGTCGCCGGCCGGGATGCAACCGAGATTGTGGAAGCAACGGAACGAACCGGGGCCGAGCGTCTGCTCGACATCGCCCTGCGGACTGGCCCCTTCGGTGACGGCTTTGGATCCGAGGATCGAGGAGTCACCCTTGAGCAACTCGAAGCGAATCCGCATGGCGTCGATCTGGGGCCGCTCGACGAGGAGCGGATTCCGGGGATCTTGCGCACGCCGAGCGGCAAGATCGAACTACTCAACGAGCACATCGAGGCGGAGCTCGATCGGCTCGGAGACACGATGGCCGCCGAGATGCCCGAGATGATTCTGGTGGGGCGACGTCATGTGCGATCCAACAACTCCTGGATGCACAATGTTCGGGTCCTCACCAAGGGTCGAAACCGCTGCACGCTCCAGATCCACCCCGACGACGCGGATCGATTGGGAATCGCCGATGGTGGAGCGGCCAAGGTTCGGAGCCGCGTTGGCGAGCTCATCATCGATTGTGAGACCACCGACGTGGTGCGACCGGGGGTGGTGAGCATCCCGCACGGGTTCGGTCAGAACGGCGAGGGAGTCCAGCTGCGAGTGGCCTCGGAGTACCGAGGAGTCAACACGAACATCCTGACCGATGAGTACCTTCGGGATCCCATTACCGGCAACATCGCCCTGAATGGCGTGCCGGTTGAGGTGGCGCCGGCTTAGCTCGGTTCGCTCTGCATTGTTTGGGCCAGATCTTCCGCGTGTCGGTGAATCGCTTGCAGTGAGCCGTGGAGATCCTGACTTATCATCGGTGAGTCCCACTCGACGATCTCGCGCTCGGTGGGGATGGTCGAATGGTCACAGCCAATGCTCACCAACAAGTCGGCGTTCGCGATGTCTTCGGTCGAGACGAGCTTGGGCTGCCATCCGATTGTGTAGCCCTCCTTTTTGAGCTCAGCCTCGACAAGAGGCATGTTCGTGTCGTCGGGGTCAGGCCCGGCAACGCCGATTTCAACCTCGAGCTGTGCTCTTGCGGCTGCGGCGCGAAAGTAGGTGGCCGCGGCCAAGCTCTTTCCGGCCGAGTGTGGGCACATGAAGAGGATTCTTGCTGTCATTGGTTTCTCCGTTGTGAGTAGGGAACTAGCTCGTGATGAACGTGTAGGCGATTCCGACGAGGGCGGCGACCGTGACCACTCGAAGCGATTTGATTCCCTTTCCGAAGATCGCAAAGGCCGCGCCGAGCGCTAGTGCGAGGGCCGCCCAGTCGAGTGAGGAAAGGTCCGGCTGGTAGAGAACGGCACCAAAGCCTCGTCGCGTCGCAACCTGGTCGAAGAGGGTGAAGATTGCGAACCAGATGGCGAGGTTGGCGACCACGCCAACGACCGCGGCGGTGACGGTTGAGAGAGCCGAGGTTAGTGATGGGCGGCCACGGAGGTGCTCGATGAACGGCGCACCCAGGAAAATCCAAAGGAACGACGGGATGAACGTGACCCAGGTGGCGACGACTGCCCCGAACACGCCCGCCTGAAGGGGCGAGAGCGAGCCGGGGTCTCGGTAGGGGCCCATGAAGCCCACGAACTGGACAACCTGAATGAGGGGTCCCGGAGTGGTCTCGGCCATGCCGAGCCCGGAGATCATTTCGTCTGGTTCGAGCCAGCCGAAAGCAACGGCTTCTTGAGAGATGTAGGCCAGGACCGAATACGCGCCGCCAAAGGTCAAGACCGCTGCGGAAGAAAAGAACCACGCGACGTCCACGAACACCGACGACTCTCCAAGTGCCACCAAGAGAACCACGATGGGTCCAAACCACAGGACGATTCCTGTACCCAGGACACGCAGTGACCGGGTCCAGGATGGACGGCCGAGTTCGATGTGGGCATCTCCGACGAGCACACCCTCCCGGTCCACCTGGCCCTCCTCGTCGTGTCCCTTAATGAGCGCGAACAGCTCGGGCCGAAGGTGACCCCCGATCAGCCCAATCACAATGGCCGCGGCAACGATGAGCGGAAAGGGGAGCTCGAAGAAAAAGATGCCAACGAACGAAGCGACCGCTACGGCGAGCATCACCGGGTTCTTTATGACACGGCCCCCGATGCGGAGAACAGCGCTCGCAACGACTGCGATGACCGCCGCAGAAATACCAAAGAACAGACCCTCCACCCAGGTCTGCTCGCCATAGGCGGCGAACAAAATGCTCAGTGCCATGATCGAGACAAAGCCCGGAAGGATAAACAACGCTCCGGCAAACAATCCTCCCGCCGGCCCGCGCAGCAGCCATCCCAGATAGGTGGCCAACTGCTGGGCCTCCGGCCCGGGGAGCAACATGCAGTAGTTCAACGCGTGGAGGAAGCGCCGTTCGCCGACCCAACCACGTCGTTCCACGATTTCGTCGTGCATCACCGCAATCTGGCCCGCAGGTCCGCCAAAGCTGTTGATGGCCACAGTGGCCCAAGCGGCGATCCAGTCGCGGCGAGGAATAGGTGCACCTGGCCACTTGTGTAACCGTGGTTTCGCTATTGCCCGCATGCCCGGGACGCTACAATCGAAACCGTGGTTACGCAACTTCCGTCGGGTCGACAATGGGCTCTGCTGAGTTATCGGGTGCCGCGCAATCCATCGACTCCCCGCATTGCCATATGGAGGCGGCTGAAGAGTCACGGTGTTGTCCAGCTCGGTGACGGACTCGTCGCGCTGCCCAACGACGCTCGAACCAAGGAGCAGTTGGAGTGGGTGGCCGCAATGGTCTTAGAGGTTGGTGGCGAGGCGACCGTGTGGGTTGCCGTCACCGGCGCCACGAAGGACGCCGAGCTCATTGCGAGCCTGAACGCCGACCGCGACGCCGAGTATCAGGTGCTCATCGAAGAGATCGAGGCGGCCGAGCCCACGCTCGATGGTCGTTCAATAAGCCGCTTGCGAAGAGAGTGGCGTCGCATTGAACGTCGAGACCACTTTCGCTCACCGCGCCGCGACCAGGCTCGTCTAGCGGTGCAATCGCTAGCGCTCGACGCTCGCGACGCTGAAACCAAGATCGCCGGCACGGGGGAGCCAAAATAGTGAACTGGACCACCCGAGCCGGGATCCACGTAGATAGAGCCGCGTCGGCATGGCTCATCAAACGGTACGTGGACCCCGCTGCTCAGTTTTCCTATGTGAACGACATCGCCGAAGTGCCCGCCGATTCGACGCCATTCGACATGGTGGGCTGCGAACTCACGCACAAAGGACAAGACGTCACGTTCGAGACGATTCTGCGAGTGAACGACATCCTGGACCCGGTGCTGTGGCGGATAGGCCAGATCGTCCATCAGGCGGACGTTGAAGACGATCTCTTTGATGCACCGGAGGCGGTCGGGTTTGACGTCATCGTTCGAGCACTTGGCCGGGATCATGACGATGAGCAGGTGAGGGAACTGACCGCGACCATTCTCGACAGTCTGTATCTTCACTTGCGGGCCGAGGAGCTCGGCCGCCACGACTCGTCCGCTTAGACCGACCGGCCGACGAACGCCAACATTCCCGCTAATTCCGTGTCGTCAGTCGGATCCAGGATCTTTCCGAATCCGCCGCCGGCCCGCACGTCCTCGTTCACAACCTGCCGGTTCAGATCGTCGAGAAGTTGGATTTCACGAGCTGAGAGCCCGTGGTCGGCGCCGATTGCTTCGGCCAGATCCCAAAGATGCGTGCCCGTGTCGATCAACGTAATCGCGAGGCAATGAGCAGCGGGCATGTCGCCCGGAATCGACACCATACCGTCCAACGCACCGGGCTTGTTCCATGCCCGCTGGCTCCGTTCGGTCGCCTTCTTGAGTGCGCCTCGCGGATCGTCTCCGCTGTGGTCGTCGTTGGGATCAGCGAGAGCGGGAACCTCTCGAAGAGCGGCTGATGCCAACACATTGATCGAGCCCGTGATGTGGTTAACGAGCTGCGCCACGTTCCACTCGGTGCAGGGGGTGGGAAGCTCCCACTGGTCGTCGGTGATCTGGTCGACCAGGCGGTGAGCGCCGCGGTGGAAGGAGGCAAGGGTTTCCAGTTGGTCAGAGGACATAGGTTTGCGCCTTTCAGGCATTGACGTTAGGTAAGTGATGGCTTACGTTAGTCATCACTTACAAACTTGTCTACACTGAATTTCGAAATGGATGCAGCAGTACGAGCCCTCGCCGAACCTACGAGACGGGAGATCCTCGATCTTGTCCGTCACACCGAACGAACCGTCTCGGACATCGCGTCCGAGTTCGATGTCAGCCGCCCGGCGATCAGCCAGCACCTTCGTGTCTTGGCTGATGCGGAGCTGGTGAACGTGCGCTCGGAGGGAACAAGGCGGCTGTACTCGGCTCGGCCCGAGGGCCTGGTCGAACTGCGTTCCTGGATGGATCAGTTCTGGAACGATGCGCTGTCCAATCTCAAGGTCGAGGTGGAGAGAGAGCAGTGGAACGAGCGCAAGGCAGCTTCAAAAAGGAGAAAGAAATGAGCCAACCAACCCCACGCGTCGATGAGCCCTTGGATCAACAACCGCTCCTCTCTGAGCAATGGATTCGAGCACCACGCTCAGCCGTGTTCGACTTTCTCGTCAACCCGGTCAAGTTGGCCCGCTGGTTGGGGGAGTTCACCGACACACCCGAGGTGGGCCAGGACTACGGCGTGGCGATCGGTCCCGACCACGTAGCTCGAGGAAGGTTCGTCTCGATCGAACCCAATGAACACGTGGTTTTCACGTGGGGTTGGGAACACAGTCCCCACGTTCCTGTTGGTTCCACTACGGTGACGATCACGCTGACCGATCACGACGGTGGAACCAGCGTGCTCCTACGGCATGACGGTCTTCCCATGGGACCCGAGGACGAGCATGCGGTCGGATGGGCCGAATGTCTCGGTCGACTCGTCGAGCAGTGGGAAACGTCGTGACAGAGTACGAGCAGGCAACGAAGGAGCTGCTTCAGGCTGAGCACGAACTGATGCTTCAGCGAGAGACGGTGGCGCAACTCCGACGCGATCTTCCGCCGGGACCGGTGATGTCGAGCTATCGATTCCATGGGCCCGAGGGGCCGGTACAGCTGGACGACCTGGTGGGCGCCAGGCCACTGGTGGTCTATCACTTCATGTTCGGCGAACGTCAGGCGGTTCCCTGCCCGATGTGTGCCATGTGGGCCGACGGTTGGAACGCGGTCGCTCACCATCTCGACAAGTCGGTTGATTTCGTACTGCTGACCGGAGGGGAGTGGAAAGCGACCGAGGCAATGGTGGCTGAGCGCGGCTGGAGCAATCTGCGGTGGTTCGCCGCGGGTGATTCGGGCTTCAAGACCGACGCGGGCGGCCAGGATGCCGACGGAAACCAATGGCCGCATATCAGTGTCTATGAACGGGATGGCGCCGTGGTCCGACGCTCCTACTCCGGCTCAGCATCACTGCTCGAGGGTCATGGGCGCGGCCTCGATCTGCTTTCGCCGGTCTGGCATTTCCTCGACCTCACCCGCGTTGGTCGAGGGGACTGGATGCCCGGATAGCGGCTGGCGCTTCCGCCGCTGCTACGTGCGGGGCGTGGTTGGGCCGCTCGCGGCGGCGGTCGTCGCGATGAACGCCGAGAACGCGTTCAGCTCGGCGATCGTTGGCTTTGTGCCTGTCATTGCTTCGAGGTAGTGCGGAAGGTAGGTCAGCCGAGCCGTCATCGGCTCGGTCGTACCCGTGGCGTAGTACCCGACCTGGCTGTGGTAGAGCAGGCGAGCCCGAACGACCGCTTCCGCTGGATCGAATCCATGGGCACGGAACATTTGGGCCAGTGCGTCCAGTCGAACCGCATCGGCTTCTCGAACCTGAGCGTCGACCTTGGTGTCCCGACGGCCCCAGTCACGCACGGCCAGATCGAGCATCGAGTGATAGAGCTTCGGGTCGGCCCAGCACTCAAACACACCCAGGCATGCCGAGTTGATCGAAGCACTCGGTCGCTGGGTGCGTTCCACGATCGACGTTGTGTTGTGCTCCCACACGGTGAGGAGCTCGGCCCGAAGTTCCTCCGGGCTCTGGAAGTACCAGTAAAAGCTGGAACGAGAGACACCGAGGGTCTTGGCTAGGTTCAGTACTTTGAGCTGATCCACCGGCTCGTCCTGAAGCGCAGCGAGTGCTGTGTCGATCCAGTCATCGCGGGTGACCTTCGTGTGGATTCGTTTTGATGAGGATGGGGAACAGTCGGTCATGGGGCTAGTCAGGCGCGGCGCCACCTTCGGCGGTTCGGCGGTCCACAAGATCGGACATGGCGGCCCGACGGTCATCGGGGAGGGGAGGGGCCTCGTATTCGGCTAGAACCTTCTTCCAGATCTCGGTCGCCCGCTCGTCGGTTCGGCGGCTGCCCTCCTCGGTCCACTGCTCAAAGTTGGTTCGGCTGAAGACCAGTGGTTGGTAGAACGCTGTTTCGAATCGGGCCAGCGTGTGGTCGGTTCCGAAGAAATGGCCACCGGGTCCAACGTCGGTAATGGCGTCGAGCGCTAGTTCGGCCTCGTCGACCTTTAGCGGCTGGCAAGTCTCGGCGATCATCTGACACATCTCAACGTCCACGATGAACTTCTCGTAGTTGGCGGTGAGGCCGCCCTCCTGCCAGCCGGCTGCGTGCATGATCCAGCTGGCGCCGGCGAGGAACGCCGCGTATGTGTTGGTCATGGTCTCATAGCCCGCTTGCGCATCCACGGCGTTGGACGCGCTCGAGCCCGATGAACGCCACGGAAGGCCTACGTGTCGGGCGAGCTGTCCGCTAGCAAGAGCTCCCTTCATCGCTTCGGGAGTTCCGAACGCGGGAGAGCCCGACTTCATGTCGACATTGGACGTGAACGCGCCATACAGCACTGGTGCTCCGGGTCGAACAAGCTGGGCAAGGGTGACTGCGGCGAGTACCTCCATGTGCTGGAGAACCAGCGCCCCAGCGAGGGTCACCGGTGCCATCGCCCCAGCCAGGGTGAACGGCGTCATGATGTTCATCTGCCCCATTCGAGCGAAGTCGATGATGCCCATCGACATTGGGATGTCGAGTTGTCGGGGCGAGTTGACGTTGATGTTGGTGAAACATCGGGGGGCCTGGGCGAACTCTTCGTCTGACTCGATGCCGAAGCGGAGCTTGGTGAGCTCGAAACTGTCTCGTACCCGGTCTCTCCCGCGCGAGTAGATGAAGGCGGGCTTGTCCGAAAGCGTCAATGTGGCCAGCCCCGACCGGAGGTGGCGGGTGTTGAGAGGGAGATCACTCGGCTCGACACAGGGCGCCGTGGACCCCATCACGTCGTAACTCTGGGTGAGCTTCAGGAAGTTCTCTTGGTCAACGATCGTGCCGGGGCGGCGGCCCTTTTCTCGATCGCTTGCAAACGGGGGCCCGCCCACTGGCGCCAGGACCAGACTGTTGCCGCCCACATGCTGGTTCCGATCGGGGTTGGGCGCGAGCAGCTCGAACTCTGTGGGTGCAGCGGCGAGTGCTGCGTCGATGCTGTCGGGATCGATGCGGACCATCATTGATTCGTCGACCGTGGAGCCGTTTTGGGAAAAGATGGTTCGAGCCTCGTCCAGCAAAACCTTGATGCCATGCTCGGCGAGGTAGGTCTTCGCCGTCTGGTGGATGTGTGCCACGTTGTCGTCAGAGAGCACCTTCAGGGGCTCGAACGGGTTGACGAGGCGACGGTGATGGGTGGTGCTGACCGGCGTGCGCACGCGCTTTGCTCGTTCTCGTCGGCGCGCCATCAGCTGCTCACCGGCATCGATGAAGCCTGTGTGGTGCTGCGATCATGGATGCACCGTAACCACTCTGGACACTTGTGTCCAGAGTCAGGGGACGACATACTTTGCCAGGGCTCACCGGCCCCACCTTCGCCTAAGGAGCGTGCATGACCGATTCCAACAAGCAACGTTCGTCGCTACCCGACACTGCCAGCATCGTGGTCATCGGCGCCGGAATCATCGGCAGCAGCGTTGTTCGCCATCTGACCGACATGGGGGCCGACGGTGTCGTGTTGCTGGACAAGGGGGACCTGGATCACAACGATGGCTCCACCTCTCACGCGCCGGGCGGTCTGCGTACGCTCACCGGTTCGGACTTCTTCACTCGCTTGGGTATCGCCAGCCGTAACGCCTATGACACGTTGCCGCTGGCAAACCCCGGAGAGGAGCAGTTCTACCGCGTCGGCATGATCGAGATCGCCAACACCGCCGAGCGGCTAGAGGCTCATCAGCGACTGGCCGACATCGGCCTGAGCCAAGGCATTGAGGCCAACATGGTGAGCCCGAAGGAAATCGCGGCGATGCTCCCCATCGTTGATCCGAGCACCATCGTGGGCGGTGTTCACATTCCGTCGTCGGGAATCGTTCGAACCAGTCTGTTGGCGACATCGATGCGCAGGATTGCAGAAGGCAGCGGAAGGGCGCAGTCGTTCGGCCACACCGAGGTGATCGATATTGAGATCGCGGACGGTCGGGTACAAGCGGTGTTGACCGCGAGAGGCCGGATCTCGTGTGAGCAGGTCATCGTCTGTTCCAATATTTGGGCTCCGCTGCTCGCACAGAAGACTGGAACGCCGATGCCGCTGTTCCCTGGCGAGCATCAGTACATCTTCACCGACCCGGTTCCGGGGCTCGAGTCGATCGCGAAGCAGGAGGTGGCCATGCCGGTGACCGCGTTCGACGATCTGTCCATCTACTTCCGGCAGCACGGCGACCACATCGGCATTGGCAGTTACGACCATCCCGCCCGGCTCGTCGATCCCGGCGCGTTGCCAAAAACCGCGAAGCTGCCGTTCACGCCGGAGGACTTCTCCGGGGCGTGGTCCAAGATGCAGCACCACATGCCGCCGCTGAAGCAATCGGGAATCGCCGATGGCTTCAACGGAATGTTCTCTTTCACGGTCGACAACTATCCGATTCTGGGTGAGACCCAGGTAGCTGGTCTGTGGTCCTCGGTCGGTGCGTGGCTTTCCTTTGGCAGCGAAATCGGCAGGGTGATGGCTCAGTGGATGTTGACGGGCGATCCCGGAATGGACGTGTCGGTCGCCGACATCAATCGTTTCCATCCCCACCAATCGAACCGGGCATTTCTGAGCCGGCAGTCCAAGTACTTCTACGAAATCGGATTCGAAGATCTCCACCCCACCGCAGTGGCATCCTCGGTTCGGAATCTTCGCCATTCGCCCTACCACCACCGCCTCGAGTCGCTGGGCGGCCACTTTGTTCCTATCGCCAGCCAGGAAACGCCGCTGTACTACGAGTCAAACCAGGGTCTGGTCGAAAAACACCGAGACCAGATCCCCGAGCGCGATGGCTATGACGCAATCGGCTACTCGCCAATCATGGGTGCTGAACACCTGGAGTTGCGGGAGAACGTTGGGATGGTCGACTGGTCCGCCGGCATCGGCCCTATCGAAGTATCCGGGCCCGGAGCGCTCGAGCACTTGCAGTGGCTATGCAGCGCCGATGTTGATCTCCCCACCGGCGGCGTCGCCTACACGTTGGTGTTGACCCCTTCCGGCGGCGTGGCCCGTGACCTGACCGTCGCCCGGCTCGGCCCTGACCGGTGGTGGATTCTCACCGGAAAGGGAAACCTGCCGGCTGAACTGAAACAGTTTCGTTCGCTGGCCCCCGGTGACGGGTCGGTTCGGTACACCGATCGCAGCGAAGAACTTGTTGCGATCGGACTGTGGGGACCGAACAGTCGGGCGGTCTTGCAGTCGGTGACCGAGGACGATTGCTCCAACGATGCCTTCGGTTGGTACACGGCCCGATCGATCGATGTCGGTATGGCCCCGGTGACGGCAATCCGATTGTCGTATGTAGGCGAGCTCGGCTGGGAGCTATACGTACCCGCTTCTCTTGCACTGCACGTCTGGGACACGTTGTGGGAGGCTGGCCGGTCATTCGACATGCCCGCGGTCGGTGTGCAGGCGGTGATGTCGGCCCGAATCGAAAAGGGCTATCGGCTGTGGGGGTCAGACCTGTCGCCGAACAACACGCCCGCCGAGAGTGGTGTGGCCTGGGCGATGAGCCTCACAAAGGACTTCCGGGGCCGCCAGGCTGCTCTCGATGCCCCCGTGCGTCAGCGGCTGGTCACCCTTCGGTTCGATGCCGCGAGTTCCATCGTGTACGGCTGGGAGCCCGTTCTTGTTGGCGATAGGACCATCGGCCGAATCGCTGGCGGCGAGTACGGATACAACGTCGGCGCGTTTCTGGCACATGCGTTCGTTGATCCGGAGGTCACGGTCGTCGGCACGTCGGTCGAGGTGCAACGGACCGGTGTGCGCTACCCAGCAACGATCGTGAAGGGCCCACAGTTCGATCCCGGCTCAAGCCGGCTCAAGGGTTGACCAGTCGATCTGCTCGCCCGCGCGGGCTGGTCGATGCCCACCGAGCTTCTATCCTTGGCAATGTGAGTGATGTTGCGCAGCCGCGCCTGTTTTCTCCGGGAAACGTTCCCAAGGTCGTGCTGGCCCCAATGGCCGGTGTCACCAACGCGCCGTTTCGGCGCCTGTGTCGACGCTATGGCGGCGGGCTCTACGTGAGCGAAATGATCTCTGCCCGTGCCGTGGTTGAAGGAAACCTCAAGACCATGAAGCTCACCCAGTTTGCCGAGGACGAGTCTCCTCGAAGCTTGCAGTTGGCGGCCGTGGATCCTCGCATTGTGGGCGAAGCGATTCGCAAGTTGATCGACATCGAGGGAATTGATCACTTCGATCTCAACCTGGGCTGCCCCGTACGTAAGGTCACCAGGAACGGTGGTGGTTCCGCTCTGCCCTACAAGCGAAAACTGTTGCGGTCAGTTCTTGACTCTGCGGTGCAGGCGGCAGGCGATATTCCGGTCACGATCAAATTCCGGGTCGGCATAGACCAAGACCACATCACCTACCTCGATACCGGCGCCATCGCCGCCGATGTAGGCATCGCCGCAGTTGCCCTTCATGGTCGAACCGCCGCCCAGTTCTACAGCGGTACCGCCGATTGGACCACCATCGCTCGGTTGCGGGAGGCGGTGCCTGACCACATTCCCGTCTACGGCAATGGCGATATCTGGGAAGCCGCCGATGCTCTCGCAATGGTGGAGCAAACCGGCTGCGACGGAGTTGTGATCGGACGCGGCTGTTTGGGGCGACCGTGGCTCTTTGCCCACCTCGAGGCCGCGTTTGCTGGCGAAGAGCTCCCGGAATTTCCTCGAACCTCAGACGTTGTGCTGCTTATGGCCGAGCACGCCAAGGAACTTGTGGCCTGGTTCGGCGACTACAAGGGTGTGCGGGAATTCCGAAAGCACACGGCGTGGTACCTGAAGGGATATCCCGTCGGTGGAGAACTCCGGCGTCGGCTCGGAATGATCGAATCGCTAGACGAGCTCGATGATCTGTTGGCCGAAGTACCCGACGTGGCATTGCCTCAGGAGAATAGGCGGGTCGCGCGGGGCCACACCAAGGGGCCCCAGGTGGTGGCGCTGCCAGAGCATTGGCTCGATGATCCTTACGACGATCTAATCGCCAATCCTGAGGGCGATTCGGCTGCCTCGGGTGGTTGACCGTCCAGCTGGGCTAGCGAGCTAAATGCCTGGGTCGACCCCGGTCATCTCGACCGAGAGGTTCCACAGCTGCTCAGCGAGCTGGATGCTTTGGCTGCGGTCACTCGGCTTGGCGGCGACGGCGGGCCCTGCGGTCTCGTTTCGCTTTGCCGGTCCGTAATAGTCGCCGCCCCGTACGTCGGGTCCGACCGCGGCGAGAAGGGTCGGCCATGCGCCCGCTGCAGCGGAGTTGAAGAACGGTTTCACCACGGGGGTGATCAGCTTCATCCACGACGGCATGCTCTTGAACAGGTCGGTATCGGCGATGCCGGGATGGCAGGCCACCGCCTTGGTGGCTGAGCCCGCCGCCCTCAGCCGACGGTCAAGCTCGAACATGAACATCAGGTTCGCAAGCTTGCTCTGCCGGTACCGCGCCATGGGGTCATAGGACTTCTCGGCTGCGATGTCATCGAAGTACAGCTGCCCGTCGCGGTGGGCGATGCTGCTCGTGAGTACCACTCGCCCGGTTGTTCCTTCATCCAGCTTCGGAAGGAGGTGGCTGGTGAGTGCGAACGTGCCTAGGTGGTTCACGCCGAACTGAGACTCGAAGCCGTCCTTGGTGAGTTGTCGAGGAGGGTTCATGATTCCCGCGTTGTTGATCAACACGTCGAGGCGTTCCTCGGAAGCGACTTCGGACGCCGCACGGGCTACCGATGCGAGGTCGGCTTGGTCCAGTTGGACGACGGCAACGTCGGCACCCGGCGTCTCGGCTCGAATGGAGTCTGCGGCCGAGGCTCCCTTCGCACTGGACCGGCATCCCAGGATCACCCGGCCGCGTCTCCCCGCGAGCACGCGAGCGACCTCAAAGCCGAGGCCGGTATTCGCCCCGGTGATGAAGAACGTGCGACCAGACTGGTCAGCAACGTCAGTAGCAGTAAATCCTTGAGCCATGATCGAGCACCTCTGCGATGAGAGTATGCCGACCGGTAGCCCTATTCGGTTTCTTCGCTGTCGCGCCGGGAGTTGTCCGCGGAGCGACGCTCGGCGAAGACCTTGGTCCAGTCCTGCTTGACCCTTCGGTCGGTTCGGCGTCGTTCCGGCACCGAGAACTGCTCGGGGCTATCGAAGGCGTCTGCAATAGCGTCGAGGGCGTCGTTGATCGTCTCCGGAACCGCGATCGTGGCCGCGACCACGTCGTGGTCAGAATTGCGCAAGTACGTTGCGTCGTAGGTGGCCACCATGAGCACCTGGGTGTCGGGACTGTTGTGGCGGATTTCGCCCAATACCTCGGTGCCTCTCAGACCCGGTGAATCATCGGCGATGACAAGAAGGTCCGGCTTGAGCACCGTGCAGGCATCGATCGACATGACCGCATTCGGAACTTCGCGGACGATTTCGTAGCGCCCGTGATGCTGAACCAGGTGGCGGGCCGCCACGCTGGCTCCGGGGTCTGAGATCGCGATGACGACCGTGAAAACACGTGTGTCGGTATCCATGACATGTTCTATCGGCACAATTCGGGCCGTTGTTGAGCTACCCGTTCGGTGCTAGTGCGGGTGGAGCGATCATGGGTGTCGCCGCCGGTGCAGCGGGCAAGGTTGCGGCAAACGTGGTGCCGACACCCGGCTCGCTCGCAACCGTCAGGCGCCCGCCATGAGCGTCGACGATCGCCTGACAAATACTCAGTCCAAGGCCAGTACCGCCGGTGGTTCGTGTTCGCGACGAGTCAGCTCGCCAAAATCGGTCGAAGACGTGGGGCAAGTCTCTTTTGGTGATGCCCATTCCGGTGTCCGTCACGGTCAACCGAACTCGATCCTGATCGGTTTCGACGGTAACGGTAACAGTGCCGCCTGGTTCGGTGTGCGTGAGCGCATTCTTGATGAGGTTCTCGACGACTTGGCGAATGCGCAATCCATCGGCGTACACGATCGCACCCGAACCGATACACCGCAGCTCATGTCCGGGGCTCATTGCGCGGTAGGTGGCCGACACGTGGGCACACAATTCATAGAGGTCCATCGCCTGCGGGTGAATACGAAGCTCTTGAAGCTCGGCCAGGTTCACGTCCTGAAGATCGCGGACCAGTTGACCGAGGTGTCTGGTTTCAGAAACCAGACTTGCGACCATGAAGTCATCCAGGGGAAGCACGCCGTCCTGAGCTGCCTCGAGGTTGCCTTGCAGCGCTCCTATCGGATTGCGCAGTTCGTGCGCTACATCACTAATCAGCCGTTGCCGAGAGACGTCGATCTCCTCCAGTCGTCTTGCCATGTCGTTGAACGATTGGGCCAAGGCACCGATCTCTCCTTGTCCTGTGTGATCGACCCGCTGAGATAGATCTCCTGCCGCCAGTCGCCCGGCCGCATGGGTGAGCTCAGCGACTGGCTCGCTGACGCGGCGCGCCATCAGTACTGCGCCGAGTCCTGCGACCAGGAGAACCCCGCTCCCGCCAAGTACGAGTCCGCCCAATGTCAAACTGCCGAGATCGACCGAGTCGGTCGGGTACCCCAGAAATAGGAGGGCGTTTGCCTCGGGAGCGACTTGGTTCTCGGCGAGGCAGCTATTGAAGTCATCTTCGTCTATGTCGTCGATCGTTACTCCGTTCGAGATCACCCCGTCGTCGAGAGCATCAAGGTTCGAGAGCTCGACGAGGCACAGGGCCACGATGTCTTCGTCGTATTCGGTCTCGAACGGATCGCTCACCAGGACTGCGACGGCTTCGGGTGGAAGTTCGGCTCCCGGGTCGCTGTCGGCTAGCACGGTTGTGCCGGCGAGATCGGTAATCGCAATTCGTTCTTGGAAATGATCGCTCAAGGACTCGATCTCGAGCTGACCATCAGCCCACGACCGGAAATAGAACGGAAACTGCGACACTGACCCATAGATCGCACTGTCGGTTGCGAGATCGCGCTCGACGGCTTCTTCGAACGCTTCGATTGTGCGGTTTCGAACCAGAGCACCGGTGAGAAGCGCGGCAACGATCGCTACAGCGATCGACACCAGGAAGACCTGGGTTGAAAGGCGGTCCAACACCTCAGGCTGCTTTGTCATCGAGCCGGTAGCCCCGGCCCTTAACCGTCAGTACATATGTGGGACTCGACGCGTTAGGTTCGATCTTCTTGCGAAGGTTGGCGATGTGCATATCGACGGTTCGCTCCAATGCGTAGTGGTCAAAGCCAACCGACCGATCGAGGAGCTCTCGCCGGCTGAACGCTCGCCCGGGCTCTTGCGCCAAGGCAGCCAGTAGTCCGAACTCTCGGGGGGTCAACTCCACGGCGGAGCCATCGACTACGACCTCGTGCCGGCTGGTGTCGATAGCGAGTTGACCCACCCGGACGTTCACTGAGTCCAAGCGGTTGGAACCCGAGCGCCGCATGAGAACCCGGACCCGAGCCATGAGTTCTCGCGGACTGTACGGCTTGGTGAGGTAGTCGTCTGCTCCAAGGTCAAGCCCGAGCAAGAGATCGTCTTCGGTCGACTTGGCCGTGACCATAATGATTGGAATGTCGCTGTCGGC
>CALHFG010000102.1 GCA_938029215.1 uncultured Acidimicrobiales bacterium | reverse complement strand
GAGCAAGCTCAAACCCTGCCCGAACTCCGTATCCCGCGAGTCGCGTTCTCCACCGCCCACGACGTAAACGAAGTGCTCTCCAAGAGCATGCGCAAGCAGCTTCGCCGGGCCCAGAAGAAGATCACCAACGATGGCCTCGAGCTTTCGATCTCGTTCGACCGGGGGAAGGCCATCACGCCCGAACTGATCGATGAGGTGGAATCGGTTCACGTATCCCGAGACCGGCACGCCCGTCGTGACAGCGACTTGGATCGACCTGCAGAGCGTGAGTTCTGGCGGCGAGTTTGCGAAGCAACGCCCGACAAGTGGGAGGTCGAAATCGCAAGCCTCCGCCTCGACGGAAAGCTCGCGGCGTACGTGGTTGCACTTCTCGACGGCAAGACCTATCGGGTCTATGACGGGCGCATGAATACCGACTGTCAGGACTACTCCCCCGGCCGCCTTATCGAAGCCGCGGCCTTGTCTCGAGCGATCGCTGACGATCGCTACGCAGTGCTCGACTGGATGAACGGAGTCGCAGCGGAGAAGCTCCTCACTGCGAACATGAGCGAAGGCCGTGCCCGCCTGGTCGCGACCTCAACCGTTCGGTACCTCGGCGACTCGCCCAAGGCCATCGCCAAAGAGGTCATCCCCTCAGAAGACGAGGCTCAGGTCTAAACAGACCGGGCATTGCCCAAGACCGAGCACTAAACCTCACAACGAACGGGGCGTCCGCGAGAGCGGTCGCCCCGTTTGTCGTTGACTCAGCGTGTCGGTTCACTAGAGGCCTATCGGCTGAACGTCTACGGTGGTTGTCACGAGCCGACAACCACTGCTGAGGGAACAATGAAGATCGCCTACGACGTCCTTGCTATCTACGCTGCGCTTGTTGTCTGGGCCGGGCTGCTCGTGGCGGCTTGGAGGACCCAGCGGTGGTGGCCGTTTCTCGGATTCGGCCTCGCAATTGCGGTGGTCCTCAACGTCGGCTATTTCGTAAAGGGACCCCCGGCCGCCATTGCGTTCTTCGTTGGTATCTACGACGTATTCGACAACATCGGTCTCGACCGCAACGAAGGAGCTCCGGCCCTTGCGTCGTGTGTCGACAACGCCTGCACGGTGTGGGGAGACCGTTTTGTCAATCATTCATCCTGGGGCGTGGCGTTTCATGATCGCTTCCTTAACGGCCCACAGCTGCGAACCAACCTTTTGCTGGGGCACATCGCGTTCAACACCGTCGCCTTTGTGCTGATGCATGTCCAGGTCCTCCGACCAGGCGCGGGCGCCACACGCGGGCAGCATCGAACCATCGGACGGGTGGCGTTCGGGTCGCTCACGCTCGGAACAATCTGTGCCCTCTGGATGGCCTCGGAGCATCACGCCGTCGGACCCTACGGCGGAGTCTGGGCAATGCTGGGGTTTTTCTCAATGTCAGCCTTTGTCTACGGCACTACGGTGATGGGAATTCGAGCCGCACGAGGCGGCGATGTCTCCGGGCACAAGGTCTGGATGATCCGAGCGCTCGGCTCGATGTGGGGAGCGTTCTGGCTCTTCCGCGTGATGCTTGTGGTGACCGGACCTCTCCTTCGCAACTACGAGTCGGCCTCGCTCTTGCTGTCGATCTGGCTCTCGGCACCCCTGGGCATCCTGATCGCCGAGTGGTTCCGCACCAGGACCCGCACGACAAGCACACCCACTCCGAACGTGCCGATCGAGGTATAGCCGCGCAGATTTGGGGGTATGTCAGCCCTGAGTTTGAGCTGCGGCGTAGGTTCGGCTGTGTCAGACTCTGCCGATGGTTATGGAACAGTCGCCACCCAAGGTTCCAAAGATTGCAATCAGCCTGGCCGATGCCTCAAACGAGGTTCGTCGGGCCGCAACCGACCTTCACCATCTGAACCTCGGCCCGGGCCAGGAACTGGTGACGCAGTGGCTCGACGACGGTCTAGAGCTTCCAGATCTCGCCGCGATGCGCGACTACAGGATCGGACGAGTGCGTCGGCAGCTGGAACTGATGGGCTACGACGGCGCATTGCTCATGGACCCGATGAACATCCGGTACGCCACCGACAGCACCAATATGCAGATCTGGGTCATGCACAACGCCGCCCGCTATTGCTGGGTCGGATTGGATGGCTCCTGCATCGTTTGGGAGTTCAACGAATGTGAGTTCTTGAACGCCCACAACCCGGCGGTGACCGAGGTGCGTCCAGCGCAAGGCTCCTCGTACTTCCTAGCCGGCCCGCGTTGGAAGGAACGAGCCAACAAATTCGCCGATGAGATTATTGATGTCGTCAGCCAACATGCAGGCGACAAACCCAAGATCGCCATCGACCAGTGCCACCCGGTTGGCTATCAACGGTTTGCCGCCGCCGGCATCGAAATTGGGAACGGAGTTGAGATGATGGAACTCGCCCGAGCAATCAAAGGCCCGGACGAGATCAAGGCGATGAAGTGTGCCGTCCACGCTTGTGAGACAACGATGCGGGAAATGCACCACGAAATGAAACCTGGGATGACCGAACGAGAAATCTGGTCGATCTTGCACGCCGGAAATATCCGACGCGCCGGCGAGTGGATCGAGACCCAGATCCTGGCGTCAGGTCCACGGACAAACCCATGGATGCAAGAAGCCAGCAGCCGCACGGTCCAAGCCGGCGACCTGCTTGGCTACGACACCGATTTGGTTGGTGCCTACGGAATGATGGTGGACATCTCGCGCACATGGCTCGTAGGCGACGGAGCCCCGAGTGCGGCTCAGGCCAACACGCACTCGATCGCAGTGGAACAGATCCAACGCAACATCGAACTACTTCGGCCAGGCACGACGTTCCGACAACTGACCTTCGACGCCTGGTCTCCACCATGGGATGAGTTCCGACGGTACTGCTGCCAATTCCATGGGGTTGGACAGTGCGATGAATTTCCCGAGATCTACTGGCCCGAGCAGTGGGATGAATGGGGCTACGACGGCGAGCTGGAGTCCGGCATGGTTCTGACCGTCGAGAGTTTCGTAGGGCCCAGAGTCGGAGGCGAGGGAGTCAAACTGGAGAATCAAGTGCTGGTGACCGAGCATGGGCCAGAGGTCCTCACCCGCCTTCCCCTCGACCTGTAACAACCCAGGGCCATCGATTCTTTTCGCTCTACGCGCCCATTCGAACACACTACGCGGTATTTCAGGCGAGCATTCGCGCAGAGCGTGACAACCGCAACGGCGGCCGACTAGGTTCGGCCGCAGCGGCGGATGGCACTGGCGGGCACATCCACCACGGCGACTGCGAATGGCGCCCGCCCTCACACAAGGGAAAATCATGAGTCCACATCGGCGGAGAACGCGCGTTCTTCTGGCATCCATACTCGCTATTGCCATGTTGGGAGTTCTCTCCGGAGCACCGACCACCGCGGCCGAATCGCCCATAGAACCCAAGGGCATCCTGGCGGCACAGATTGCGGCGCAACTCGCAATCAACGAGATTGAAGAATCTGGCGGACGTCTCGGTATCGACGACGTCGAGCTCGGTGCCGCATTGGGGCCGAACCCGTGGACCTCGTTCATCCCAGGCCGTGATAAGGCAGAGCTCGAAGCGTGGAGCCGCCTCGCTGAGACCGTGACCGGAGGTCCGGTGGCAGCTCGAGCCGTCGACCCGATTGCTGCGCCCGAGAGCGAACCCGCCGACGGCCAGGGCGGGAACGACAGCCCCGGTGATGCCGACGTTGTGGAAGGATTCGGCACCGGTTCCGGCGACAACGACACCGCAATAATCAGCGGCACCCTGCAAGGCGAGTTGGAAAACCTTGCTGGCCCAGCGATTCCCTCCGAGCCCACATGCTCCTCGACGGAGGACGATGGGGCTATCCCTCTGGCCAACAACTCAGGCGTCAGTCCGAACACGGCGGTGCTCTGCACCGGTGAAATTGGCGACGGCCCCTTTGGCACTACCTCGGGCGACTTTGACTTCTTCAGCCTCGGCCAACTCGAGGCCGGCCGTTTGGTCTCGATGGAATACACCACGGTAGGCGCCGACAACCAGATCATGCCCGTCCTCGTTCTCTTCAACGAGTTCGGCGAGTTCGTTGATCTGAACTTGAGCGACGTGCCTGGCGACGACGTGTCACTCGAGTTGTTCGTCCCCGCCTCCGGCACATACCTGGCATTCGTTGTTGACATCAACACCTTTGTGCAAGACCCCTTCGACTCGGGTTCGGGAACCGGCGCATCAGCGACCGGCCCGTATACCTTGGGCGTTTCAATCGGTGGCGTTCAGCCCCCACCCGACGTCGATTTCTTTGCGGTCGACCTCGAAGCAGGCGACACCATCCGGCTTGGACTCGACGTCGAGTTCAACGGCGCTGCCGCAATCATCGGCCCCGACGGAGTCCTGCGCCAAGCGAGCGCCGGTTCCCCCGCCTTCATCTACCCCGCGTCATCGCCCCTGCGTCACTTCGGTTCGATCGGGCTCGACCATGTAGCTGCCACCACAGGCCGATATGCCATTGGCGTGCAGGGCATCGGCGCTTACGGCGGAGAGTTGTTCGTCGCTCGACCCGGACTCTCCCGGACCGGTGGAAGCGCTCAACAGATCCTGTTCATCGACTTCGACGGAGCCGACCTTTCGCCTGCGATCTTCGCTGGCGGCGATCCGAACGTGCCCACCGAGGCGGTCCCGATGTCTCCGCTCAGTGCCTTCCTCCCTGGATGGGGACTGGGCCCGGACGACGAAAACGCAGTCATCGACGCCATTCTGGCGGGAGTCCATGAAAGTCTGTCTGCAGACCTTCGCCAGACGGGCGGTAACGGAGACCGGGACGCAACCGGACAGGGAACTCAGTTCGACATCGAGGTCCTCAACAGTCGAGATCATGGTGACGTCTGGGGTCAGCCCAACGTGAGCCGAGTCATCGTTGGCGGAACCATCGAAGAGCTCGGAATCCCCACGATTGGTATCGCACAATCGATCGACCCTGGAAACTTCGACACCGAAGAGTCGGCCATCGTGTTGCTCGACCTTCTTTCCGCCCCACCCGAGGCGGGATTCATCAACGCGTTGCCCAGGAGCTCGGATGCATCGATCATTGACGCCATCGGCGTCTCGGTTGGCAACATCGTCGCTCACGAGGCTGGCCACTTCCTCGGGAACTGGCACACCGACAACCAGAGCGCGGTGAGCAACATCATGGACCAGGGAGGTGACTTCTTCCAGTTCGCTGGGGTCGGCGCCGACGGCGTTTTCGGTAGTGCCGACGATGTCGATGTCGACTTTGTGGAAGACGTGTACACACCGAATGAGGGTTTTGAAGGGGTCGAACAATCCCAGACTCGCACGGCGTTTGCTCTGAGCACCGGCCGGATGAACGTCATAGCCGACTCGCCTCCGTTCCCCGCAACGATCAACCTGCCCGACGGCTTCGCCGGCGAAGGAAT
>CALHFG010000101.1 GCA_938029215.1 uncultured Acidimicrobiales bacterium | reverse complement strand
CCTCGGCGCCCGTTGGCTGTAACAAGATCGGTTGGTGTGGCATACAAGGGGTGTGGATTCTTCCGACAGTCGTTCCGACGCTGAGCTGTTGTCGGCATCAGCGCGTGGCGACGCGGAAGATCCTTTCGTCGAGTTGTACCGTCGGCACTCGGCAAGCGTGCTCCGGTACTTTGTTCAGAGAACCGGGTGTGCTCAGACTGCTGCGGACCTGACTGCGGAGACGTTCGCGCAGGCTCTTCTTTCTAGAAGGCGATTTCGTGATACCGGTGCGCCGGGTAGGGCATGGTTGTTCAAGATCGCTAGCCGGCAGCTGAGTCGTTTCATCCGGACCGAACGAGTTGCTGACAAGGCTCGACGTAGAACGGGGGTTAGCGCTTTGCGGTTGTCGCCCGACGAGATCGAGCGCGTTGAGCACATGATTGATCTGGAGCCCACTGCGATGGCGATTCGGGCTGCGATGTCCCGCCTTCCGCAGACGCAGATTGAGGCCGTTCAGCTTCGGATTGCTGATGATCTTCCGTATAGCGAGGTGGCGAGGATTCTCGGCTGCTCAGAGGGAGCTGCGCGCGTTCGCGTCAGTAGGGGTCTGACAACACTGGCTGCACAGTTAGGAGACCGGACATGACGAAGGTGTTTCTGGACGAACTCGAAAAGGAACTGTCGACCGCTCAAGCAGCTCTGGGAAGAAGAACCAAGAAGCGGAGGCGAATTGTCGGTGCCTCGGTTATGTGTCTGGCCGTCATCGCAGCAGTCGGCCAATTGATCCGTGTTGGTGACAGGTCTGCGGTGATCACCACGGCAGACCCGACAACCACAACGATCGCATCAACTCCGGCGACCACACCCTCGACTGCGCCACAAACCGAAGGCTGGGAAACTTTCGAGATCGAAGGTTTCGGAGCGCGGGAGGGTGCAACGTATGCCACCGGCGACAAGTGGTTCTTCGCTTGGGGAGGGTTCCCGGACCGAAGCCCGGAGCGTCCGACCTCAAGCTTGATCCTCAACATCGAAACAGGCCAGGCAAATATCGTGCCGCTCAGCCCACCGCTGGAACCCCACCAGAATGCTGCGGTGATTTGGACGGGACAAGACTTCATCGTCTTCGGAGGCCGTGACGACAGCCAGTCGTTCGGAACCGGAGCCAAGTTCAACCCGATCGATCGAGACTGGCGACCAATCGCAGTCAGCCCGTTCGACCCTGGCAGTGCCGTCCGCACGCTATGGGCTCAAGATCGCATGTACACATGGATGTCCGAGCCCGGCGACCAACTCGTGCCACGGAGCGGACCAGGACAATTCGCGTCCTACACCCCCAAATCAGACACATGGGAGCTTTTAGATCCACCACCGGTCTCCGCCGTCGGCGCCGAACTCGTCGAAAAGGACGGCCGAATCTTGTTCATTGGTGGGCCACCAATGCAAGACATCGGGACTGCCGGATTCGAACAGCCCATCCAGGTCGCAGAGTTCGATACTGCGAACCGAACCTGGAAGCTGCTGGCCGAAATCGTGAGCGACGGCGAAGCAACACGAACCATCGGCCTCCAGCAGGATCTCTACGTGCTCGACGACTCCGGAACGGCCACACCAATCGATCCAGACAAAGCACCGATCAAAGTGCCAACCGACGGGTGTTGGTACGACATCGCAACCGCCTACAGCAACACTCACACCTACCTCAAAGCATGCGGGAACGTATACCGGTACCAACAAGGAACGTTCCAACAGATCCTCTCCGCTGAGGACCCTGAAACGACCTCAAACACTTTCGGATCAGCATTCGAGATACTCCCAAACGGAACCCTTCTCGCTGCGGGGCAAGACACCACCAGCCAGAGCGACTTTTTCCTCAGAATCTTCCGACCGAACTAGGACATACAAGGGCAATCTCTACCGCCCTCGCCCAACAACGAGTCAACGCCCTCGCCATGCTCGCGTGGGGACGGGGCCGTTTGTGTCGTTTGAGTTCTTCTGTTTGTGCCGGGGGAGAAGTGCCTTGGCTTGGCAGGGCGCGTGATTCAGGCGGATCTTCTCGCTAAGGGTGAGACAAATCTCGCCGATAGACAGAGGTGGGACTCCTAAGCTTTCGTAAGAAGTCATCGAACGATGAAACATCGACCGACGAGCAATCCGTCGAGGAATCGACCGACGTCATCGGATCCAATCTGTCTAACGACGACTGGCTTGCCGGCGTAGAGCGGCGTGACGAAAAGCCGCCCGCCGCTCCGCAAGCTCACGACCCTTCCTACGACTATCCCGTGGTCGATGAGGCGCTACCAGCCGCACCCGCCTTCGAGCCGGCCGACGTTGTGGCTGACCCCTACGGTGCCGCCGAACAGTTCGACTCAGCCGCAGAGCAGCTAGCCGAAGTGCAACAAACAGTGCTGCAGACCCCGACTCCGGCTGCACCAACGCTGCAGAATGGACCCGCCTTCCCGGACATGGGCATTGTGTACGCGGGACTCGAGAACGAAGGCCTCGCCGCATTTCCTTCCGAGGCACCGCCGCAGGCTGCGCCCGCCGTTGAGGAACCAGCTGCACTCCAGCAACCAGCCGACATTCCGACCCCTCCCGTGCCGCCAGCATTCGGGAATCCCGCCGTTGCTCTTACGCCCGATGCGCAGATGTCAACCACCATTGAGCACGGTCCCGTCGGGCCTGAGGCCACCGAGCCGCTGCAGACCCTCGGATTGGCACCCGGCTGTTCCTGGCAGCAGGTCGCAGAGACCCGAGTTGCGATTCTCGACGCAGTCCCGAATACCGGAGCCCCCGAAGAGCAACAGGCTCGCGCCGAAGTGAACCATGCCGCCGCGACTCTCCGTTTGCTGCGGGCTGGATCGCTGAAGGCCTAGTTCAGAACGTCAGGGTCGATCGGCAAAGTGCCGTTCGATGCGTTCCAGAGTGCGATCGATACTTGCCCGATGCCGGTCTGGGTATCCCACGGCCTCGTAGAGCTTCGCAGGTATCCGAGCGCGACCCCAGTCGAACGATTCGGTGACCCGGGTGCCCTTGCCCGCAGGCTCTAGTTCATAGCGCCACCGATGGCCGCCAAAGTGATGCCACTCGATCAGACTTGGCTCTTCAAATTCGCTGACCGTGCTGGACATGATGTACGGAACCATCATTTTCATGTTCATCCCGAACCGGGCTCCCTTGTAGAGGCGTTCGGGGCTTGAATCTCTCGTCTGCAACACGGTGTCGGAACCATCGATCGTTGCGTGCTGTGAAGGGTCGGCCAGAAGATCGAAGATCTCTTGCTGGTTGGCCGCAATGACCCGCGACCCAACGGTGACCTTTCGATCAAAGTGGGCCGTGGCGGGAACGATGTTGGGCTCCACTACCTGTTCAGAATTCCGCGCAGGGCGACTTCGAGACCCGGGTGGGCGTACTCGAAATCGCTGGCGTTCAGTACGGTCGGTTCCACGCGAGCGCTGTCGAAGAGCAAGGCCTGGGTGAGCTCCTTGCCCAGCAGCATCGATGGCCCGAACTGGGGGACTGGCAGGATCGCCGGACGTCGGAGAACGCTCCCGAGCGTGCGGGCGAATTCGGTGCTGGTCACAGGATTAGGAGCGGTCAGGTTAACCGGGCCCGAGATGTCGGATTCGAGCAGATACAGGATTGCCCGCACCTCATCTTCGATGCTGATCCAGCTCTGGTACTGCTTTCCGTTCCCAAACTTGCCGCCCAATCCCAACTTGAACAAGGGGAGCTGCTTGGCGAGAGCGCCGCCGCGCGGTGAGAGCACAATGCCCGTACGCAGTAGACAGGTACGGATCCCGGCATCGATCGCAGGCTGGGCTGCGGCCTCCCACTGAACGCACAGATCCGCCAGGAAGGTCTCTGCCGGGGTGGACTTCTCGGTTTGCACCTGGTCGCCGCGATCGCCGTAAATGCCGATGGCAGACCCGGAAAGAAAAACCGAGGGCTTGTCGTTCAGTCCGGCGATGGTCGTTGCGACGAGGTCTGTGGTTTCGACCCTGCTATCGACCAAGAGCTTCTTGTATTTGTCAGTCCAACGGCTGTCACCAATTCCGGCTCCTGCGAGGTTGACCACCGCATCGACGCCCTCAAGCGAGGCAGCATCGAGGTCTCCTGTTGTGGCGTCGTATTGAATCTCGTCTTCCCCGCGTGTGGGCCGACGGACCAGCGAGATCGGCCGATGACCCTCCTCCCGGAGGGCTTGTTTGAGGGATTTACCGATGAGTCCGGTTGAGCCTGTTATCGCAACGTCCATAGTGCTCGAAACCCTACCTGATTTGGTCGCTACGCTGAGAAGGTGAGCACTCGTTTACTTCTCGGATTGTCGTTGGCTACCGGCTTGCTGATCCTGCTCGCGTCCGCAGTTCAGCTCCTGATTGCTCTGTAGCGTTCGAGCGAGCTCCACGATCGCCCTCGGAAGTTCGCTGTGAATCCTGACGCTCGCTTGAACCGTTCGGGTCGATGTGGCGGCGGCTAGGCTGACCTGGTGTCTGAGAACCATTTTGATGTCGTCGTCATCGGAGGTGGGCCCGGTGGATACGCATCTGCGCTGTACGGCGCCTCCGCTGGGCTGAACGTTGCAATCATCGAGTACAACAAGCTCGGCGGAACGTGCCTCAACGTTGGTTGTATTCCCGCCAAGGAGCTGCTGGAAACCGCAGCGATCTTCCGCACGGTGAGCCACGCCGCCGACTTCGGCGTCAACGCCACTGTGGACAGCGTCAACTGGGAAACGGTCATGAACCGCAAGCAGGGCATCATCGATCAGCTCGTCGGCGGCGTCACCTCCCTTCTCAAAATGCGGAAAGTCACCGTCTTCGACGGCTACGGAACCCTGGGGGCTGACCACCGCACCGTTTCCATCTCGGGCGGCCAGAGCGGAGACGTCGCCATCACCGGCGACGCCGTGATCCTTGCCGCTGGTTCACAAGCTCGCACCATTCCCAATTTCCCGATCGATGACCATCGCATCGTCACCTCCACCGAAATGCTCTCGATTCCGTCCCTGCCCTCATCCGCCGTCGTCATCGGCGGCGGAGCCATCGGTTGTGAGTTCGCGTCGATGCTCAGCGATATGGGATCCAAGGTGACCATCATCGAGGCGGCACCAAACATCCTCCTCACCACCGATGTGGATTGCCGCAAGGTTGTGGAACGCTCCTTCAAGAAGCGGGGCATTGACATCCACACGGGCGTCATGGTCACCGGCCAAGAAACCAGCGATGACGGCGTCACCGTCATGTTTGGCGAAGGCCAATCGGTCACCGCTGACACCGTCGTGGTGAGTATCGGACGCCGTCCCGCCAGCGAGACGCTCGGTCTAGAACAGACCCAGGTGCAGGTTGATGAACGCGGCTTCGTCGTTACCGACGAGTACTGCCGCACCGGCGTGGAAGGCGTGTGGGCAGTCGGCGATCTCATCAACACCGCCCAGCTCGCGCACATTGCGTTCATGGAAGGCATGAACACGATCAAAGACATTCTTGGCGAGCCGGTCACGCCCATCGATTACGACGCAGTTCCATGGTGCGTCTACTGCCATCCCGAGGTCGCCTTCGCCGGCCTTACCGAGGAGATGGCGAAGGAGCAGGGTTTCGACGTCGTTGTGGCGAAGCATCGTTTTGCCGCCAACGGTCGGGCAATGATCGTGGGTGAAACCGAAGGCTTGGTCAAGATCGTGGCAGAAAAGCTCCCCGATGGAACAGGCGGTCGCATCCTCGGTGTTCACATGGCAGGCCCATGGGTCACCGAGCAACTCGGTCAGGGCTACATGGCTGTCAACTGGGAAGCGACCATTGAAGAAACTGCTGCCTTTATCCAACCTCACCCCACAATGAGCGAGACCTTCGGCGAAACGGTCATGGCGTTGACCGGCCGCTCGCTTCACTAACGTTCTGTACTCACCCGTCTAGACAAGAAATTTCCAAGGAGCTGTTCCACAGTGGCCGAAATCGAAATGCCCCAGTTGGGCGAAACCGTTACCGAAGGAACCATCACACGCTGGTTCAAGAACATTGGTGACAGTGTCGCGGTCGACGAGGTCCTCTTTGAGGTGTCGACCGACAAGGTCGACACCGAGGTCCCTTCAACCGCGGCGGGAACCCTGACAGAGATCAAGGTCGCCGAAGGTGACACCGTCGACGTCGGGACCATCCTCGCCGTCGTTGGCGACGGAGCCGCAGCCCCCGCAGCAGCTCCAGCACCGGAAGCCCCACCGGCCCAAGCCGAGGCAGCACCCGCCGAAGCTGAGGCACCAGCCCCGCCACCTCCGCCACCGGCAGCTGCCACACCACCTCCACCTCCGCCAGCTGCTCCCACAACACCTCCACCTCCCGCAGCGCCGCCAGCCCAGCCGGCTCCCGCTCCCGCAGGCAACACCGCAGGCAAGGTCCTGTCACCGGTGGTTCGCCGTTTGGTCAGCACGTATGGGATCGATGTCAACGAGGTCACGGGGTCCGGACTCGGCGGCAGGATTAGCCGCGACGATGTTCAGCGTTACATCGAAGCCAAAGGACTCCAGCCCGTTGGCGCCGCCGCCTCACCGGCTCCGCCCGCGCCGGCCCCAGCTGCTGCAGCACCAGCACAGGCTGCCGCCCCGGCGCCTGCTCCCGTCACACGCCAGGTGCAAGCTCCTGTCGTTGCTGCGAGCCAGGGCGACACCGTCATTCCGCTGTCGAACATTCGCCTTCGCACCGGCGAGCACATGGTCATGTCCAAGGCGGTCGCACCGCACACGCTCACGGCGATCGAGGTGGACTACGAAAACGTCGAACAGATCCGCAAGGCGCACGGTGCCCAGTGGAAGGCCGATGAGGGCTTCAGCCTGACTTATCTGCCCTTCATTTCCCGTGCGGTGATCGACGCTCTGCGGGAGTACCCGCACCTCAACGCCTCCGTTGGAGATCGCGAACTGATCGTGCACCCGCAGGTGAACCTCGGAATCGCCGTCGACCTCGACTTCCAGGGACTCCTGGCCCCGGTCCTTCGAGGATCTGACGGACTGCGCATGCGAGCGGTTGCTCGTGGGATTTCCGACATGGCTCGACGCGCTCGGAGCAAGGCGCTGTCGCCAGATGAACTGGTGGGTGGAACCTTCACCCTCACCAACGCCGGTAGCTATGGAACGATGATGCAGTTCCCCATTATCAACCAGCCGCAGGTCGCGATCCTCAGCACCGACGCCGTGAAACGCAAGCCCGTGGTTGTCGAAGACGCCTACGGCAATGAATCCATCGTGATCCACAGTGTGGGCGTGCTCGCTATGGCGTGGGACCACCGCGCTATCGACGGTGCCTATGCGGCTGCGTTCTTGGCCCGTGTTAAGGAAATCCTCGAAACCCGCGAATGGACATCTGAACTGGCCTAGTCGCCCCCCAGCGACCAGCAAAGCTCCAGCCGGCGGCCCTCGGGTCGCCGGTTTTTCGTTACACAGTGTTCATTCAAGAGTTTGCCGCTGCTTGTCGATACCTCAACCGTGGTCGTCCAAGCCTCACCCGAGTTAGAGGCCCACGGGTCGTGGCTTGCGCTCGTCGACATGAGCCCGCTGGCATCGTTGTTGTTCGACGCCGATCAGATTCGATATCGAAACCCTCTGGCAGGCGACCTCTTTGGCTCAGTAGCCGACGGCGAGCTTCACACCGCTCTGATGTCGTCCACCAAGTCCATCGGACGCGACCCTGTTGTCCTAACGCTCAAACTTCCCGTGGCGCCTCGCATGGAACGCGAGACGCACACTGTTTACCTGAGGGCGGTTGAAGGCGGTTGCTATCTCGCCCAGTTTGCCGGCAGGGAAGCCTGGAAAGCCGTCGATCGTGTGCTGACCGAACAGCAACGCTTCCGGAGCGCGCTCTTGGAACTCAGCGAACTGGCGCACTCCACCGCCGACGACGACAAGTTCTACCAGCGCCTGATCGAACGGGCCGTTGAAGTCGTTCCCGGCGTCCAGGGTGGGAGCGTGCAGCTGAACATTCCAGGCACCGCAAACTTTCGGTTTGTCGCTGCGTCGGGATATGACCTCGAGGGCCTCCAGCGGCACGTACTTCCCGTAGACCACTTCTTTCGTGACACTTGGGACCCCAACGCTCGAATCGTGCGCGACTTCAACGCCGATAGCCGAACGCCCGAAATCGACGAGTGGCTCCAGACGGTCGGGCGACTCTCTGAGATCGTTGTCAACGTGTCAGCCCCCGTGCTGTCTAAGGGGCGCCCCGTTGCCTTCCTGAGCCTCGACAACTTTGAAGACCCTGATGCGTTGACCGAGACCGAAATCGAAATGACCACAGTGCTCGCTCGCCTAATCGGTGAACTGTGGGCTCGTCGGGAACTCGAGGCTGAGGTTCGGTCTGAACGCGAAGCGTTCCGCAATCTCGCAATGCACGACGCCCTCACCGGTCTGGCGAACCGCCGACACATCGAGCGAATCCTCGGCGAGAAATTACAAGAACTACGGGATGGGGGAGACCCCTACGCGCTGCTGTTTGTTGACATCGACAACTTCAAACGAGTGAACGATGAACTGGGCCACGAAGCCGGCGATGAACTTCTCATTCGAGTCGCCCAGGGCCTCAAGGGCGCCGTTCGAGCCGGAGATGTGGTTGGACGATGGGGCGGAGACGAGTTTCTGATCCTGCCCAAGCGGGTGCGGTCCATCACCGAAGCACAAGCGATCGGAAACCGAATCCTTTCGTCATTTGAGACAAACGGCTCGATCACCTACGGCGACGGCTGTAAGACCAAGCTTTCGATCGGGATCGGGTGGAGCTCAGACAGCGAAATCGACTCCGACCACCTCGTTCGAACGGCCGACCGGGCGCTCTATGAAGCCAAGGAAGCCGGCAAGGGCGTCTTCCGACTCCTGAGCGTCTAGCGGCTCATGCACCGGCGTAGCGTCGGCGATATCACTTGATGGCGTTTGCGGCAGACCCTGCATGATGGCTCGACCGCGTGAGCGGGCTCGATTCAACGTGCGGGATTCCCAGATCGTCTTCGGCGAACCGTTTGAGCTCGTCGAACTCTGCTGGCTCCCACCATCGGTGAATCGGAAGGTGATGAGTTGTCGGCCGCAGATATTGACCGATCGTCACGATGTCGATGCCGATTGCGGCAAGGTCGATCAGAGTCTGACGCACCTGCTCGGGCGTCTCGCCCATTCCTACGATCATGCCGCTCTTGGTGGTGAGTCCCGCCTGCTTGGCTCGAGACAGCGTGGCCAAAGAGCGGGCGTATCCCGCCGATGGCCGAACGGCTCGCTGCATTGAGATCACGGTCTCGATGTTGTGGTTGAAAACGTCCGGGCGCGCTGCAGTAACGATGTGGAGAGAATCCGGATTGCCCTGAAGGTCCGAAATCAGAACCTCAACTCCTGTCCCGGGGCTTTCGTCTCTGATCGCCTGAATGGTCTTGGCCACGATGTCCGCACCACCATCGTGGAGGTCGTCTCGGGCCACCATCGTGAGGACCGCGAAATCGAGGCCAAGGTCGGCGACCGCTTTGGCCACCCTCTTCGGCTCTTCGGTATCGACGGCCTGAGGTTTCTGGGTGTCTACCAGACAGAACCCGCACGCTCTGGTGCAACGCTCTCCCAGAAGCATGAAGGTAGCGGTGCCTTCGTTCCAGCAGTCGAAGATGTTGGGGCAACCCGCTTCTTCACAGACGGTGACCAGGTCGAGCTTTCGGCTGGTCCGTTTGAGTTCCTTGTACTTTGGGCCCGTCTCCAACTTGACCCGCATCCATTCGGGCTTGCGTTCTCCAATAGGAAGGCCGCCGCTTACCCCGGCGTCGGCGAGCCGTCCCTTGAGCCGCACCGGAACGCCTTGCTCAGGTGCCTGCTCGGAGGGGCGTTGGGGCCGAATGGATTCACCGGCTCCGGCGCCGCGACTAAAGAGGCTGAGATCGGTATCACCGGGGATTCGTTCGGTGACGGTGGCCCAATCGAGCGCCAGCCCAAAATGATGAGCGGCCTTTTCTGCCAGCACCACTGCCACCTGGGCAGGCGTTGCGTCAGAGCCTTCGGCCGCCATCGTTGTCACGCCGTGTTCGGCGATACCACAGGGGACGATGTGTTCGAACCACGAAAGATCGGTAGAGACGTTGAGGGCAAAACCATGCATCGATCGACCTCGTGTGAGACGAACGCCGATGGCCGCAATCTTTCGTGCATCGGACGTGGCAGGCTCTACCCAGACGCCGGGAAAGCCATCGAAACGGTCAGCCTCAATGTCGAACTCTGCCAGCGTCTCGATCACGATCTGTTCGATCTTCGTCACGTAGGCAACCGTGTCGGCCATACCGCCACCACGTTTGCCCGGCACATTCAGGACGGGGTAACCCACAACCTGGCCAGGGCCATGGAAGGTGACATCGCCGCCGCGGTTAACGGTGAGGTCTTCAGCTCCCACCAACTTGGGATCGACGAGAAGGTTCGCAGGATCGGTGCGAACTCCGCGGGTGTAGACGGGTGGATGCTCCAGGAGTAGGAGATGATCCGAGGTGCCACGAAACAGCTGCTGCTGCAAGTCCCACGCTTCCGCGTATGGCACAGATCCAAGCCACCGGACATTCAAAGCCATAACTTCAGGCTACTTGGGTCATAACGTTCCAACGTGACTGGGCGGGCGACTTCAGCTCTTCGCCGATTTTCCGCCGTACCAGTTGAACCAGATGATGGCGGCTACCGCCCACAGGATGTGGAGCCAGATGAGCGGGGCTCTGCCCCCAACGACCCAGCCAACGCAAATGATGCCAATCCCGAACTGATGGCCACTCATAGCCAATCGGTTCTGACTTTCGACCACCCGCTTCATCCGGCTAGCGATCGGCACGGTCAGCACGTAGCCAATCAGCAGCAGCACTAACGCGATCGGATTCATTACTCCGAGGTTACTTAGATACGATCTGATCCATGAGCGAGAACGCAGAACGTGTTGGTGAAGCCCTACGAGCCAAGATTGGCGCCGAGCCGATCGCCGGCGACTGGTTCGACATGACCCAGGAGCGGATCAACGACTTCGCCGACGCCACCCTCGATCACCAGTTCATCCATCTCGATACCGAGAAAGCTGCCGCAACACCGTTCGGCGGGACCATCGCCCACGGGTTCCTGACCCTGTCGATGCTGGTCAAGCTCAGCGAGAGCATCAAAGACAGCGCGGATGTCGACTTCAGTGGGTTATTGATGGGCGTCAACTACGGAATGAACAAGGTTCGGTTCATCAATCCGGTACCGAGCACGTCCCGTATTCGAGCGACAGCCCAAACCATCGACGTGGTAGTTAAAGGCAACGCTGTCGATCAGACCCGCAACATGATCGTCGAGATTGAGGGGCAGGAGAAGCCCGCCCTTATCGCCGAATGGATCGGCCGTCTGGTCTTCGCCTAGCGGCGAAGAGATTTATGCGACGACGGTGTTGCGACGATTGATCGTCACCGGCGACAGCGTTCCCGCTTCGGCAATTCTGTCCACGAGGTGGGTTCGGATGTCGGCATGTCCCAGTTCAAAAGCCGACAGCAGTCGGTCGGTGTGGGCCCACGGCGACTCATCGACAAGTGCTACTTGAGCTTGGCCGATGATTGTGTCGGCCTCGGCTGTGCTCTTGAACAACAGTACGTGGGCCTGTCGACGCCATGCGGCACGACGAAGTTGAGTTGACCACTTGTGGGCCAGCAGGTTGATGCTGTCGGTCGAGGCTGAACAATCATCCAGTACCTCGAGCTCGACCTCGATGATCTGACGAACCTGAGCGGCAGTGATGTGGGTGCTGCCCGAGCGGTTGATGATTCGAACCGATTCGCTGAAACGGTCGATGGCGTCGTCGATATTCAAGAGTTCGTCGTCGATAGCAGCGGTAGAGGTATTCACCATCATTGCGGCCATGGGCTCCGCAGTCGTCTGCCAGAATTCGGTGGGGGAGGGCTCGGTGCCTTCCTGTCGCATCTTTCGCAGTTCTTTTTGGGTTCGCTTCAAGTCCGAAGCCCGCAGATCGTGGGCATCGGCGATGACCCGCAGACGGCTGCGAAGGCGGCGGGCACTGGTGTCAATCCGCTGACGAAGACGATCGTGTGCAGCGGTGAGTTCAGGAACTCCGGAGATGTGACGGGTAGTCATGACACTTCAATCGGCGAGATCTCACAGAACTCAAGTGGAACGGGTACTGTCGCCTATGTGTTTTCTGAACGGGTAGAACGTGTCCGCGCAGCGATGAGGTCCAAGGATGTCGATGCAGTCCTGCTTTCGGTGGGACCAGACCTGCCTTGGCTGACGGGTTTTGGTGCCCATCCGATGGAACGGCTCACCATGCTCGTCCTGCCGGTAGATGGTGCTCCCACCCTTGTACTTCCGGGCTTCGAGATCGATGGCGTGGTGGATTCAGAGCAGATCATGACGCTTGCTCCATGGGGGGAGACCGATGACCCCATCGATTTGGTGGGGCAGGCACTCGGCGGCGCAACCAAGGGTCGGTTGGCGATCGGCGATCACACCTGGAGCCGGTTCCTCGTAGGTCTTCAGAGGCGATTTGCCCAGGCCCAGTGGACCACTGCTGGTTCGGTTCTTGGGCCGTTGCGCGCCACAAAGGACGCAGCAGAAGTCGAGGCTCTGGCACGGGCTGGATCCGGTGTCGACAAGATTGCGGGAGAGCTGCAGCGGGGCGAGATTCCCGTAATCGGCCGAACCGAGCTCGAGGTAGCGGCCGATATTCGCCGTCGAATCGTGGAGGAAGGGCACGCAAAGGTGAACTTCTGCATCGTTGCATCGGGCCCCAATTCAGCCAGCCCGCACCACGACACGGGTAGCCGAGTCATCCAACCCAACGAACCAATCCTGTTCGATTTTGGCGGCACGACGGCCGAGCCGCCCGGTCAACCGGGATACTGCAGCGACACCACTCGGATGCTGTTCACGGGCGAACCTCCCGCCGAGTATCGGGAAGCCTACGACGCACTGTTCCAAGCCCAAGAGGCTGGTTTCAACGCAGCCCAAGTAGGGACCGGGGCCCAAGACGTCGACGACGCAGCCCGTTCGCTTCTTACCGACGCCGGTCTGGGCCACTACTTCCTCCATCGTCTGGGCCACGGGATCGGAGTGGAAGCCCACGAGGACCCCTATCTGGTCGGTGGAAATGCCGAGCCCCTGCTGGCTGGAAACGCATTCAGCATCGAGCCCGGGTTCTACATTTCCGACAAGTGGGGAGCTCGAATCGAAGACATCGTGGTAGCGACCGACGACGGTCCCCGTCGACTCAATAACAGCAGCCGCGAGCTCGCGATCGTCGACCGCTAGTCAGACCACCCAAGATCACACAACTTGACCGGATTCGATTTACGCTGATCAACCTGTGATCGATCTAGCGACGGCTTCTTTCCTGCTTCAGTGGGCCGCTGGAGGCATGTTCTTCTGCTGGGTGACCACCCGTCGTCGCGAGGTTTCTATCGGCTATGGCTGGTCGATTCGTGGGACCTATTTGGCGCTTGCGCTGCTGGCCGTCGCCGCTGGGCTGGCCTTCGGGGTAAACCCGGTACGCGAAGCGAGCGCGGCAGCCGTCGCCCTGGTCACTGCCATTGCGCTCCTGCAGAGCTGGGTCCGTCGGAAGGCTGGCGTCAGCGGTCAGAAGGAGATCGCGGCGGCGCGTTCGGCGCGCGTGGCCGCGATGACGGGGATAGAACGAGCTGAGACAGCCAAGAGCGGCGACGGACCCGAATTTGACCCCCGGCTCGACCTGGCGGCAGCGCTCGTCGGGCTGCCAGGGATTATCGCTGCGGGCATAGATGCAGGAGATAGCCCCGTCTTGCTGATCGCCCGCATGTTTGTCGGGGCGCTATTTCTCGGAGCGGTGACCGACGCGATGTTGCTGGGTCACTGGTACCTGGTCCAACCCGGAATGAGCCGAGAGCCGCTTAACGAGCTGGTCAAGTGGACCGGCATTCTGTGGCTGCCACACGTGATTCTATTTTTGATTCCAACGGGCATGATCAGCGCACTGAACGGCTCTATCGACGACGGCTACGGCGGGATGCTCAGTCTCTTCTGGGTCGGATCGGTCGTGACCACCATTGTGTTGGTGTTCGTGACTATGGCCGCGTTGCGCGAGAAGCAGTACAGCGCCGTCATGGCGGCGACAGGCTTGCTCTACTTGGCCATCCTCACAGCGTTTGGCATGGATCTGGTCGCACGGGCGATCCTGGCCATCGGCGAGGCGGCCTAGCAGTGACCGTCGTTCCCACAATCCTGCAGGGCGCGTGGAAGCGGCGCTGGATCAAGTATGAAGACGGGCGGTTCGATGATTCATCAATTGTGATCTGGCTGCAGTTCAAGACCGAGATGGTCGACGTGCGCCTGGATTCACGTCTCGCAGACCTCTCGGGGCGGTCGTCTCTAGACGACTGTGACCGCGACGATCTCCTACGACTTGCCACAAGTGATTCGAGCAGTGGGATCACCACCTGCACTCCGATCCTCCGCGACGACGCGGGACTGCGGACCGCAACGGCAGAGTGGAGCAGCGACCCGGGGATCGCGTTCCAGCCCGAGACGTCGTTTCCCGAACCCGGCGTCCTGAAGTGGAACGAAGATGCTTCGATCATGATGGAGCGAGCCCCCAGTGGCGCCTACCTCGAGCAATGGAACCGTGTCGGCGGAACCGATCCATCGACTGCAGCTTCGACAATCGATTCGCGCAGCGACGGATCTCGAGTCTTCCGTCTCGGGTCTCTCGCCGTGCTGGTTCACGATCGACGCTCGGTGACACCGGCGAAGGGACCTCTGGTCGACCAAGTAGCGAATGCTGCTGATCTCACCGCAGCCCGAGCGCTCGTAGATTGTGAGTTCTCGCTTGCCCAAGGCGTAAATGATCAGTTCCTCGTTGTGGCGTCGACCCACCCGTGGCGGATCGGAGAAGTCCTGCATGTCACCTAGTTCTGACGACAACCACTGGCGAGCACAACTTGCCGAACACGCAAAGCTACCGTTTTCTCACGCGCGGATGCTTCCGCTCGAGGTCTATCGATCCGACGATGTGCTCGCGGCAGAAGTCCAGTCGCTCTTCGGTACCGACTGGCTTTGTCTTGCCCGCACCGCCGATGTGCCCAACGTTGGCGACTATGTAACCGCCGAGGTTCCCACCAACGAGGGCTCGCGGTCGTTGATCGTGCTCCGGGCCAGCGATGACACCATCAAGGTATTCGACAACGTCTGTGTTCACCGTGGTGCCCAGCTGCTTGAGGGCCGCGGGACTGAAGCCCGAATCACCTGTCCATACCATGCCTGGGTTTATCGTCTCGATGGATCGCTTGCGGGTGGACCGTACATGAGCGAGACCTGCGAAGTGGACGGAACGCCGTTCAACCCCGATCAGCATGCTCTTTCTGCGGTGCGGTCGGAGGTGTGGGAAGGCTTTGTCTTCATCACCCAATCGTCCGACGCAGATCCCCTGGCACCACGATTGCAGGGGCTCACCGATCTGGTCGGACCGTTCAAAATGGCCGGCTACATACCCGTGTACGAGGCGGTTGACGTTTGGAAGACAAACTGGAAGCTGTTGGTCGAGAACTTCATGGATGCCTATCACATCTTCAAGGTTCACAAGGACAGCTTCGGAGCCAACGGTGACGACACCCGTTTCACCACCATGTACCCAGGCACCGAAAGCTGGGCGCATCATCGGGTAATGAACCCAGATGATCCGGACCTGTGTCACCAAAGCAACACCACGCTGCAGGGGGAGTGGCGCAAGACAATCGTTCTCGGCGCAGTCTTTCCTGGTTTCGTGATCCAATTGCAGCCTGACTGGCTGTGGTTTCTCAGAATCACCCCGCTCGAAACCGACCGCGTCCGGATCGCATGGCAGGTCGCGGTCGCGCCCGAACTATTTGCGGCCCAAACGTCTGCCGAAGACTATGTGCGGAACGTGATGGATCTGATTCATCAGGTCAACAGCGAGGATCATCCCATCGTTGAAGGAATCCGACGGAGTGTTGATCGTCCACAGTTTGCGCGTGCACCGCTGAGCTACTTGGAACGCAACGTGTACGATTTCGACCGCTATGTGGCGGCACGGCTTTCGGCCCACTCGCACAACGAACTGTAAACCGAGCAGCTAGCGGGCAAACCTGATGGTAAAGCAGCGGAAAGACAAGACGATCTGCCCGTAAGGATCTCGTATCATTCGAGGATGCTCGTGCCCTCCTCCCGCTTGCGAACCCAGCTGGCTGCCGGTCTGTCTGCGATGTACGCGGCAGAGGTTCCCCTCTACGGAGCTCTCGTCGATACGTGTGGTCGGCTGAATGCCGGTCATTTCGACCAGACCCCAGCGGTGCACGGGCGTGTGGGCCAAGAACGCCACGGTGCGGTCCGTTTCGGCTCCACCGACGAAGTCGCACAATTCGCCAAGCTGTTCGGACTCTTCGGCATGTATCCCGTTGGTCTCTACGACTTGAGAGATACTGCGTCCTCATCGCTTCCGATCGTTGCCACCGCGTTCCGCCCAATTGACGCGACCGAACTGCAGACCAACCCGTTTCGGTTGTTTACGTCCGTCCTGGTTCCGAGCGATCGGCGGTACTTCTCCGAGCAGCTTCAGGTTCAAATCGAAGAACACGTCAACGCGCGTGAACTCATGTCTCCCGAACTCGCAGACCTTGTCGAGCACGCCACAGATTCGGGAGGGGTTTCACGCGAGAACGCTGGCCGCCTTATCGAATTGACGATCGATGCGCTCCGACTCGACAGCGGGGCGCTCGACGAAGCTTGGAATGCAGAGCTGCACGCCATTTCGCCAGTGGCGGCCGACATCGCCGGAGCTCGGTCGACGCATCTGAACCATCTCACACCACGAGTCTTCGATATCGACGAGTTGTATGCCGACATGGAAGCACAGGGCGTCGCCATGATCGACAAAATTCAGGGCCCGCCGCAATGGGATGGACCACTCCTGCTGTTGCGGCAAACGTCGTTTCGGGCTCTGGATGAGGCTCGGACCATGATCGGCTCCGATGGAATCGAGCGGCAACAGCACGTACGGGTTCGCTTCGGGGAGGTTGAACAACGGGGAGTCGCCGTCACGCCGAAAGGTCGTCTCGTAGTTGATGAGGCCATGGCCTCAGATGATGTTGTAGCGGCACTCAATGACAGCCTGCCGTCCTCCCTGAACCAGCTCGCCGAGGCCGGCTATGTCTATGTCCAACAGACTCACGATGGGCTCGAAGGAATTACTTACGAAGACTTCCTTCCAGCGAGCGCCGCCGGAATATTCGAGTCGAACCTGGACCATGCCGGAACCAAGGACGCCACTGCTCCGGGGGCGGCAGCTGCATTGGCTCGCCTCAACGATGCGCTCGGTCACGTGCACGATCCGTATGCCCTGTATGAGCAACAGAGCCTGGATGTCTAAGGCTGTTTGCCACCGATCTCGACCAGATGGGCCGCCGGGTACTCGGATCGATCGTACTTTGAGCGATACATGGCCGCGTCCGCTGCTTTGAGGGCTGCGGGAAAATCGTACGTCTCGCCGGCAGCGCTCAAAGCGATCCCGATCGCTGCGTCTACCGGCGCCGGGCTTTCTATCGCTCGGATGGACTCCCGGATGCGTTTTGCGGTGGCCAGCGCGTGGCTGTCTTCTGCGATGGCCGGACAGATCAGCACGAACTCGTCGCCGCCCAGTCGTCCCACGTAGTCGTCTGGACGGGCAACCGAGCGCACGGAGCGAGCAACGGCGATAAGAATCGCGTCACCGGCGGCGTGCCCGTGTTGGTCGTTGATGGCCTTAAAGCCGTTGAGGTCCAAGAAGAACGCAGCGAAGCCGTGGTCGGTTAACAACTGAACGGCGTCCTGGTTTGAACCTATAGCTCGGAGCCCCTGACGGTTGAGAAGTCCGGTCAAAGGATCGGTTTCGGCCAGCGTCCTCTGCAATTCAACTTCGAACTCGGCCTGGATAAGCCGGAGACCGTGTCGCCGCCGTAGTTCGATCAGCACGGCCGTTACGAGTGTCATCAGCAAGCCGATCCCCAGGAGGTGGGTGCCATTGAGTCGGGACCCCGCCATGGCATAGCTGTCTCCGGCCCAGACCGTGACCATCCACTCCCAGCCGCCGAGGCTTACGGTTGTCTGTTGCACTCGACTTGCCGCCACCAACGCGGTGGACGGATCACCTTGATACCGCCCCAAATCTCCGTCGATGTCGGTCTCGGGAATGCTCACCGCGATATTCAGTGCGCCACCTTCGAGGTCTTCGATGGCGTTGACCAGGAGATAACCCAGCTCCCCAGGGATCACAACCCAACCCTTCGCGTCTTGTCCCGGTTCGCCGACGGCCTGGACGAACATCACGTTCGTGTTCACCACATCGTTCTCAATGAACTCGTTGCGTTCCATGCCCAGAAGGTTGATGACCGAGTCCGGGGCGGCGTCGATCGACTCGACAACGAGCCCGTCGCCTGTGCTGGGTAGTTCAATGCCGAGGAGTTCGACAACGGAGGTGACTTCGAGGCCCCAGATCTGCAGCTCGGCGGTGACATCCTCGTTGGTGCGAGTCAGTACCAGGCGGTCGGCGTTGGCATCGACCGGCAACAGTTCCACGACCTCGAACGGTCTCCCAGCTGCAATGGCCTCCCGCAGTTCGAACGACGCTAGATCGTCGGCTGGTACGCGCTCGATAACCCCAGCAGTGGAACTAAACCCAAGATGGGTTCCACCAGTCACCCGGCCCTGGACATAGTGCCGCCACTGATCTATGTCGCCGGGCCACGTGGAGTCTGTGAACTGCACCATGTCTCCGACGACATCCACGTGCCGCTCGATTTCGCGTTCGATCGATGCGGTTGCGGCTGCTGCGTCGCGATCGAACGCTTGAGAAAAGGCAGCCTCGTTAACCGAGTTGATGTATTTGGCCGCAGCCAGAGACGCAATACAACCAAACACGATGATCGACAGCACGGGCAGCACTGCCCGAAGTCGTCGTGTATCGCTGTCCATTTCCTCCCATCGACCGTCCTGCGAGGGGTATTTAGAAACTCCAACCTTGAACAATCATGAGCGCCTGACCGGCGACAACTCAGTCAAAAGGAGGTTTGCAATTAGTAGGACGCGCCCGGGTGTCCTACCGTGTCGACCGTGAGTCATGCTGCCGACCCGCCGAGTCTCCACATCCGTTTCTCGGCCGAGGAGTGGGCCTCGCTCCGCCAGTCAACACCGATGACCCTCACGGCTACGGATATCGACGAGCTGCGGGGTATCAACGTGGCGTTGGACATGGAAGAAGTCGAGCGAATCTTCCTCCCAATGAGCCGGCTCCTGAACCTCTACGTGGCAGCAAGCCAGTCCCTGTATCGGGCGAGCGCCACCTTTCTGGGCGAAATGCCGCAAAAGGTGCCCTTCGTGATCGGTATCGCGGGGTCGGTTGCGGTTGGCAAGTCGACTACCGCCCGTGTCCTCCAGGCATTGCTGGGCCGATGGCCCGATCATCCAAAGGTCGACCTGGTCACCACCGACGGCTTCTTGTGGCCCAACGCAGTTCTCGAAGCGCGAGGGATTATGGACCGAAAGGGTTTTCCCGAGTCCTACGACCGTCGACGTCTGGTTCGTTTCATGAGCGAGATCAAAAGCGGTGCCGAGTGGATCTCCGCGCCGGTGTATGACCACCTCACCTACGACCGCACCGAGGAGGAGGTCGTTATTGAGCGTCCGGACATCGTGATCGTGGAGGGGCTGAACGTGTTACAGACCGGTCAGGTCGACGACCTGAACCCCGTCTTCGTTTCGGACTACTTCGATTTTTCGATCTACGTCCACGCGGACGTCTTGAATATCGAGGAGTGGTACGTCGAGCGCTTCTTCACGCTTCGAGAGACCGCATTCAAGGATCCACGGAGCTATTTCCGGCGATACGGCGAGCTCACCGATGCCGAGGCAACAGCGACCGCGACCCAGATCTGGAAGTCGATCAACGAGAAGAACCTCATCGAGAACATTCTTCCCACCCGTTCGAGAGCTGATCTGATCATCGAAAAGGGTAGTGACCACCGCACAACCGACGTGCGACTCCGACGCCAGTAGCCCTAGACCGTCTGGCAAAGCTCGATGAGCTTATTGGTATCAATCTCCAGGGCTGCGAACGCGCGCGCTGAAACGCCCAGGGGTACTGATGCCACTCCCGCTAGCAGGTGCGCGCTCGTCAGCGGGCGAAAGTCGTTGGCCTCATTGTGATAGTCGTGTGTCGCAGCGATCGCGGCTTCGTAGGTTGCGTCGGTCTTGCCGATTCTGTTCGGCGGTGCGGGACGTGGGTTTGGGAGAGCCTCAAGGCCGAGCTCGGCGAGAGTGTTTGCCTCCAGCGATGCCACGGCGTCAGCGAATCCCGCTCGGGAGGCACCCACCTGGTCAAGCGCCCGCAGCGCCAGCCCGTCGGGCAGTTCCAGGGCGGCGAGGGCAAGATGATGAGCGCCGGCGAGGTTCGATCCGTCGGCAGCGGCCTTGCGAAGGCTGGCCTCGATCACCGACGAGAGAGTCTTCATGTCTTGCTTCCGGGATTTCACCTTCGCGAGAAAGTTCATTGCATTAATCCTTTTGTTTGCGGTGGAGAGTTCGAGCGTGCTTCTTATGCGCTGCCTGGCGCGTCACGCCGAGCGCTTGGGCAACCTGGGCCCAGGTCCATCCCTGGTCCATAGCTGCTTGGACGGCGGCAGATTCCAGACTCTCCGCGAGGTTTCTAAGCGCCACCGCCGTGCTCAACGCCGCTTCGGGATCATCGGTGGGCGAAGGCAGGGCCTGGGATAGTCCGGGGAGCACCATCCGTCAACCTTAGTTGACGCGATCACATTCTGTCAACCAATGTTGACACCACCCTAGGGACTGCGGTGGCAACGGGTGGGAAACGGGTGGGAAACGCGGTGCTGGGCAGCAACGATCGGCTTGACCTCATGGTCGTCGTGAACAACCGGTCAGTTAGTACTGTGGTCCTTGTCGATACGTGCCGATAGGGAAGTGTGAAGATGTCTGAGATCTGGCCCGGTGTTGGGTATCCGCTAGGGGCAACGTGGGATGGTTCCGG
>CALHFG010000100.1 GCA_938029215.1 uncultured Acidimicrobiales bacterium | reverse complement strand
CGATCGTGATGCGGCTGAAACGTTCGTCGCTGGTTGGGGCAACAGCCAGCGAAACGATGTTGTAGCCGCGCCGGGCGAAGAGGTCGGCAACCCGGGCCAGCACCCCGGCCTTGTTCTCGACCAGCACCACGATGGTGCGATGCGGGGTTTCGGTCCCCGGCTCCGGTGATCCGGTTGCTGCGGTGATGGTCATGATGCACTCCCTGCGCCGTCGGGGTTGGAGCCGGCTTCGGCTGCTGTTTCGGGACTTCGTTGCGAAGGATCGACGAGTATGTCATCGTTCGAGCCGCCGGCGGGGACCATCGGGTAGACCTTCTCCGAACTGAGGCAGCGGAACTCGATGACCACCGGACGGTCGTTGATGGCGTTTGCCTTGGCGATGGTGGCCTCCACCTCGTCCGGGTCTTCAACCCGGAACGCAACGCAGCCCATGGATTCGGCCCACTTCACATAGTCGGGCATGTCGTAGCCGAGATGAACCTCGCTCAGACGCTCGTCATAAAACATGTCTTGCCATTGCCTGACCATGCCCAGGTGAGCGTTGTTCAAGAGGGCAACTTTGATTGGAATCTTCTCGACCGCCGCGGTGATGAGCTCTTGAGCAGTCATTTGGAAACAGCCGTCTCCGTCGATGCTCCACACCGTGCGATCCGGGAAGGCAGCCTTGGCTCCGACCGCGGCCGGGATCGAGAACCCCATCGTGCCGAGCCCACCGGAGTTGATCCACGTGTAGGGGTGGTTGAACTCCCAGTATTGACTGGCGAACATCTGATGCTGGCCGACGCCACTGGTGACGATCGTGTCCTCAGGGCTGAGATCCCGGAGTTGTTCGATGACATATTGGGGCTTCAAAAGCTCCCCGTCGATTGACTGTTCGTAGGTGACCGGGAACGTCTCTTGCCAACCGCTGAGCTTTGACCGCCAGCCCATGATGTCGGGGGCACTGGCCGGGTATCCCTCAGCTTTGAGCGCTTTGATCAGCGCTTCGGTGGCAAGCCGACAGTCGGCGGCGATGGCAACATCGGGTCGGCGCACCTTGCCGTGTTCGGCGGGATCGATATCTACGTGGATCACCTTGGCGTCGGGTGCGAACGCACCCACGCGGCCAGTGATGCGGTCGTCAAATCGGGAACCGAGGGCGATGAGCAGGTCGCTCTTCTGCATTGCGGTCACCGCGGTGTAGTTGCCGTGCATGCCGGGCATGCCGAGGCACAGCTCGTGGTTGTCGGGGAACGCCCCACGAGCCATCAACGTGGTCACGACGGGAATCCCGGTGAGCTCGACCAGCTCGAGCAGCGCCTCGGCGCCGCGTGCCTTGAGCACGCCGCCGCCGACGTACAGCACCGGCTGAGACGCCTGGGCGATAAGTTTCGCGGCGCTGTCGATCAGTGCAAGATCAGGCTCAACCGACGGGGCATAGCCCGGCAGGTCGTATTGGGCGGCTTCGTAGTCGAAGTCGAAATACGCGTCGGGGTTGTTGGCGTCCACGATGTTCTTTGGGATGTCGACTAGTACGGGGCCGGGGCGGCCGGTAGTAGCAATGTGGAACGCAGCTTTGATCGTGCCAGGAATATCTTCGGCCCGGGTTACGAGGAAGTTGTGCTTGGTAATCGAGCGGGTGATGCCGGTGGTGTCGCATTCTTGGAATGCGTCGGTCCCGATGGCGGGCAGCGCGACCTGGCCGGTGATGCAGACCATGGGGACGCTGTCGAGCATTGCGTCCGCGAGCGGTGTGACGACGTTGGTCGCCGCTGGTCCGCTGGTGACCATGCAAACTCCCGGTCGGCCTGTGGCGTGGGCGTAACCCTCGGCCATGTGTCCCGCACCCTGCTCGTGACGCACGAGCACGTGTCGAATTGGTGAGTCCAGGATCGGGTCATACACCGGAAGGATGGCGCCGCCCGGGTAGCCGAATACCACGTCGACACCCTCGGCTTCGAGACTCTTGATGAGGGCTTGGGCTCCGTTGAGGCGGGTCATGGTCGGTATTCCTTGCTGGTGATTAGACGAAACGATTCTGGTGGGTAAAAACTAGAAAGCCTCCCGGGTGGGAGGCTTCGGCGCACGCTGGATATATGCAGCGGGCGCTACATCACGATTACTACAAGAACAGCGGTGAGGTTCTGAGACATCGCAGCCGAGTCTAACCCCCAAAATCCTGTTGGGAAACACGATTTCTGTGTTGCCGCGGAGACAGAAGGACAAAATGTGTTCCTGACAGGCAAGAATGGCAGCGGCTCTGTCAACGTTTCGGGCCGCAAAAGCGACCAAGCTCTGTGAGGATGGTCGACCAGCGAAAAGAGGCAACCGATCTCGAGTCGCTCTATCACGCTCGGTTTGGTCGGATGGTCGGTCTTGCAGAGTGGCTGGTTGGTGACCGTCGGGTAGCGGAAGAATTAGTACAGGAGACGTTTGCCGGTCTGGTGGAGAACCCACCAACCCTGCAAAACCCCGATGCCCTGGAGTCCTTTGTCCGAGCGGCACTGGTGAATCGCTGTAGAAGCAAGATCCGCCGTCTGATCATCGAGCGTCGACACGCGCTCTCACCAACCGAAGACGGCGCCACCGATCACCATCACGACACCGACTTGCGGCGAGCGATCGGGACTCTTCCCATGCGCCAGCGTCAGTGCACGGTGCTCCGGTTTTATGAAGACATGACCGTCGCTCAGATCGCCGAAACGCTGAACATAAGTACCGGTTCAGTCAAAACCCACCTGCACCGATCCATACGTACCCTCGAACATGCCCTCTCGGGAGGTCCGGAATCATGAGTTCTGAAATCGAACAACGACTTCGCGCCGAGATGGGAACGGCATCCGATAGTCGACCCGACTGGATTGCGGTGGAGCTTCGAGCAGCTCGCCAGCGCCGGCGTCGAGTTCGCAGCTTGCAGGTCGCCATCGCCACGTTTGCGGTCGCCCTGGGAGCTATTGCGGTCTCCCCCTCGGTCACCCGGGGGGCGAATTTCGAGCCAGCATTCGGCGGTGGTCCCACGGTCGAAGACGACTACCGGCTGCCAGCGTTCCTGGCGTTGACTCTCACCGCCGGGATCAGTATCGCTCTCCTTGGCGCGGCTCGCCGGAACAGGCCCAGCCAGGGGTCAACCGGATGGCGGCGCATGTGGCCCGTGTTGACCTTCATTCCGGTCGCGTACCCCGCAGCGCAGCTGATAGAACTCGGGAGTCAGTGGGCCATGGTCGCCCAGACCGCGGCAATCCCCTGCTACCCCTTGTTGTTCTGGCTCCTCGCCGAACGAGTGGGAGAACAACCAAACCGGTTTGTGATTGCCGCCGCGTTTTGGTCATCGATCGGCGTCACGACCGTCCTCGGAACGGTCGCCCTCATCGATGAGGTACTCGTTCGTTCGAATAACCAACACCTCTGGCGCCTGTGGCCCAACAGAGGCCAGGAGATGCCGGGGCTCGACATCCCGCTGGGGCCGGAGTGGACGGTGAACGCGATCGCAGGCCGTGAATTGGTAGCCGTGGTGCTTATTGCGATCATCACAGCACTATCGCTCCGGATCATTGGCCCCGACAGGCCGGGGGTTGCAGCTCTCTGGGTGCCGGTGATTGTGTACTTGGCCATCGCCACCTACGAACTCCTTACTCCCTGGGGCTTCCATATCGACTTTGACTTCTTCATCAGCGACGCCGTTCTCGGCTCGGTTATTGGCGAGCTCACCTTCCCGGTCGGACCTGTGGATCTCGTCTCGTCGATCGCACTCGGCATCGCATCACTTTCCATGGGGCTGCTTCTGTGGTCCTGGGGTGGGCCAGCGCCAGGCCGCAAGCGCGAGGCTGGCTCGACTGATCCAAAACGCGAAGAACCGCCACAGCGCTAGAGCTGTGGCGGTCCTTGCAGCGTGCGGTTAGTACACGATGACGCCGCGGATGTTCTTGCCCGAGTGCATGTCCTCATACCCCTGCTGCACCGTGTCCACGGTGTAGGTGTTCGTGATGAGTTCGTCGAGCTTCAACTGTCCGGTCTGGTACATGTTCAGGAGCCACGGAATGTCTCGTGACATCGCTGACTCACCAAAGAGCGACCCTTGGATCCGCTTCTGGAAGAGGGTCAGTTCGAAGGCTGGCACCTGAACTTGAGACTCCGCGGCGCTACCGAGGCCGGTCACGACCACGGTTCCTGCCTTACGAACGGCAGCGAAGGCTTCACCGACATGGTGGTTCTCGAGCACGCCCACCGTAACGATCGCCGAGTCGGCGCCCTGACCGTTGGTCAGGCTCTGCGCGTACTCGGTGGCGTCGGCCATATTGTCGAAACTCTTCGTTGCTCCAACCGACTCCGCAACTTCGCGTTTGAAGGCGATCGGGTCGACCGCGATCACATGGGAGGCTCCCGCGTTCGCCGCGCCCTGGACGGCGTTGATGCCGATGCCGCCAATGCCCATCACAATGACGGTCTGACCCGGCTTGACCGCAGCAGAGTTCACGGCCGAGCCCCATCCGGTGCCCACGCCGCAACCCACCAGGCAGGCCTTCTCAAGTGGAATGTCCTTGTCTACCTTCACGCAGCTGTCGGCAGAAACGACGGTGCGCTCACAGAAGGTTGATATTCCGCACATCTGACCTGCGCCTTTGCCGTTGATCTTGGCGCGGAAGGTTCCGTCTTGACGCGTTCCTGCAATCAGGGTTGCGCCGAGATCACACAGGTTCTGTTGGCCGCTGGCACACCATCGACACTTGCCACAGGCTGGCAGGAACGACATCACCACGTGGTCTCCCACTTCCCACCCCGGGGTGTTCGGTCCGACAACCTCGACGATTCCAGCCCCCTCGTGTCCACCGATGTAGGGCAGTTCGACCGGAATGTCGCCGGTGAGCAGGTGATCGTCGGAATGACACATGCCCGAAGCAACCATCTTTAGCTGCAGTTCGCCTTCTTGCGGATCGTCGAACTCGATGTCGACAGTCTCAAACTTGCCGGGAACGGTCAATACTGCTGCGCCCCGTGTGGTGAATCCCATTGCTCTGCCTCCTTGGTGCGGAAGGCCCTGTGCCGACCGTCACAGGCGACCCTAGTCATACGCTCTAGCGATACGCAAAGCCGGACGCTTCCCGGAACCAGAACACCCGTGGTGAGACCAACAACGCAGAGGCCAAGAGGCGAGCGAAACGGACCCTGAGGGACTATTAGTTAAGCGTGGTGAACTCGATGCGACGGTTCGCCTGACGAGCGTCGATCTTGTCCTGGGTATCGCCCTTGTCGTCGGGGAACTTCAGCTGTGTTTCGCCGTAGCCGACGGCACTGAGCTGGTTGGTCACGCCGCCATCGCGAAGCGCCTGCAGAACCGCTTGGGCTCGGCTCTCGGACAGAATCCGGTTGGCTTCGTCTGGACCGAGCGAATCGGTGTGGCCGCCAATCTCAACGTTGGTGTCGGGGAATTGGTTCAGGATCCGAACCGCTTCATCGATGGTGGGTTGAGAGTCGGGAAGGATGATCGCTGTTCCGCTTTGGAACAGGATGGGTTCGAGCTCGAGGATCGCGTTGATCTCCTCGGAGGCATCGGCCCGAATTTCGAGACGGTCGGTGGAGTCGGTGAACCCGTCGAGGCCACTGATGCCGTTCTGCAATGCGCCGCCAATGCCGGAGTCAGTGACGGTTCCGGTAAGGGTGACAGTTGCGGGATCTGCGCCGTCGACAACTTCGAGCTCGTCGGTGATCTGTGCCGCGTCGTAGCTTTCGGCTGCGAGGGCTCGCAGGGCGTCGGCCGCAGCCTCAGATGGCACCGTGCCGGAAAGAACGATGCCGTCGACATCGGCTGCCACCGTTGCCGCAGCAGCTTCGGGCTCAGGTTCTGGTTCTGGTTCTGGCTCTTCGCCCTGGGCCAGAGTGAGTTCGTCGATGACCTCTGAAACCTGGGGCTGGTCGGCGATGAGGGCGAGCACTTCGGCTCGGGCGTTCTCGTCGGCAACTTCACCACGGGCTGTCACGATGCCAACCGGCTCGCTGCTCAACTGGATGCCGTCAAACCCGTTTGCACCAAGCGCTGCGAGGATGGCAGGAATGTCGGGCTCAAGATCTGCTTCGGCAACCTCGGCTTTGGGTGCGTCTGCAGTCACGGTGCCGCCGGCGAACCCGAAGAATGCAAACATTGCGGCGAGAATGGCAGAGAGAAGTGCGACCCCAACCATTCCCCCGAAAGCGACATCGCCCTCATCTGCGACCGGCGTAGCCATGGCGGCTCGCCTGCGCTGCTTGCGGCGCTCAATTTCCTCAGGGGTAAGTTCGTTGTCTGCCATTGCTTCTTGCTGCTGCCTCTTGCTACCGGGATTTGTGAGCCCTTAACAGGCTATCGACACTATGTTAGGTCGGAATGAGCAAGACACTGCCCGTTTCCCCTGTTCGCATACTGGTTTTGAATGGACCGAACCTCAACATGCTCGGCAAGCGTGAGCCAGAGGTGTACGGATCTGAAGGCCTCGACGATGTCATGTCTGGCCTCGCGTCGTTCGGCGAATCGATCGGTGCAGAGGTAAAAGCCGCCCAGTACAACGGTGAGGGCGCTTTGGTCGATGCTCTACACGACGCACATCAGTGGGCGACCGGGGTAATTCTGAACGCGGGTGGTTACAGCCATACGAGCGTGGCATTGCGGGACGCGGTTAGCAGCATCGACCTTCCGGTGGTCGAAGTTCACATCTCAAATATCGCGGCACGGGAGGAATTTCGACGCGAATCTCTCCTGAGCGCGGTCTGCGCCGGCGTCGTTTTCGGGTTTGGACATCGCGGCTATCGCTTGGCGCTGCAGGCCTTTGTCTAACCCGGCAATACCAAACGCACGGGCTCGCTGAATGGGTCCATGCGAACCGGCACGCTGACTCGTTGGTTGCGGAGCTTGAACCACACCGCCCGATAGGAGTCGGGTTCGGGTGGCGCCGCGGGCGAGGTCCAGTCGAGGGGTTTGGTGAGAGAGCTTCGCACCCTCCCCCATCGGCGATCCGCCCCGCAGTGTTAATCGGTTGCTTGAGCTGCTCTCAGAAGTGCCTCACGAACCACTTTGGGCTCCTCGGTGATCATCATATGTCCGGCCTTGGGCAACTCGATGAGATCGACGTGTTGGGACCGAACCATGGCCTTCGCCATTGCTCGTCCGGATTTCGCCGGCGTCATCTTGTCCTGGTAACCGATCGTGACCATCGCCGGGCAGGTTATTGAGGCAGCTCGAGCCTCGGCTTCGTCGTAGTTGACACACGCCTGAAGATCGGTGAGCAACACGCCGGGCTTACTTCGTTCGACAAGGGCTTGGACGCCACCGGTCATCCACATACCCGGGGTGGGGTTGAGGCCAATCCGAGATCCCGATGCGTGGCTCCACCCGGTCATAAGGGCGCCGGCGCGCGCAACATCGTTGGCCGCCGCATCCAGAAGATCGGGGTGCACTGGCATGCCGGTTGCCGTTCCATAGAGCGCTACCGACTTGACGAGCTTGGGAAATCTCGTTGCGACCTCGAGCGCGATGAACGTCCCCATGCTGTGCCCGGCGATCACCACGTCACCGACGCCGAGCTCATCGAGCACCCGAACAAGCCAATCTGCCATCGACCCGACGGTCGAGAGCGCCTGCCCATCGCTCTGCCCGTGTCCTGGAAGATCGATCGACAACGCCCGAACCCCTCGCATCGACAGGAATCGAGTCTGCTGGGCCCACACGGTTCCGTCCATGCCGGCGCCGTGCACCAACACGACGGTGGGCGCAGCATCGCTAACGGCTACGCCTCCGGTTCGAATATGCACAGGATGCTCGTCTACAACGACGGTTGGACTCATCGTTGGCTCGCCTTCAGCGCCTTGGCCAAATCTTCCACGATGTCCACCGGGTCTTCGAGACCAACGGACAGACGGATCAGATCCTCGCTAATTCCTGCGTCCTCCATCGCCTCAGCGCTGAGCTGACTATGCGTGGTCGAGCCGGGATGGATCACAAGGGTTTTCGCATCTCCGATGTTGGCCAGGTGACTGGCGAGGGTGACGGACTCGATGAACTTCTTGCCAGCCTCGCGGCCACCTTTGACGCCGAAGCTCAAAATGGCGCCCGCTCCCTTGGGGTAGAGACGGTTGGCCAGCTCATGATCGTGGTGGCTTTCAACTCGAGGGTGCTGCACCCAGGACACCGCATCGTTTGCGACCAACATGTCGATGACTGCGGCGGTGTTCGAGACATGGCGCTGCATACGTACCGGCAACGTCTCGACACCCTGCAAAAGGGAGAACGCATTGTGCGGGCTCATGCATGCACCAAAGTCGCGCATACCTTCGGCACGAGCACGCATACCGAGAGCTGCGGGCCCAAACTCATCAGCGAAGGAGATCCCGTGGTAGCCGTCGTATGGCTCGGTGAGGGTTGGGAACTTATCGTTCTGCGTCCAGTCGAAACGACCGCCATCCACGATGACGCCACCGAGGGCGGTGCCATGGCCGCCCAAGAATTTGGTGACGCTGTGGTAGACGATGTCGGCGCCATGTTCGATTGGGCGGATGAGATACGGCGTCGCGAACGTGGCGTCGATCATGAGTGGCAGACCATGACTGTGCGCCACCTCCGACACCATCGCGATATCCATGACCTCGATGCCAGGGTTCCCGAGGGCTTCGCCGTACACGATCTTGGTGTTGGGTTGGATCGCCGCCGCAATAGCTTCCGGGTCGCGGATGTCCACAAAGGTGGTGGTGATTCCGAATCGAGGAAACGTGAGCTTCATGGCGTTGTAGCTGCCGCCGTACAAATTCTTGCTGGAAACAATGTGATCACCGGCGGAACACAACGTTGCAACTGCGAGGTGTAGAGCCGCCGTGCCAGAGGCGGTGCATATGGCACCCACTCCCCCATCGAGGGCTGCAAGCCGCTCCTCGAGCACTGAAACCGTTGGATTCGAAATGCGACTATAGATGTGGCCAGGCGCCTCTAGGTTGAACAGCGCCGAGGCTTCGTCGGTGTCGTTGAAGGTATACGAGGTCGTTGCGTAGATCGGGACGGCTCGAGCCCCCGTTGAAGGATCGGGCCGCTGGCCAGCATGCAGGCTTAGCGTGTCGAAGCGATATAGATCAGGATCAACCATGATGGAGCTCTTTTGCTGGTGAGGTTCGTTGCGTTATTGGGGAACTTCTGGGGCTGAGGCTAGAGAGCCGTCGGGCATCAGCATTTGCCGATCGGCACCTTCGCCGCTGTAGAACGTCTCGCCGTCACTGGCATCCAGTGTGGCAAGCATGCTCGGGAGCTCTGACCCTTCGGACCGAAGCCGCTCGATGACCCGCTGGGGACCGAGATGATCAAGCATTTCGAAGGGCCCCTTCTTCCAGTTGAATCCCCAGCGAATGGCGTTGTCGACGTTGGCGATGTCGTCGGCGATCTCGGGGACGAGGCCAGCTGCGTACAGCAACGTGCCACCAAAGATCTCCCATGCCACACGACCCTGAGGACTGTCGGCGAACAGCACGTCTCCCATGCCAACCGGTAGCCCGTCCACATCCGGAGCCACGGGGGCCCGCCACTCCTGTTCATGAAGGTCGAAGGTCTCCTTCGTTTTCGATCCATCATCGTTCTTGGACACGCGACCAAAGCCGCCGGCGGCCCGAGCCTTGCGGCCGAGTTGCCCACGTTCAAGCATCGCCTGCTCCGCCGGCGGGAAGCTTGTGTAGGCGTGACCCGCATCTCCCTCGGGAAGATTGACCGCCAGGTTCTTACCGACCAGATCCATCACATCGAGTCCGATGAGATCGATGAGCCCATACAGACCGGTTGGCGGTAAACCAACGAACTGGCCAAGAACCGCGTCGATCGTTTCTTGCTTCATGCCGTCCGCCAGGAACGGCTTGGCCAGATGCAGACCGGACAGCATGAAGTAGCAGCCGATGCGGTTACCGATGAAGTTGACCGTGTCCTTTGCATGGACGACGCCTTTGCCGAGCTCGTTCGCCCCAAAACGTGCGAAGGCCTCGATCACCTCGGCCGACGTGTCTTCGCCCGGGACCAATTCGAACAACTTCATCACTTGAACCGGATTGAAGAAATGTGTGATCGCAATGTCGGCACGAAGGTCAGCGGGGAGGCCCTCGGTGATCGATCGGAGCGGGATACCAGAGGTGTTCGATGAAACCACTGAACCCGCGGATCGGACATCTTCGATTCGGGCAAAGAGATCCTTCTTGATCCCGAGATCTTCGACGATCGCTTCGCAGATCCAGTCGTACCCTGCAACCTTTTCGAGGTCAGCGTCGATGGTGCCTGTATCGATCAGGTGGCGGTGTTCTTCCGCCACCGCCGACACGCCTCGTTCGACCGCCTCAGGCGTGAGGTCCAGCATCAGCACCCGACAGCCAGCTGCGGCCGATGCTGCGGCGATGCCCGAGCCCATGGTTCCACAACCGATGACGGCGACGGACGAAATTGTTCTTGATGCGGTTCCCACAGAGAAAGCGTAGAAGGAAATCCTCCCGACCATCCACCACTCGCCACGTCGCGTCAGCCACTATTTGATCAAATTTCAGCTCGTTTGAGGACTCTGCGCGGCGGCCCAACTGCGCTCAGAGTTACTTTGAGTTTTTCTTGGTTTTCCGCTTGACGAGGCGCCAACGAATGGTTGAATATCGATAGCAGCCCACGGGGAAGCCGGAAGCTGACGGTCGAAAGGCCCGACGTCACGGCAGAACTAGCGGCTGGTTCTGAAAGCTTCAGAATGCGCTTCGCAAGGAGTTCATTCAGCGGCCGCCAGAATCGCTCGAAGGAGCGTTCGGACCGACTCGCGAGAGTTTGTGCGGCCCCTCCCGAAGGCTGCTGTCCATGCCGGAAACGCAGGGCCCGCAAGGGTCAGGTCGATCGGGTATGGGAGCACCGGCCGGTACACCCGGGCGGGAACACTCACAAGGTGAACCCAAACGAGTGCACGGGCCATCCGCCTGATGTGAAGGCGAGGCAACCCGCAAGGGGCGCCGACCCATCATCTACGGCAACCCGGACAGTGATGTGATCTCCCTCGTGGAGCCTTGCAGTAACTCGACGGTTCAACGTTTGGCTATTTGAAGGAAATCGCAAGGTTTCTGGATGAGAACTACACGTTGGGTGAGTTCCGCCCGCAGCGCAGAAGTCACCCGGTGATACAGCTCGAAGCAATTCGGCTGTGAAGCTGGGAGACAGACGCAATGCAACTGGACCATCCTTGCCTCGTGCAGCGGTGGGACGGTTCGGCACAACCTCCGGACTTGAGTCCGGCCTGCCAACGCCACGCAAGTGACGAGCAGGGAAATTCGATCAAGCAGGTGCCTGCCCGCTCGATCGTGTCCCTCTCTGAGCCTTGCCAGTTGGAGTCCAGGTCGTCGCTCGAACGGGAGGGCCGAAAACGGACACTGCCCGAAGGTCGCAAGACCAACGGGCAGTGGAAACAGTCGGGATGACGGTACTACCGCCCTGAACGACTGTGGTGGATACTCACCACGCTTAGAACCCCTGGCCTGCGGGCCAGGGGTTCTTTCTCTTTTGCCGCGTCTCAGGTCTCGAGAGCCGGGCGACTACGGGCAAAGTCGCTGACCTCATCGAGGCGGGCAATCGCACCAGCGCTCAAGGGCCGGTCCAGTCCTTCCAGCGTTCCGAGAAGCTGATCGGGCCGGTTCGCACCGACGATCGGGGCGGCAACCCAAGGCTTGGACCGCAGCCAGTTGACCGCGGCCGAGGCCGGCGACTGTTCTTCGTTTGCAGCCACCGCTACCAAGGTCTCGATGATGTCCCAGTTCTTGTCGGAGAATCGAACCTTGGCGTTCTCCTCGGCTCGCACGCTGGCGGGGAGCGCCTCAGCTCGGCGGTACTTGCCGGTGAGAAGGCCACCGGCCAGCGGACTATAGGGCACCATCCCGATGCCGTATTTCTCACACATCGGCGCCAGTTCCATCTCGACATAGGAACGCCACGGGTCGAGCAGGTTGTACTCAGGCTGCAGTGAAATGAACGATTCGAGGTTCTTGCGATCCGATGCCCACAGCGCTTCCATCAGGCGCCAGGCGCTGTAATTCGAGCATCCGAGGTACCTCACCTTGCCCTGCCGAACCAGGTCGGTAAAGGCAGACATTGTCTCCTCAATGGGCACTACCGGGTCGATGAAGTGCGCCTGATAGAGGTCGATGTGATCTACACCGAGTCGGCGCAGGCTGTCATCACAGGCCCGCGTAATCCACTGTCGGCTCAGCCCTTCCCGCTGCGACGCAGTTCCTCGATGATCGGAGAACTGCACCCCCATCGCAGCGCGTACCTTGGTGGCAATCACCACATCGTCGCGGTTGCCGCGGGCCTTCAACCAGCTACCCACGATCTCTTCAGACACCCCGCCCGGGTTTATGGGACCGCCCATCGAGCCCGCCCAACTGCTGTAGCAGTCGGCAGTGTCGATGAAATTCCCGCCAGCCTCGGCGTAGGTGTCCAGAACTGCGTGGGATCCCTCTTCGTCGACAGACCAGCCAAATTGCATCGTGCCAAGGCCGATTCGGTACACGAACAGCCCACTGTTGCCGAGCTGCACATACGGGTCGGTGTTACTTGCGCCAAAACTCATTTGTTCTCCTGATCTTGGGGGTTTGGGTAATAGCTGAGCTTGTGGTCGATGAGCTTCAACGCGAGCTGACGCTCGACGATCTGGGCCTCAACGAGCGTTCGGTGACTCGTCAACATCTCGCGGCGCTCAGCTGCGGTGTGGTTGCCTTGGGCTCCGAGTTGGCAATAGTGACGGAGCTGCTCGATGCTCATGCCGGTTTCCCGGAGGCAGCGCAGTACCTCGACCCACAGCACATCGTCTTCGCTATAGCGACGATGACCGCTCTCAGCGCGAGCCACGTTTTGTAGTAGACCTTCACGCTCGTAGTACCGAAGGGTGTCGATCGAGACTCCGCAACGCTCGGCCATAGCCGCTGGGGCGAGACCTGCAGTTGGTGTGTTCGTTGTCATGAGACCAGTCAACAACCTGGAGTGCGCTTCAGGTCAACCCCCAATCTGAAAGACGGGAGATCTGAAGACCACGACCACCGGGAAACCCCGAGAACTGGCAGCCGGCTCCGGCACCGAGGCGGGCGGGGCGACTGCTCCCCGTGAGGCCTCATCGTGAGTTTCAGATTCCCTTGTGGAAAGCCGTGTCGTGGGCGCCTCATTCGGGCACAATCGGTCGCTCATGCCTCGCACCCTTCGTCTCCGGCCGTGGCAACGGCGGGCCCTCACCGCTTTTCAGGACACGATCGGCGAAGACTTCATGGCGGTTGCAACGCCTGGAGCTGGGAAAACTACCTTCGCTCTCACTTGTGCCCGGTTAACGTTGCCGAAGGTGCAGGGAAAGCTCGTTGTTGTCGCCCCCACTCGCCACCTGAAGTACCAATGGGCCAACGCCGCCGAGGCGTTTGGGCTACAACTCGATCCCGACTGGAAACCGGCCGACGGACTCCCGCCGGACCTGCACGGGGTAGTCACCACGTACCAACAGGCCGCCACCGCCCACGCTGAACTGGCGCAGATATGCCACGACGGCTTCGCGATCTTGGATGAGATCCACCATGCGGGCGATGACAGAGCGTGGGGTACCGGCATCGTGAAGAGCTTCAACACCGCCCGCCACCGGCTCGCCCTGAGCGGCACGCCGTTTCGAAGTGACGACGCCCTCATACCTTTCCTCGAGTACAAGGGTGGCCAGGTCCTACCCAACGTCGAGTACGGCTACGGCGATGCGTTGGGTGACGGCCGAGTCGTGCGTCCGGTCTACTTCCCACGATTCGGCGGCCACATGGAATGGACAGCCCCCGACGGGTCCCAGCTGGCCGCTACCTTCGACGATCCTCTGCCTCGGTCACACGCCAATCAGCGCCTTCGCGCGGCGCTCAGTGCCGACGGTGAATGGCTGCCAACTGTCATTCGTGAGGCAAACCAACAGCTCACGAAGATCCGCGACCGCTACCCCGAAGCGGGCGGGCTGGTAATCGCAATGGATCAGGAGCATGCCAACGCCATTCAACGAATGTTCCGAGACCGATTCGGCATTCGAGCCATGGTCGTCGTCAGCGAAGACCCAACGGCGTCAAAGAAGATTGAACAGTTCGCGGCTGGTACCGAACCGTGGGTGATCGCGGTTCGGATGATTTCTGAGGGCGTGGACATCCCCCGCCTCCGGGTGGGGGTATACGCCACAACCACCACGACCGAACTGTTCTTCCGACAGGCTGTCGGCCGTATCGTTCGCTTCACCGGTGGACGCGGACGGGCGTTCATGTACGTGCCTGATGACCCGCGTTTGCGACACTACGCCAACTCGATCAAAGAAGTCCGGCGGCACAAGTTGGACTTGTACAAAGAAGAACGTGAGCAACAGGAGCGGGCCGAACGGGCTGACGGCGATGAAGAGCAGATGTCGCTTTTCGCCGTGCATTCCGCCACGATCACCGACGCCACCCACGAAGACGAAGTGGAAGCCGCACTCCGGCGCGAGCTGGAGGAGGAGCACCTTCCCGGTGACCAGGACGACGTCGTCGATGGGATACAAATCGAGCCGAACCCTGAGCTGTTGCTCGACCTCCGGTCTCTGCCTCCGATCGACCCCAACGCCCGGACCCGACCCACGGTTCCAGGTGGACGCAAGGAGCGCGAACGCCTCCGCAGCGTCAATGCGGCCTGGGTTCGGGATCTGGTCGCAACCACCGGCCTCACCCATGCCCAGGTGAATGCCGAACTCAACCGTCTGTCCGGAGTCAAACGAGTCGCAACTGCAACAGCGGTGGAACTACAAAAGCGGTCCGATGCTGCCAAGGCATGGCACGGCCGGGAACTTCGAGTCAGCTAGCTAGGCTCCTCCAGCTTGTTTCGGACCGAGTGGCGACTGTCCCAGCCACCTGACCCGATGCGTCGAGGTCGGAGAACTACCGTTGGCCCGATGTGGCGATCGCTTTTTGGCTTCTTGCTCGTGCTCTCTGCGTGCACGGGTGCCGACCCCGAAACGGCCCCCGCAATTAGTTCGGCGCCTACCACCGTTCCGCCGGAGACCACCAGTTCCGACGTCACCACCACGACCGCCCAATCGACCACGACGACGACTCCCCCGTCCCAGACCGAGTCCTTGCTGAACGCGATCTCGTCGATCGAAACGACCGGACCAGTTCGAGTCGGCCTCGTGGCTCATCAGGCATCGATGTTGCCCGAGGGTCGAACGATCGATGTGATCGCCGAGAATCCGACCACCGAGCTGGTTCGCATCTTCGCTCCCGAACACGGGCTCGCAGGCGAAGCTGACGCTGGTGAGCTCGTCGACGACGGAACCGAGCCCGAAACCGGGGTGCCCGTTATCAGCCTGTATGGGACTACCCGGTCACCGGCACCGGCACAGATCAGCGATCTCGATGTCATCGTGTACGACCTCCAGGATGTCGGGGTTAGGGCATACACCTACATCGCCACAATGGGGCTGGTTATGGACGCGGCCGCCAATTCGAACGTGCCCGTGATCGTGGTAGATCGGCCCAATCCTCAGGGTGACATCATCACCGGCCCGTCGCTGGCCCCCGGCCTGACCAGCTTCATCAGCCCCTACCGAATCCCGGCGGTGTATGGCCTGACGTCGGGCGAACTTGCGGCGCTGCTCGTTGGCGAGGGTCTCGTGGATGCCGCCGACCTCACGGTTGCGGGGCCCAGCGGCCCACTCTCGGATCCGTGGATTCCGCCCAGCCCGAACCTACCGACGCTCGAGTCCACATGGCTCTATCCCGCGGTCGTGGCATTCGAAGCGACATCTCTCAGCGAGGGTCGCGGAACCGACACGCCGTTCTCGCTCATCGGCGGGCCGAGCGCCGATGTCGAAGGGGTGCTGGCCACGACCGGCGGCCGCCAGCTCATTGGCCTCGACATCGTGCCCGCAGAGTTCACTCCACAAGACATCCCCAACATGGCGGTCGACCCCCGCTTCGAAGGTGAAACCATTCCGGGTATCAAATTGACAACAAATGGGGCGCTAGACGACCCGTTCCGGGTGACCGTCGAGCTACTCGACGCCTTCATGGACACCGTCGAGGACCGATCCGCCATCATTGATCGGCCCGACGTGTTCGACCGCCTTGTTGGCGACCCCGCGGTCCGAGTGGCGCTCGTCGCCGATCTCGCACCGTCAGAAATTGTCGAACTGTGGGCCGACGACGTGAGGGACTTCCAGCTGATCGCAGACCGGTATCGGTTCAACTAGCTTCGCTTACCCCAGGGCCCGAGTCGATCCAGCCCGCATCGTCTGAGGCCTCGCGCCAAAGGAAGACCGCGGTCAGAACGGCAAAGACAACGAGGCCCACGAGCGCCGCAAGCAAAAACCCCTTGGATGCGCCAAACCAGATGAGCGAACCCAGCAGAAACCAGCGGGCCCGTTGGAACCGAGCGAACGCTCGGCGCCAACCACTGTCTTTCACCGTTTGCCCGCTAGTCCAGCTGACGAACCGCGCCCGTGTCGGCGCTGGTAACCATGCTGGCATAGGCCCGCAGCGCAAGACTCACCTTGCGCTCCCGGTTCTTTGGTGTGAACGCATCTTTGCCACGGGCCTCCTCGGCCGCTCGCCGCTCAGCCAATTCGGCATCGTCGACCTCGAGCGTGATCGACCGGTTGGGAATGTCGATACTGATGGAGTCACCGGTCTCGACGAGAGCGATGGTTCCGCCGGCGGCAGCCTCAGGCGAGGCATGGCCGATGGAAAGACCCGACGTACCTCCGGAGAACCTTCCATCGGTCAGTAGGGCGCATTCTTTCCCGAGTCCACGGCTCTTGATGTAGGTGGTGGGATACAGCATTTCCTGCATTCCCGGCCCGCCCTTGGGTCCTTCGTAGCGAACGATCACCACGTCGCCACTCTGCACCTCCTCGCCCAGAATGCCTTCGACGGCGTCATCCTGACTTTCGTAAACCCGAGCGGTTCCAGAGAAGATGTAGTTCTCCTCGTCGACGCCGGCGGTCTTCACAATGCAGCCTCGTTCAGCAATGTTTCCATAGAGAACTGCCAGACCGCCTTCGGAGCTATAGGCGTTCTCAATGTTGCGGATGCAACCTTCGGCACGGTCGATGTCGAGGCTGGGCCAGCGGGTGCTCTGACTGAAGGCCACCTGGGTGGGAATGCCAGCGGGACCAGCCGAGAACAATGACTTGGCCGTCTCGGTGGCGGTGGGTCGGGCAATGTCCCATTGATCCAGTGCTGACGCAAGCGTCTCGCTGTGGATAGTGGGCATCGAGGTGTCGATCAGTCCCCCGCGATCAAGTTCGCCCAAGATTCCCATGATGCCGCCCGCTCGATGCACATCTTCCATGTGGTACTTGTCGGTGCTCGGCGCAACTTTGCAGATGTTCGGTACCCGCCGGCTGATGGCATCGATGTGAGACATCGTGAAGTCGTGCTCAGCCTCTTGGGCCGCTGCCAGGAAGTGAAGCACGGTGTTGGTGCTACCTCCCATGGCAATGTCGAGCACCATCGCATTCTCAAACGCGCGAGGGTTGGCAATATTGCGAGGGAGAACCGACTCGTCGTCTTTTTCGTAGTAGCGGCGAGCGAGGTCAACGATCGTTCGGCCGGCAGTGAGGAATAGTTCTTCGCGGTCGGAGTGGGTAGCCAATGTGGAGCCGTTTCCTGGCAACGCCAGGCCAAGTGCCTCGGTGAGACAATTCATGCTGTTGGCGGTGAACATGCCCGAACATGAACCACACGTTGGGCACGCTGAACGTTCGACTGCAGCAACGTCTTCATCGCTGACACTGCTGTCGCCGGCGGTCATCATGGCTGAGATGAGATCGACCTTGACTTCCTGACCGGCCAGTCGAGTCTTGCCGGCTTCCATCGGCCCGCCGCTCACGAACACGACGGGGATGTTGAGCCGCAACGCGGCGTTCAACATGCCGGGAGTGATCTTGTCGCAGTTGGAAATGCACACCAACGCATCGGCGCAGTGGGCGTTCACCATATATTCGACGCTGTCGGAGATCAGGTCTCGGCTGGGGAGGCTGTAGAGCATGCCTCCGTGGCCCATCGCAATTCCGTCGTCCACGGCGATCGTGTTGAACTCTTTTGCAACGCCGCCGGCCGCCTCGATCTCTCGGGCCACCAACTGACCCAGATCCTTGAGATGCACGTGGCCCGGGACGAACTGCGTGAATGAGTTCGCAATTGCAATAATGGGCTTGTCGAAGTCGTCGTCGGTCATGCCTGTGGCTCGCCACAGGGCGCGTGCTCCGGCCATGTTCCGGCCGTGGGTTGTGGTTCGGGAGCGATACTCAGCCATAGCCTCAGGCTACTGGGAGCCGGTCTTACAAGCCCAGCCAGATTTGCAGACGTCCGATTAGCACCGGTCGGTGAAGACCGCCTTCAACATGCCGCCCCATTCGTGGGTGGTTCGTCGAAAACGCTCCCGATCGGCTGGCTCCTTCACGCTGACTGCGGTCTGGATTTCGCCCCGATAACAACGCTTGAGCAGCATGTGGCTCCGCGTGATGTGGTCGTCAGCGGTCACCAGAATCACCGAATCCCAGCTGCGAGCTTCGGCCTCGGCGCGCGTGGCCACCGCATTCCCGTGGGTGTTGCGTGGAACCGATATCCGGCAAGCGGTGGCAAAGTCAAACGACGAACCGTCGCAAACACTGGCCTCAAGCTCGGTTTGCTTGATGTCGGTCGCAATGAAGAGCACCGGCGCCAAGCCTTGTTCCATGAGTTGAACGGCTCGCTCGATTCGGTCGTCAGCCTTTGGACCCCCGGGAAACACAACAATCGCATCCGCCGGCACGAGGGCCGTCGTGACCTGGGGGTTTATAAACCAACGGTTGGTGAAGAACGCTGCGAGCCCAGCGCTGAGCACCACAAAGAGCAGCCCCAACGCCGTGCGCTTCCTTCGCCTCATAAACAACCGTTTCGCACCTGCACCACACTACAAGGCCCGAAACCGTGCGAACTTTCACCCAATTTTCGGGCTGCATTGGTAATAACAAGCAAATCGGCAAGGAATTCGACACCACGAGATCCGGTTCTGACGCCTAACACTCTCACCCCGCGCTTTGCAGCGCGTGATACCAAGGAGTTCTCATGTCCCCCACTCGAATTGCCGCTCTCGCCGTCGCCGCCTTCTTCATCGGTGCGATTGCTCTGTTTCAACTGACCAACGACGGCACAAGCCCGGTCGAGACCGCGGGGACTGCTTCGGGCTCGGACGGCAGCGAGCAGGCCGCACCGACCACCGCCCCGCCGACCACCGCTGCACTGACGGCTGCGCCAGAGAACTTCGGCCCAATGCCTGAGCTGCAGGAGGACGAGTTGGATGGGTGGCTCCAAACCGATGGTGACTCTTTCGAAACCGTTCGGGGCGAAGTCACAATCGTGAAGTTCTGGACGTTCGGTTGCTTCAATTGCAAGAACACCGTCCCCCACATCCGAGAGATCTACGAACGTCACCAGGACAGCGGGCTGGAGATCATTGGCATCCATTCCCCCGAATTCGAACGTGAGAAGGATGTCGGTCGTATTCAGCAAGCTGCGGTCGATCAGAATATTCCCTGGCCGATAGCTCTCGACACCGAGAAAAAGAACTTCCGCAGCTGGCAGGGCTCCCGCCGTTTCTGGCCTCGAACCTACGTCATCGACCAAAACGGCGACGTGCGGTACGACAAGATCGGCGAAGGCAAGTACGACGAGCTTGAGGCAACCGTTGCCTACCTGCTTGAAAACGGCGCCTAGCTCGTGATTGCCCTATTCGCAGAGGGACTCCAAACTGCATTCTTCCCGTGCAGCCTGGTTCTTGCGGTTCCGAGTATTGCGATCGCCCTTGGGGCACGAAGGTACTCCGCAGCCGCCATGGGAACGTTCTTGCTGGGGCTGCTCGTTAGTTCCTGGGCACGGTTCGCTGGCTTCTCCGACGTGTGGCCCGCCATCATCACCGGGATCGCTCTGCTTGCTGCGGCGCTCTTGTTGTCCAGACCGATTCTGCAAAGAGAATCGCTGTCCGCCAGCGCGGCCGGGCTCGTTGCCGGTGGCGCAGCCGGCTCGCTGTGGCGACCGTGTGTGGGGTTCGAATTTGGCGAAGTGCTCACCGCTATGAGCCAAGCCGGTCCCGCTGGATTCGGGCGACTCACCGTCTACGTGATCGGTGTGATGGCTCCGATACTGGCCCTCACCGCCGTCGCAAACGCATTGCCGGTCGAGTGGATTGAGAGAGCTCGACAACCACTGACCATCGTTGGGGCCGGGGTGCTCGTGATCCTTGGGCTCGCCGTATTCGCTGGTTTCGATGATCACATCATTAGTCGCTTGTTCGAACTCAGTTCGTTCTGATCTCGACGAGTCCGGCGGGATGGGTCTCTCCCTTCCCACCCCGCCGGACGAGCGGCCCTCTACACCTGGGCGGGTTCCTTGCCGGATGCACTAGCCGCTGGCTCGGCAGGCGGTGTCGGTGGCCGGGGTGCTGACCGGTGGCGCTGTTCGTTGTTCCAACGACGCAAGGCTCGGAAGGCGAAGAAGGCGAGCGGGAAGGCCCAGATGAACGGCAGGACGAGTCCGGCCAGTACGAGCACTACTCGAATCAAGTTCGTGAGGCCATCCCAGCCCGTGCTGAGTCCATCGGTAAAGCCGGGATCGGTTTGTTTGGCCACCACGGTTAAGGCGAAGTCGGTCGAGGCGCTCACGTCGTCGGCGAATACCTCAATGTCGGCGGCGTCGATCGCCGGCTGGGCATCAGCTTGAACTTTGGCGGTGCTGGTGATCCGCTTCCCGTCTGCGCTGAACTCGTACGCAAGGACTACTACCTCGCCGGGTTGTAGCGGATCGTCTAGGTCTCCCTCGACAACCGTGAGATCATCGATCTCGAGATTCATGGCAGCGTCGCGAAGGTTCAGGTTTGCCAACGCGGTCGCTCCGTTGTTCGTCACCTCGTAGCAGATCGTGGCATCCTCCCCGACCTCGAGCTGCGTGGCCCGAGCTCCGCAGCTGAACCCGTCGTCGTGGCCCGCATGGACCGTGGTTGCGATGAGAACAGAAGGAGCCGGGGGCGCGGGCGGGAGCTTCTCGATGAGGGAGATCGTGATGGTCGAGAGAGCGACCTGGTTTTCGAGAGTCCGAAGCTGGCCCCGCAAGGTTTCTAGATCGGTCTCACGGTTTCGGAGCTCGTTCTCAAACGTAGCGATCTGATTGAGATCGGTTGCGCCAGAAAGAAAGCCACGCAGGCGCTCGACGCTGAGCTCGGTAGATGTGATGCGGCTCCGTAAATCAACAACCCGACCGGTGACGTCGGTCGCGTCGACCTGTTTGTCCAGCAACGTGCCGACGCCGTCAAGATCGTTGAGCACCCGCTGAAAGTCGCTCGGCGGAACGCGAAACACGAGCGTTGTGCGGTTCGCCTGCTCACCCGTCCCAATTCGCGTGTCCTGATTGAACAACAACCCGCCAACCCGCTCGACCGAATTGATCACCTGCTGAGACGCAGCTGCGACGTCGGGAACCTCGGCAGTCACAACCGCAGTTCGGATGATGTCGCGGCCGGTGTCCACCGGATCGGTGGTTTCTGCTTCGGGCCCCTGCTGCCCGCCCGTTTGAACCTGTTCACCAGCGCCTACCTGACTGGGCGCGCCGGCCTGGGGAGCCGCCTCATCCGCTCGCCCGGTTGCGAGGACGGCCGTCGGCTCCTCCTCCATCGCCTCCTCTTCCATTGCGTCCTGTTCCATTGCGTCGTCGGAGCTACCGTCATCGCTCGCCGAATCGAATGATGCAGCCTCTGTCGTGGCGCTTGTCTCACCCGATTCTGTGCCCGCATCATCGGCGCCACCGCTACAGGCCGCGAGACCGAGGGTGAGCGCCACCGCTATTGCCACTACTTGAGAGTTCATACCCATCAGACGTGCCCCAGATCCCTTCGAGTTCCCACGTCACGTGATTGCAACAACTCCCCCATTCCAGGGGGGCGACGTCGGTTGACTACCGTGCGAGCATGGCAACTTCCCTCCAGCTCGGAGTCCACGTAGGGCAACAGAACACGACGATGGCAGAGCTCGTCGATCTGTGGAAGCGGCTGGATGACATCGTCGATTGGATTTCGATCTGGGACCACCTCTACGAAGCACCGCCCAGCGGCGGCCACACCGCTCACTTCGAGGCAGTTGCCGCGCTCGGCGCGCTGGCAAGCGTCACAAGCAAGGCTCGCATCGGCTGCCTGATGTTTTGCGTGCCATTCCGAAACCCTGCACTCCTGGCAAAAGCGTGCGTTGCAATCGACCATCTCGCCGAGGGCCGATTCGAACCCGGGTTTGGGGCTGGATGGTCCGAAGAGGAGTTCGTGGCCCACGGGTACAGTTTTCCCAGTCTCGGAAAGCGGTTCGACATGCTCACCGACGGCTTGGAAATCATCACCGGCATGCTCGGCCCCGATGAACGCACCACCTATGAAGGCGAGTTCTTCAGCGTCACCGACGTCAGCTGCATCCCGGGACCTCTCAACGGAACGATGAAACTGTGGGCTGGGGGCCGCGGCCCAAAACGAACGCCAGCGATTGCGGCTCGGTACTGCGATGGTTGGAACGTTCCCTACGTTGGACCCGAGGAGTACCGGCGACTCAACCAGCGAATCGATGAGGCCTGCGAGGCGATCGATCGCGACCCCGCCACACTCGAACGCTCCATCAACCTCGCGTTCCACATGGGCGCAACCCCTGCGGCCGCGACCGCCGAAGAGCAGAAGATCCTGGACATGTGGGGCCCTGAGATCGCTCCCCGGATCTCGGCCGGAGCGCTCACCGGGACGCCCGAGGATGCAATCGAACAATTGGCCGCCTTTCGAGATGCCGGCGCTGATGTCATCAATGTTGCGTTGCGATTTCCCGTCGACAATGACGCGCTCGATGCCTATCTCACCAACGTCATCCCCAACGCCCGAACACAACTCTGATCAACCGCCCCATTTCAACCGGCACCCACCGATGCTTCAAACAACGGGTGTGACCCAGAAGTTGGATACACAGGGGGCATGTCCCCGATCGCCGTTGGCGGCGTGCCCGAACATTTCAATCTGCCCTGGCACCTCGCCATAGCCTCGGGCGACTTCGCCGAGGCTGGCGTTGACCTCGAATGGAAGGTTCAGACCAGCGGAACCGGCCAGATGATGGCCAACCTGGCCGACGGCGAGCTCGATGTCGCCGTGGCACTCACCGACGGCGCAATCGCCGCGATCTCACGAGGCAACCCCAGTCGGATCGTCCACCTCTACGTCACTTCCCCACTGCTGTGGGGTGTTCACGCTCGAAACGGTTCAGACATCGAGCAACTTTCCGATATCGGCGCGCACCATCGGTTCGCCATCTCACGCTTCGGATCGGGGTCTCACCTCATGGCCCACGTGCTCGGCCACGAACAGGGACTGGAGTTCTTTGAGGGATCATTCGAGGTCGTCGGCGATCTCGAAGGTGGCGTTAGCGCCCTCACCGAAGGTCGGGCCGATCTGTTCATGTGGGACAGCTCGATGACCACCCCTCACGTGGAGAGCGGTGAATTGGTCCGGGCCGGGATCCAACCAACACCATGGCCAGCCTTCGTAGTAGTCGCCTCGGATCGCATGCTGGCCGACCGAAGGACTGAGCTTGCGTCGATGCTTCGCATCATTGCCCGCTGGGAACAGTGGTTCTCGGCGGCGCCTCAGGAGTTCGTAGCGGCCATGGTCTCGAGAGAGTTCGGGCTCACTCCAGACGTCGCTCGCGGGTGGCGCTCGGAGACCATCTGGAACGCAGGCGCACCATTCGATGCTGGGGCAATCGAGCGGGCGCAGGCGATACTCCACCAGACCGGAGTGGTCGCCGAAGAGTTGCCGATTTCAGATCTTGTGGACCTGGGCCTCTAGAGCTCACGTCTCCACCGACTCCACCTGGCGATGGAGTGAACGACTAGACGTGGCCGAGTTCGCGAGCCTTCTTTTCGCTAAAGACGATCGCCGCCACGAGCATCGTCAAGATAATCGCAAGCGAGATGTAGGTATTCAGGTGGTACCACGGACTGATCGTCATCTTGATACCCACGAAAATGAGGATGCCGCCGAGAGCGTGCGAGAGGTAGTGGAACCGTTGGCGGGCATCCGCCAGCAGGAAGTACATCGCCCGGAGCCCCAGGATCGCGAACGCGTTGGCCGCAAACACGATGTAGGTCTCGTTTGAGACTGCAAGTACGGCCGGGACCGAATCGACGGCGAAGATGATATCGGTGAACTCGACAACGACTAGGGCCGCAAAGAGGGGCGTTGCCGCCCGTTTTCCGTTTTGCATCGTGAAGAAGTTGTGTCCGTCAAACTCGTTGGTGACCGGCATGACACGCTTCAGGAGGCCGAGGCCAGTGGTCTTCACGTCCTCGCCCTCGTCGTCCTTGTGGCGGATGATCTTGGCGCCGGTGTAAATCAGGAATGCGCCAAAGATCACGAGCACCCAAACGAACTGCTTAATGAGCGTTGCGCCAACCAGGATGAACAGGAATCGCAATGCGAGCGCTCCAAAGATCCCCCAGAAGAGCACACGATGTTGATATTTGAGAGGGATCTTCATCGACGAGAAGAGGATCGCCCACACAAAGACGTTGTCGATACTGAGCGACTTCTCGATGAGATACCCGCTGATGTACTCGCCAAAGGCTTCGCCGCCGAATTGGTAGAAGACAAAGCCACCAAAGAGCAGGCCACACAGAACCCAGCCAGCACTCTCACGCAGGGCCTCATTGCCGGTTGGCTCATGGTCGTCGCGGTGGCGGTACAGATCGAAGGCCAACATGCACATGATGAGCACGACGAGGAGGATCCAGGTCCAGGTGGGGATTCCGTCAGGACCGGGATCCCAGAAATTGTCACGAGCTTCTACAGCGAACAGTAACGAGGACATACTCCAACATTCTGTCCCACGCAGCGGTCAAAACCCGATCAAACGGGCCCGAGCACCTAGATGCGTGTGACCGCGGTCCCAGCCGGGAGTATCCCTAGATGGAACAATGCAGCCAATGAAGCACACGCTGCATCACCCAATCCTGTGGGCGGTCCGAGTCGCCTTGATCGTTGCGATCATCATCACCGTCTCGTTCCCATCGTGGGAGCAGTTCGAAGGCAAAGGAATGCTCTTCCGAGCGCCGTTCTACCTGTTTCCCCTTATCGTCGTGCCTGGTATTTGGCGGCTTCGAGGCCGACCCGAGCCGTACCCGTGGGCGGTGGACGCACTGGTGATCGCTCCATTTCTGCTGGACACGCTGGGAAACGTGTTTGGCTTCTACAACAACTTCGACGCCACCGACGACGTGTTGCACTTTGTTAACTGGGTCTTGCTGATCGCCGGCGTCACCATCGCATTGCGACGTACCGAAATGGGAAAACTGAATATCTGGACAACGGCGTACGGGCTCGGCGGCCTCGCGATCATCTGGTGGGAATTCGCTGAGTACCTGGTGCAAGAGGCAGGAACGGCCGGCTTGGGCCTCACCTACGGCGACACGATCGGTGACCTTTTGCTCTCGAGCACTGGCGGGGCCGTGGGAGCGGCGTTGGTTCTGTTCTTCGGTGACAAGCTGAGCTCGACCGCGTCGTCGACCGCCTGACACGGCCAGCGTTCCAATACCTGTCAGGCTGGAGCGATGCGTCGGCTCATTCCCCTGCTGATCCTTGCTCTCTTCGGTGCCGCCTGCACATCGACGGGCGGGGCCGATAGTGAATTCACGACCGAGGAAACAACGACGACGACTTCACGGGCTCAACGAACCACCGGGACCCGAGCTCCGGAAACCACGACGACGGCGCCCGCTACCGAAACGCCTCCTGAGACCGTCGACGGCAACGACGAGGACCCACCTGTTGATCTGAGCGGTCTGGACGTGGGAGATCCGGGCGGCGACATGAGCGGCCTAACGGCCGAGCGAGCGCTGAACTCGATCGGGGACCCCACCTTTCCTGGTATTGGCAACGCAGGGTACGACGTCCAGAGCTATGACATCACGCTCGACCTCACTGGTGAGGAATTGGTGGCCGAGGCCGTCATCGAGCTCGTGGCCCAAGTCGACCTGCCCGGGTTCAATCTGGACCTGGAAGGTATGAACGTCGACGAAGTCCGCGTGGACGATGAGCCGGTGCTGTTCCGTCGTGACGGACGAGAGCTTATTGTTCGATTGGCGGACCCTCTCCCCACGGGCGCTTCTGCGTCGGTGTTCGTCGCCTACAACGGAACACCTCAGCCGATCGTCGCAAACGATCTGCCCTTCAATCTCGGCTTTCAGACTCGCTCGTGGGGAACGTTTGTGGCATCCGAACCGATCGGTGCCGCCACATGGTTCCCAGCCAACGATCATCCCCAGGACAAAGCCTTGTTCACGATCACCATGACGGTCCCGTCGGGTGAGACCGGGGTGGGTCCCGGACAGCTGATCGAGTCCACCACCAACGCCGATGGCTCCGAGACGTTCGTTTGGCGGGCCCGCGAACCGATGAGCACGTATCTCGCATCGGTGGCCACTGGCGACTTTGAGGTATCAACCGAAACGCTCGACAACGGGCTCGTGATTCGCCACGCGGTACACGCATCGAGCGTGGGGATCACCGGCACAACACTCGACAGCACCGTGGAAATGATCGCTGAATTTGAGGCCCAGTTCGGCCCGTATCCCTTCGAGAGCTATGGCGTGCTCGTCGTTCCCGAGTCATTGGGGTTCGCCTTGGAGAATCAGACACTCAGCCTGTTTGGCGAAGACATCATCGCCAGTTCTGCCGCGCAGCCGATCCTTGCCCATGAGTTGGCCCACCACTGGTTTGGCGACAACATCTCGCCAGCAGCGTGGGATGACATTTGGCTCAATGAAGGGTTTGCCACTTGGGCCGAGTGGTGGTGGACCGAGCGCATTGGAGGCGGAGACAGGGTCGACCAAGCCGCCACCATTCCAATGGCACCGCTGTCGGGGATTGACGCCTCGTCGCTGTTTGACCTCAACGTCTACTGGCGGGGAGGGCTTACCGTCGAGGCCCTACGTCGAGAGGTAGGCGACGAGATGTTCGGCACCATCTTGCGGGAATGGACCGACCGCTACGGAGGTGGCGTGGCGAGCACCGAGAACTTCATCGATCTTGTAACCGAGCTGGCGGGACCGGCTCCAGCCGACACGGTGAGCCAGTGGGTATTCTCCCCCGCGATGCCCCAACTGCCTCCAGATAGGTAAAGCTTGAGAGGATGAGACGAGCGGTCTACCCCGGTTCCTTCAATCCCCCCACAATCGCTCATCTCGATCTGGGTCAGGCGGTTCGAGAGCAGCGCAATGTCGATGTCATTGTGTGGAGCCTCAGCACGGTGACCCTGGGAAAAAGCAGCGACATCCGCCCCTCGATTACCGAACGAACGATCGTGCTAGAAGCCATCGCCAAGGAGTATGACTGGCTCGAGATCCAAGTGACCGACGCTCAGTTGCTGAGCGATATCGCTGCGGGTTTCGATGTGCTCGTGATGGGCGCAGACAAGTGGGAACAGATTAACCAAGCCGAGTGGTACGGGTCCGAACAAGCCCGCGACCGGGCGATCGCATCGCTGCCCGAACTGGCCGTCGCACCACGACCGCCGCACCAGGCCCCGCCCGGCTTCTTGGTGGATTTCGCCAACAACGAGCTGGTGAGTTCCACCGCTGCCAGGCAGGGCGCCGATCACTTGATGCTCCCTCACGCGAAGGCCAGCGGACTGTGGGACTAGGCGGCCCAGGCCGCTAGCGATCGAGCGCGATCTCCAACACGTCATCGATGTGAGCCGCGAGGTGGACAGTGACCGTTTCCAGAACCTCGCTCGGGACATCTTCAAGGTCGTGTTCGTTGTCCTTGGGGAGGATCACCTCGGTAATTCCGGCCCGATGGGCTGCGAGAACCTTCTGTTTCACGCCACCGATTGGGAGAACCCGACCCTGGAGTGTCACCTCTCCTGTCATCGCGACTTCCGGTCGGACCGTGCGCTCGGTGAGCAGGCTGATCAGTGCGGTCGTCATGGTTATCCCGGCCGATGGTCCGTCCTTGGGCACCGCGCCCGCAGGGAAGTGCACATGGAGACGCTTGGAGTCGGGCAGTTCAAACCCGAGCCGGTCGGCGTGGGCGCTGACCACCGACCTCGCGATAGCCGCTGATTCCTTCATCACGTCACCGAGCTGGCCGGTGAGAACCGGTTCTCCTTCGCCGGGCACCAACGCGGTCTCGACGAACAGAACGTCGCCGCCGGCACCGGTTACCGCAAGGCCGGTGGCGATACCCGGCCGGTCCACACGATTCTCGATTTCCTCCGATGGAATGGGACGACCCAGCAGGTCCCGCAGGTCATCGGGTATCACCACAATCGGTTCTTCGTCAGAACGCGTCCCGTCGGCAATCGACGTCAACGACTTTCTGAAGGCCTTGTCGAGCAGACGCTCAAGCCGGCGAACGCCGGCTTCACGGGTGTAGTCAGCGGCGATGGAACGGATCGCCTCATCGGTGATGTCGATCTCTCCCGGTCGCAATCCGTTCTGCTCAATCAACCTGGGGATGAGATGGTCGGCGGCGATGGTGGCCTTTTCCGATTCGGTGTAGCCATCCAGCGCAATGATCTCCATGCGGTCCAGTAACGGCCCAGGGATGGTGTCTAGAACGTTTGCGGTCGCAATAAACACCACATCACTGAGGTCCAGCTCGAACTCGAGGTAGTGATCCCGAAAGCTGTGATTCTGCGCCGGATCGAGCACCTCGAGCAGCGCCGCCGAAGGGTCTCCGTTCCACCCGCCCGAAACCTTGTCGATTTCGTCGAGAAGGATCACCGGGTTCATGCTTCCTGCTTCGCTGAGCGCACGAACCAGCCGGCCGGGTCGGGCGCCAACATAGGTCCGACGGTGACCTCGAATCTCGGCCTCATCGCGGATACCGCCCAACGCAAGGCGAACAAATTTGCGACCCAGCGCAGCTGCGACGGATTCGCCCAGGCTCGTCTTGCCCACACCGGGAGGTCCGACGAGCGCCAGGATCACGCCTTTGCGACCCTTGGTCTCGACCCCACGGTCATTGCGCAGCTTTCGAACGGCAAGATGTTCAACGAGCCGATCCTTGACCTCGTCGAGACCCGTGTGGTCCGCATCAAGAATTCGACGTGCGTCACCAAGGTCCAGATTCTCCGTTGACCGGTCGGTCCACGGCAACTCGAAGACGGTGTCGAGCCACGTGCGGACCCAGTTGGCTTCCATGGACTCGGTGCCGGTCCGCTCTAGACGATCGATCTCGGTGGTAATCGCTTTCACGGCAGGGTCGGTGAGTACATCAGCAACTGCGTCCAGCTTGGTTCGGTAGCCAGCAATGAGGTCATCGTCACCTTCTCCGAGCTCGGCTTGAATAGCAGCGAGCTGACGACGAAGGATCGCCTCGCGCTGGTTCTTTTCCAGATCGGCTGAAACGTCGGCCTGAATCTTCTGTCGAGTCTGCAACTCGGCCAAGGCTTCCTTCACCCAAAGGGTCGCGATCCGGAGACGTTCGTCGAGATCGACCGTCTCGAGCAGCTCGATTCGGCGTTCGGCAGAAAGATCAGGCCAGTAGCCGATCGAGTCGGCCAAGGCCGACGGGCTTCGTAGTTCTCGCAGCGCGCTGGCCATGCTCCGACCTCCAACCCGCTCAAGCAAGGTCCGGGCCGCGGCGCGGTATTCACTGGCCAAGGCATCGGTTTCGGAGGTCGTCGTCTCCTCGATCACCTCGGCCTCCACCCACAGTCCGGCGCTCGCTCCGATCACCCCAGTCCCCACCAGCGCCCGATGATGGGCCTTCACCGTGATCGCGGGTGAGCCGTCGGGCAGTTGCCCGGTGTCTTCAATCGTGGCGACGACTCCCACGCGAGCGAATCGAGTGCCGGAACCGCTATCGAACCGTGGCACCAGCAGCACCCGGCCGGTTGCGGCCGCAGCATCGAGGGCTTGCTTGGCCTCGTCGGACTGGAGGGAAACGGTGACAACGGTGTCGGGGAGGATGACGCCGTCGGGCAGCGGTAAGACAGGGAGAGTCTCACGGCCCGTCTCGGGGCCGTTGGGGGTGTGAGGGGTGCGGGCATCTGTTGACATTGCAACTCCAATTGCGTGATTACAGGATTACACGTAAGGTGTACAGTGCTAACGACGGCCCCCTCGCCTTTGTTCCCGCAGCTGTTCCCAACCGCTGTCTGCGATACCCCTTCCCACACGCCAACACGTCTCCGGAGATGCGAAATGCCTGCTCAGAAGCCAAAACGCAAAGGTCCTCGCCGATTCGAGGATCTGCCATCCTGCGACGCCACCGAAACTGCTGCCTGGTTTGCTGGTCAACTGCCCGACGAGTGGTTCACCAAACCGGTCGAGGTGCTCATCGACAAAGACGAGATCATCGTCACCGGAACCATCGCGACGCCCGAGAATGTGCCCGAGGGCCCAGGGGCGGTCGAAACCGCCACTGCGTCTCGAATCTCATCTTGGCGCGAGTCCAGCCGCCATCACAGGATGTCGGTTGCCGACATCGCCCAGACCCGTTGGCAACGCCACGTGACCTGGGCGTGCCGGTGCGGCGACAGCGAGGTTCGCTTCACCTCAGCCGCAGTTCCCGTAATGACTCGCCTGGTCTATGAAGATCGCCAGGTACTCGACACACTGATCGATTCCGGGGTCGCCCGGTCCCGGTCCGAGGCAATGGCCTGGTGTGTCAAACAGGTCGGTCAGAACCGAGCCGAGTGGATCGACAAGTTGCGTGAGGCCATGAGTGAGGTTGAGCGAATCAGAGACGAGGGAATAGGCGACGAGGTCTAGCCAACCCGATGCTGATCCCGCCCGATCACCATTTCCACGGTGGCATCGTCGTCACGAAGGTCCACCACAGGTTCGGGTTCCTCAATATCGAGAACCGATCGAGCGCGGCTAACTGGCTTCAGCCGCTGCGCTACCGCTTTTGGGGAAAATTCGGCCGGTCCCTCGCCGTCGCGGTTGACAACAACCTTCTTCAGTTCACCCGTGGCGTTCGAGAGCGCATTGATCACTGAGCGACTGCGGCCACGATCGAGGTTCATGCGTTCGCCCAGAACAAAGTTCACGGCGGCGCCAATAAGAAGCACCTGAGCTGCCAGCCAGATCCAGGTGAGGGCCAAAAGGAAGCCACCGATGATGCCCAGCACGCTGCTGCCGTCTCCGCCCAGGGAGATCAGCCGGACGTACTCACCAAAGCCCTGGCTCAGGCCCCACCAGAACACCGCCGACACGATGGCGCCCGGGAGATCCCAGCGCCACTTACTGCGGGTAGACGGGCCGAAGTGGAAGATAAGGCTTGCCCAGCCGACCAGGATCACCATTGATGCCACTGCACTAACGGTGCCTTCGGCGGGAACGTCGAGCTCTCCCCAAACCAGCAGCTCAAGAAGGACGATGGGGACCATGACCAGAATGGTTCCTAGACCCAGAATCAGTCCCACAAATCGGGTGTGGTACCACGGGCGGCCATTCTCTATCGAATAGACCGTGTCGAGAGCACGGATCATTCCGGCGAATCCACGACTGATCGTGAACAGCGTCAATCCCGCAGCGATGGTGAACACGCCGGTTCGGTTTTGAGCGAAGAGGTTGTCGACTGCGGCGCGAGCGGTCTCGGCCCCTTCAACAAACGTTCGGTTCACCCACGACAGAATCTCAAACTTGATTTGAGTCTTCACGCTCACACCAAGAATCTCGCGATCGTCGATGAAGCTTGCGGAGGAGACCAGCGTCAAAACGGCGGCCGGAACGGTGATCAGAATCCAGAACGTGACGCCCGCGGCGAGGTCACCAATACCTCCGTGGTACCAGAGCTTGGCGACATCCCAAACGAATCGAGGGAATGCCTTGATGGTGCGGAAGACAGAAGACACAACAAAGGAATAGTAGAGGATGGTTGAGCCTCACTGGGTGAGCGCGTGGGTTCGAACTCAATCCTTTACTCAATCCAGAGCGGCGATGTAGCTGTAGCCGGTGGATATCGTCGACGACGTGAGCGACCCGAAGCCCATTTTTTCCACCAATTCGGCAGGCGAAGCCTTCATGGTCGAACCCCCAGGTGGCACTGGTGGCCCCGGGGTCCTCGTTCTGCACAGCTGGTGGGGCCTGAACGACTGGACGCGGGGTTTTTGTCGCCAGTTGGCCGAATCCGGCTTCACCGTCGTGTGCCCTGATCTCCTCGAAGGAGCCAATCCGACCACCGAGGACGAGGCCGAACACGTTTTGGCCACCCGTAGCCCCGACGAACTCAGCGGTCTCGTCATGAGTTCAGCCCGAACCCTCCGAGCCGTTTCAGAGGACCCCAACGCAAAGATCGGCGTCATCGGTCTCAGCATGGGAGCCTCGATGTCGCTGTGGCTGGCCGCCCGACTCCCCACCGAAGTTGCCGCGTCGGTGGTGTTTTACGGGGCGCAATCGATCGACTTCGACGACGCGACCGCCGCGTTCCAGGGGCACTTTGGCGACGACGACCACATGGTGTCGGAGGAGGACCGAGTCGTTACCGAGTCGTTCATCCGCCTGGGCGACAACCCAACCGACTTCCACGTGTATCCCGGTGCCAAACACTGGTTTATGGAGGACGGCGACAATTTCGACCCTGAGGCGGCCGAGTTGGCATTCTCTCGAACAGTGGACTTCCTGGCAGACCGTCTCAGGGTCGACGCTCAGAACTAACCGAAAGGCTGAGTCGGGACGTCGGCAAGGTGCCCTAGCGTGGAGCAATGGAGTCGCTCGTCATCGCTGAGGCCGTAGCCAAACGGTACGGCAGCTACACCGCGTTGAGCGATGTCAACTTTGAGATCGGGCCCGGCATCACCGGACTGCTTGGGGCCAACGGCACCGGCAAGACAACGTTGCTGGGGATGATGCTTGGCCTCCATCAGATCACCGGCGGTTCACTTTCGGTTCTCGGCGTCGACCCGTACAACGAAGGCCACCAGATCCGAGCGCGCATGGGATATGCGCCCGAGCACCACACCCTCCCTGGCGACGTGCAGGCCTCAGACTTCGTGAAGCACGTTGCCGAACTCCATGGCCTACCCCCGCGCGAAGCCAAGACCCGCGCATCCGACGCCCTGTGGCTTGTCGGGCTAGGGGAAGAGCGCTTTCGCCCGATGGGCACCATGAGCACTGGCCAACGCCAACGGGTCAAGCTCGCTCAAGCCATTGCCCACGACCCTCGCCTCATCCTCCTCGACGAGCCCACCGACGGGCTGGATCCAGAACAGCGCGACGAGATGCTCAACCTCATTCGCACGGTGTCCAGTTCGTTTGGAATCAGCGTGATACTGAGTAGCCACCTGCTCGATGAAGTCGAAAGGGTCTGCGACGCTGCAGTCATCATCGGCGAGGGCCGCACCCTCGCGGCCGGGTCGCTGGAGGGGCTGAGAGGATCTGGGTCCGATGTCGTTCTCGAATTGGAAACGGCTGAAGAGACCAGCGTGGTAGCCGCCGCTCTGACGCACAGTTCGATCTCCCACAGCGTGAACGATCGGACGATCGTGGTGAGAGGCGACGACGAGCAGGTCTTCGACGTCGCACGCGATGTCTGTGCCTCTGCCGGGGTCAGTCTGCGGCGGCTCAGCCGCCGACGGCTTTCGCTGGAAGATGTGTACCTGGAGCGTGCATCATGACCGCCGAGATCTTCGATCGCGGCTATCGGCAGTACGACGGCCCTCGTTCGGGTGTACCGGGTGCCATGAAAACCCTGGTCAAGCATTCGTTGAAACGCAGTCTGGGCCTGGGCCGTTCCGCCCGCTTCAAGGTGATCCCCGTGCTGGTCATCTTGTTTTCTTTCATTCCCGCATTGGTGTTTCTCGGCATCGCGGCCTTGTTTCCCGAAGAGATCAACAACCAGTTCATCCCGACCTACGCCGAGTACTTCACCTACACCATTCCGATCACCAGCCTGGTGCTGTTCTCGGCCTTCATCGCCCCCGATCTCCTGTGTACCGATCGGCGTAGCAGCATGCTAGGGGTCTACCTGGCGTCGCCGCTCGACCGCCGCAGCTACCTGGTGTCGAAAGCCATCGCCATTTCAATCATGCTCGGCATCATCACGGTAGGACCGCCGCTTTTCCTCATGATTGCGCTCGTCCTCGAAGGTTCTGGGCCCGACACCGTCGGCGAGTTCCTCACTACGGGCCTCCGGATCATCGGCTCGGGAATCATGATGTCGGCCTTCTACACGGCGATCTCCTTTGCGGTTGCGGCAGCCACCGACCGAGCGGGGACAGCCATCGCCGCCATCCTGGGCTTACTGTTCGGCAGCGGGGCGATCATCACCATCATCACCGAGACCACCCAGGTCGATAGCAACATCCGACTCCTGAACTTTCTCAACATGCCCGGCCAACTGGGGTTCAGAATTCACGGCGAGGCGGGATCGCTCGACTGGCTGCAAGTGTCCACCTCCAGCATGTGGCTGGCCTTCTTTGGGATCCTCTTGGTCTCGACCCTGTGGATCTGGAGCCGGTACGGCCCGCTCCTGGTGCGCCGATGACTACCACACCCCCGCCACCGCCAAGCCCGGGACCTCCCCCGGTATCCCACCCCGACACTCCCCCAACCGTTCCAACACCGCTACCCACGCCAGCACCCCCACCCGCACCCGGCGGTACCGTGGTTGCCCAAGGTGTCTCCAAAGCCTTCGGTTCACTGGTAGCGGTGAGTGAGGTGAGCTTTGCGCTCGGCCCGGGCGTCACCGCACTTCTCGGACCCAACGGAGCCGGCAAATCAACACTGCTTCGGATGTTGTGCGGATTGAGCGTTCCCACCACCGGCTCGATCGCCGTGGCGGGGGCCGACCCTCGCACGAGCTCAGCCGCCAGAGCCCAGATTGGTCTGGTCCCCCAGCAGGACGGCGTATTCGAGCGCGACTCGGTCCGAAGTTTCGTCGAGCTAGCCGCGACCCTCGGCGGCGTTACCGACATCAAGTCAGCCACCGACCAGGCGCTCGAACGGGTCGAACTCGACGGACCCCTCGACCGCCCGCTCGGGAGCTTTTCCAAAGGAATGCGACAGCGAGCGAAGATTGCCTCGGCACTGGTTCATGACCCTTCGGTTCTCTTCTTAGACGAGCCACTCAACGGTCTCGATCCCAGGCAGCGACGGTCGATGATCGCGTTGTTCCACGACCTCGGTGAGCAGGGCAAGACAGTTGTTGTCAGCAGCCATGTTTTGGACGAAGTCGAACGGTTCGGATCCAACGTTCTGGTGATCGCCCGAGGACGGCTGGCTGCCCAGGGCGACTTCCGAGCTATCCGCTCACTCATGAACGACCAGCCGTTGCGATTCCGACTCACCTGCACCGAGACCTTGAAGGTTGCGGCCGCTTTGGTAGGAGGCGGGCTTGCAACCGGAATCGAGATCATCGGTGACTCGATCGAACTAACCACGGTGGATGCACCGCTCTTCCGGGCCCGGGTTGCCATGGTCTGCAAGCACTACGACGCCCGACTGTACGAACTGTCCCCTCTCGATGAAGACCTCGAGAGCGTCTTCCGCTATCTCGTCTCCTAGGCGCGTTCCTATGAACCAATTCCTTGCTATCTACAAGCTCGTTCTGAAACACCAGGTAACGCGCGGTCGAGTCATTCTGGTGGTTCTCGCCACTGTGCTGTTCGCTGTTCTCGGTCGTATCGCGCGAGGCGAATCTGACCCTACCGAAACGGTTGTTGGCGTCTTGGCGTTACTAGGACAGGGCCTGATCATTCCGGTAATCTGCCTTCTGTTGGGAAGCGGTTCGATGGGCGACTGGCACAACGACGAAACGCTTGTCTACGTGTGGCTCCGACCGGTACGCCGAATCATCGTGGCTGCTGCCGCTACGGCCGCGGCGATAACGGTGGCGATACCCGCCACGGTTCTTCCCATGGTTGCCGCCGTCGCTATGAGTGGAGAGGTTGGCAACGGGGTTCTGCGCGGCACGATCACCTCGACGCTTGCGATCACCGTTGCCTACACCGCAGTATTCACTCTTCTCGGGCTACTCGTGCGTAAACCGCTTCCGTTCGGTCTGATCTATGTCTTTGTGTGGGAGCTGTTTATCTCTCGTACCGCCGAAGGCGCACAGCGATTGAGCATCAACAGCTACGGTGCATCGATGCTGTCTCGAGCCACCGACATCTCTCTAGATTTCGCCGGTCGAGGCCAAACCGCAACGATCATCGTGCCGGTGGCCGTTGCGCTCGCGGCTATCGCACTGTCGAGCGCTCGGCTGAACCGAATGGAAGTTGCCTAGTTGTCCGAGCTGGTTGAGCGACCCCCGTGGCGCCCATCACTCCGAAGTGAATTTGACCGCCCCATCGCTGCGCTCGCGGTTCCAGCATTCGGTTCACTCGTCGCCGAGCCGCTCTATGTTCTCGCCGACACCGCCGTCGTCGGACGAATCGGAACAACCGAACTGGCCGGTCTGGCGTTGGCGTCAACCGTCCTGCTTACCGCTCACTCGCTTCTGGTGTTCTTGGCTTACGGGGCAACGGGCCCGATCGCTCGGCTGATAAGCGAGGGAAACAGCCACCGAGCTGCGGTGCGAGGAATCCAGGGCATGTGGCTGGCAGGACTGCTTGGCATCGTCGTGACCGGCCTGCTCGCGGTGTTTGCCACCCCGCTGCTACGACTGCTCCAGGCCGAGGGGGAGGTCCTCGAGGCCGCGTTGCTGTATCTACGGGTCAGCCTCATTGGCTTCCCATTTCTGCTTCTCGCATTAGCCGGAGCCGGCGTGCTTCATGGCCGTCAAGACACTCGTCGGCCGCTGGTGATCGCCTTGGTTTCGGCTTTGTCCAACCTGGTGATCGAGGTGGTCCTGATCTTCGGACTGGGGTTCGGCCTCGGCGCGTCTGCCCTGGCCACCGTCATTGCCCAGTTCGGCGCCGGGCTGGCCTATGTGGTGTTGGTGGTGCGTTTTGCCAAGGAGCAGCAGGCATCGACCCGCCCGATCTGGGCGCCCATGCTTTCGATTCTCAAGAGCGGGCAGGCGCTGGTGATCCGAACCATGTCACTCCGCGGTGCCCTCACGTTGGGAGCTGGCGTTGCCAGTGCGATCGGCGTCGAACAGGTAGCAGCCCATCAAGTCGGCCTGCAAGTGTGGTTCACCCTCGCGCTCGCGCTCGATGCCGTTGCGATCTCTGGCCAGGCACTCACCGGGCGATACCTGGGAGAAGGGAATCAGGCTGTCGCTTGGGCTGCGTCGCGGCGGATGATCGAACTCGACACCGTCGTAGCCATTTTCTTCGGCGTCCTCATCGCCGTGTTCCGCGAACAGATTGCCGGCCTGTTTACTGCGGATGCGGCGGTAGTAAGCCTCACCGGCCTCGTGCTTCTCCATGTGGCTGGCCAACAACCTATTAACGGCGTGGTCTTTGCCCTCGACGGCATTCTCATCGGGGCTGGAGACCTATGGTTCCTCGCAAAGGGCATGGTGGCGGCGTTCCTCTGTTTCGCTGTTTGTGCGTGGGCGGTACTGGCTACCGATGCGGGGCTTGGTTGGCTGTGGGGTGCGCTGTGGATCTTCATGATCGTACGCCTGGTCCCGTTGGTCCTCCGTTGGCGCAGCGGGCAGTGGCTATCGGCCACGGCGGTGTAGCAACTGCTCTGGGCTAGCCCAGGTTCGGCAGATCAAACCCTCCGTCGGGATTGCAAGGGAAGTCAACCTCTCGATCGATGGCATCAATCGGGATCGGACCATACACATGGGGATACGCCGTGCCGGAGCCGTAACTGTCCTCCACCACCAACGGGTGCGGGATCCGGTCGGGCGCTAGCACGATCAGGACCAGATTCTGCTGACCGGGGTAGCGCTCGTTGGCTGGTGTCAGAACCTGGTCGGGATAGGAGCAATGGACGAACCCCTCGGACTGTAAGGAGGCGGGGGCGATCTCGCCGATCTTCCGGGCGTGGGCAAGATCAGGCGAGGAAATGATATGGAGGAGCACCGTTCCAGTGTATCGTTCGCTACGATTCGTTTATATGCGTTTATTTACGTCAATACTGATGGTTTCACTCGCACTGGTCGGTTGTCGGAGCCCCTCGGCGAGCTCGGGTCAGCAACCCAACCTCGCGATGCCGGACTGCCGACGATTGGGTCCAACCACCACCGGAGCCGGGCTCGAAGGGGTGTTGGCCGCTGTTGCGCAAGCTCAAGTGAACGATCTGCGATGTGGGCCTCCCAGTGACACCGTCCGGATCTGTCGTGCGCTGTTCCTCACCGCCGTCATCGATCCAATGCACTACCTCGGCGACCCCTCGACCTGGGAACGGGTACATGATGCGATGCGCTGGTCACTCGATGACGCAATCTCGGTGGCCCCACCCGAACTGACGCCGGCGTTGATGCAGGTACGCGCCCTCCCGTCGGCACGAGAAGACGAGGCCGACGTGGTGCTGGCGCTCGCCGCCCGAGCCGAGCCCACGGTCATCGATCCGATCGACAGCTATTGGACGAACCGCTGCCAGTGAAACGAGAGGGTCGAGAGGGCCAAGATCGGCTACGGAACGAAGATGCTCGCCACGGCGCCGACGAGTTCTGGTCCCGTCGGGCCGGCCTCATAGAACAAGACCAGCGAGCGATCCTCAACCGAGTCTCCGGTAGAGGGTCCGCTCACCGTCACTGCCCTGGTTCCCGCGAAATAGCTGTTGACCACGTCGTTCTCGAAGCCGTAGCGGGTGAGTGCACCTTCGTCGATTTGTGGTTCGGTCTCGGGCTCGATGTAGGGGGTGATCAGAGAACGAAGCGAAATCGTCTTCTCCGGCTCACCAAAAGTGTCTTCGGGGACCGGCCAACGGTCGGCCTCAGACCAGAAATCGGCGTCGAGAGTTTGGGGGCCAGACACCATCCGGGGATCGCCGATCCATCCAAGGGCGAGCGGAACACGCCGTGACAGATGGAGCCAATCCAGTCCGCCGTACTCGACCGCATCCAAGTTCGAAAGCGCCACCTGCGCTCGGCCGCGCAGATCAGCTTCGCTGAGTTTCGACGAGTCGGGGGTCAGGAACCAGCTGTGAACCCACCCCTGCGTGCCCTCAGCAGTCTCCACGTGCCACCAATACGAATCGCCGACGAGGGCAGGCATTTCTGGGAGACGTCGAATGCCTGTTTCACCTGGGGGGAGAGTGTCCAGGATTTGCCCCTCGTCGGAACCGGGGAGGTCTCGAAGGTTGAGACCCTGATCTTTGTCGTCCGGACGGATGCGGAAGACGGTGTATGTCGTGGGATCGGCCAGACCCTGAAACGACACGGGTTCGGCCGAGAACGCCGATACGACCCCGGAACCAGCGCTGTCGCCATGAGCGACAACGAAGGCCTCACCAACGCCTCGAATGGGTAGGCGGGCTTCGAACGGCATGAGATCTTCACAACATCCCGCAGTCGTGTGGGTCGCAGCGAGCCGGGTGCCGTCGGTGCCGATGAGTTCGACCTGCACCGTAGCCTCAAACGCAATTCCTTGGCCGAGCACGACCAGCTGTTCGCCGTCGACGTAGACCTCGCTGATCTGCATGGTCTCCGAGGTTGCTCGGACCGCAGCGAAACCTTCTTCAGCGTCGCCGTCCACAACAACCTGGGCCAGCGGGCCCTGGCCCGACTCAAAGTCCTCCGGCACCAGAAGGTTCACCGTGGACCCTTCAGCCCGGAATCGGGCCTTGCCCGGAAGTCCTAGAAGGTAGACAAGTTCTTCGGCCGCATCGACCGAGCTCGGCGATGTGGGTAGACGAACCTGGTCCACCACCGCCGCCACTACCTCAGGCGGAGGAGAGGTTGTAGTTGTTGAGGCGGCGGTGGTGGTCGTGGTCTGCTGCGTCGTGGTGGGGGAGGTTGTCGTGGTCGTCGAGAGCGTCGTGACGGTTGCCTCGGGCCCATCGGTACCGACGGCGTTAAGGTCGCCGCTGTTGACCTGGGAAACGAGGTATGCACCGGTTCCGGCGGCTACCACCAGCATTGCCGCAGCGGCCAGAAACCGACCGCCGCCCCTCCCTGCCCGTTTTGGGGAAACCGGAGCCGCCTCCTCCAGTCGCTTCGACAGCGTGAGATAAGAGTTCGGCGCTGGTTCGATGCGGTCGGCGTGGTCCCGAAGGGCCGACCGAAGCCGCTCGCCAACCTGCCGCTCGGAGAAAGGATCGAGCTCGCTGGGCTGTCCCTCGCCGTTGAAGAACTTTCCGCTCATGCCTGCACCTCGGGGATCAACTTGGAGAGCTTGGCGAGTCCACGGCTGGCGTGACTCTTTACCGAACCGCGGGCGATGCCCAGCGTGTCGGCAATATCGGCCTCGGAGAGGTCGAGGAAGTAACGCAGCACAAGAACTGCGCTTTGCTTTTCGGGAAGAGTCCGAAGCGCCGCAACCATCTCGGCCGAGGCCGCCGCGGCGACCCCGCCGATCTCGGCCGCATCGACGGGCCGAGGAACATCGGGCACGTGGTCGCGGCGAACTCTCCGCTTGCGCAACTGGGACCGGGCACCGTTGAGCACCATCGAACGCAGATAGGCACCCACGTTGGTATCGATCTTGTAGTTGCCGTGAAGCAGCTTGACGAACGCGTCTTGCACGACCTCTTCGGCCGTTTCGGTGTCGTCGGTGTAGAACGACGCCAGTTTTACCAGCTTGCGGTAGTGCGTCTCATAGAGGACAGGGAGGTCGGTACGAACATCGGGGACACCAACCGAATCGGTCGCAGTGTTGCGCCCGATTATTGGAAGCTCACCCGTTGGGGTTCGTTCGAGACCAGCCATCATCATCACCTATACCGACGCCCGAAACCCATGTCTGGTTTACCACCAAGCAAAAGATCTCACCAACTTCTACCGAGAGCCCTATGAAAATAGGGGCCGGACAGGTTCTACACTCGGTCGCCGTGGCGACTGTTCGATCCATAGCCAGGACGTCTGCGCTCGCAGCGACGGTCGTTTTGGCCAGCTGTGGGTCAAGTTCTGCTGGCTCGCAGGGACCCTCGACCACCTTTCAGACCGCTAGTGAGACACTGCCCTCCCCGGTGGGACCCGATACGATCGCGCCCCCGACGAGCACCCCACCCTCAAGTTCGGTAGCTCCAACCACGGCGACGCCAACAACGGCCGAACCCACCACGACGACGGCCCCAAGCCTCTCCCCCGTTAGCCCATACGAGCCCGCCGAGACCGAGGTGCTCAAGCACCGCAAACGAGTCGGCGGCCAATTTGCTCAGGCGTTGCTCACCTACGAGGCAACCGCCACGGCAGAATCTCACGCCGAATCGCTCCGGGAGCAATTCGGCGTGCTCGATGACGAAGGTCTGGTAGATCTGGCTGCCGAAGCGATGTCGCTCGGCAGTCAGTCTGTTGGAACCGTGCGTTATGTACAGATGGGCGGCAACCGCCCCACGAAGGCTTCGCTCATGGTCTGGGTGGATGTTGAACAGCTCTCGCCCGACGGGGCCGTGGCTCGCGAATCCCGCGTGGTAGACGTACGGGTCGAAGGAGTAGAGGATCGCTGGACCGTGGAGCGGCTTGCCTCCGCAGGCGGGCCCGCCGTCGTCCGCCCCGATAATCTCTCAGATCTGGCCGCATCGGTGGTTGATGATCCTCGTATCTCTATGCCCGACTCCGCCCGGTGGGACATCTACAGCGGCCACACCACCGCGGAGATGTTGCAGCGCATGCTCGAGGTTGCCGAACTCACCGACTACTCGGTTCTCGTGCTGAGCCGCGGGCATCCCTATCGCGTGTTTGCAACCGAGAGCGTGAGCCGCCATAGCGTTGGTCAGGCGATGGACGTCTACGAGGTCGGAGGGATCCCGGTGGTCGATAGCCGCTTTGAGGGGTCTCCTACCTGGACTTTGGCCAAGACCCTCTTCGACGACGGTATTCGTAGCATCGGAAGCCCTTGGGCCTTCGACGGCTTCGGCGGCCGATCCTTCACCGACGACGTTCACCAGGACCACCTGCACATCACGTCATAGGTCCGAATCAGTCCGGGAATCGAGCCCTACGTTTCGATGTCATACGCGCCGTGAGTGGTCTGTTAGCCACTACGTTTTCCCTATGCGTAAATCAGTGGTCGCATTTCTTTCGATCTTCCTGGCCGTAGCTGGCCTCTCCATTCCAGCCGGCGCTCAGGGTGGGACCCGCATGTCACAGGCCGGCTCGATCGACCAGCTCACGACGGCGGAGGATTTCCATACCGACTACGCCGATGTTCTGCGCCTGTACCGCGCATTCTTCAATCGAGATCCCGACATCGGCGGCGCCAAGTACTGGATCCGTATCTATCGCGAGGGCAACGAGATCTCCGACATCGCGAACGGCTTCGAGCAGAGCCAGGAGTTTCGCAACACCTACGGCGCCCCGAACAATCAACAATTCCTCGAACTCGTGTACACCAACGTGCTTGGCCGAGGATCCGACCCGGAGGGCTTGAACTATTGGCTGGGGCTTCTCAACCGAGGTGAGCTCGATCGCGGCGGCGTCGTCCGGTGGGTGGCCGCCAACAACGAGTTCGCCGACGCCAACCGATTCGCCGGTGAGGCCACCGCAAAACCGGGGGCCGATCGCGGTGCGCCCGTCTCCGGTTTCAGCCGTGATGTGAGCACACGCGGCTTCCGCAATTACGCATCGACCTCGTCGGCCGCCTGGGCGAACTTCACTCGAGCGTCCAACATCCGAATTCCCTCGACCCACGACAGCTACCAACAGCCCGCGTACTGGCTGCCCTCCGACGGCGAGAAGCGCCCGCTCCTGTTGGTCCTCCACAGCTGGAGCTCCAATTACAACCAACAGCTGAACGTACCTTTCACTCGGTGGGCGGACCAGAACGATTGGGCGATGATCGCTCCTGACTTCCGGGGAGCCAACAACCGACCCGAGGCAACCGGATCTGATCTGGTCATCAAGGACATCAAGGATGCGGTCAATTGGGCACTGGCCAACGACGACATCGATCCCACCAAAGTCTTCATGATCGGCTTCTCCGGAGGAGGCTTCGCAGTACTCAACATGGCTGGCGAGGCACCCGAGTTGTTCGCCGGTGGCATTGCCTGGGTCCCGGTGTATGACCTGGTCGAGTGGTACGCCTACCGGCTCACGGTGCCCCGCCGGCACTACGTGGGTCAATTGCAGGCTTCATGCGGCGGCGCTCCTCATCCCGGCACCGCAGCCGGCAACGAATGCAAGCGCCGCAGCCCGTCGGACACGATCGCTAACGCAAAGGCCAACAACATTCCGTTGTACATCGCCACCGGGCTGCAGGACACGTTGGTTCCGACCTCTCAATCGTTCAAGGCTTTCGATGCGCTTGCCGCACCTGAGGATCAGTTCGGTCCTGCGGTGTATGCCGAGGTTGATCGCCATCGACTACCGGCGTCACTACTGGGCGAGAACGACGGCTTCTCCTGGTTCGATAGCCAGGACCGACCACTTCTGATGAGCCGGACCTCGGGCAACGTGACGCTGTCGGTGTTCACCGGCACCCACGAAAGCCTCTACGAACCCGGCCTCGAATGGGCCGCCAAGACCGCCTGGCAACTGGAGCGCTGACCCCCCACGCTCTGAAATTCCTGTTGGGGAACACAGTTTGTGTGCTCCCCCTACGCCAGAACGATCGAATGTGTTCCTCATATGGAAGAACCGGTGTAGGGCTAGCTCTTCTTGGCGTTGAGGAGCTGGTTGATGACCTTGCCGTCAGCCTGACCCCTGGTGGCCTTCATGAGCTGACCGGTGAAGAACCCTTGTAGCTTGGCTTCGCCCTCACAAAAGCGTCCCCACTCATCGGGGTTGTCCGCGATGATCTGGTCGAGCATTCCCTCCAGCTCTCCGGTATCCATCGCCTCAAAGCCCTTGGCGGCCGCGATATCTTCTGCGGTCCCACCGTTCTCGATCATCTCCGCAATCACCGTCTTGGCCTGGGTTGCGGTCAAAGCGCCGGCGGACTCCATCTTCACCATCGAAGCAAGGCCGGCGGCGGTGAGGTGGCCGAGCGCCTCGGGATCGATGTTGTTGGCAGCATGGTTTAGCGACTTTGTTAGGTCCGCACCGGCGCTGACCGCGTCGGAGACGAGCGTGCCAAGGCCGCGCGCAATGACGGTCCCTGCCAGCTCGGGGTCGGCTCCAGCATCAACCATTTCGGACCGAATTTGTGCCGGAAGCTTGGGAAGCGATGCCCGGATCTCGTCGATCCATTCCTCGCTCGGATCCATGACGACCAGATCGGGATCGGCGAAGTAGCGATAGTCCTCGGCTTCCTCCTTGGAACGGCCGGGCTGGGTCTTGCCCGCTTCTTCGTCCCAGTGACGGGTCTCCTGAATGGGCCGCTCACCGTTCTCGTACAACCGAATATGACGCTTCGCCTCGTGCTCGATTGCTCGACCGAGCGATCGAAGGCTGTTGACGTTCTTCACTTCACATCGGGTCCGCAGTTCGTCGGACCCCACCGGACGCACCGAGACGTTGGCATCGACCCGGAGCGATCCCTCTTCCATCTTTCCGTCGGATGCTCCCACGGCCACCAGCGCCGCTCGGATCTCTTGGACGTACGCCTTGGCATCGTCGGCGTTACGCAGATCGGGGTGACTCACGATCTCAAGCAGCGGCACCCCAGCGCGGTTGTAATCGACCAGCGAGTATTCCGCACCGGTGATCCGACCGGTGGAACCGGCGTGCGTGCTCTTGCCGGTGTCCTCTTCGAGGTGGGCTCGCTCCACCCGAATGCGAGTGCCGTTAGGCAGATCCACGTGACCATCGGTATTGAGTGCCAGTTCGTACTGGCTGATCTGGTAGTCCTTTGGCATGTCGGGGTAGAAGTAGTTCTTGCGAGCGAACACACTGCGGTTGATGGTGCAGTTGAGCGCCAGGCCGACCCGGATACCGAGCTCGATCGCTTTTCCGTTTACCACCGGGAGCGTGCCGGGAAGGCCAAGACAAACCGGGTGAATGTTGGTGTTGGGCTCACCGCCAAACTCGTTCTTGGCCGGAGAGAACATCTTGGACTCGGTGGCTAGTTCTGCGTGGACTTCCAGTCCAACTACCGTTTCCCATTCAGTCATCAAGCTGCTCCTTCCAGTACAGCGGCGGCTCGGAAGATGGCAGGCTCCCCCAACATCGGCCCCAGCAGTTGCACGCCCACGGGTAGATCGTTGGCACCGGTCCGGAACGGGACCGAAATGGCCGGGTGACCGGCGAGGTTCGACGGAATAGTGCAGACATCGTTGAGGTACATCGTGAGCGGATCACTCTTGGCTCCGAACGGAAAGGCGACACACGGCGAGGTTGGCGAAAGAAGCACGTCGAACTTCTCATAAGCCGCATTGAAGTCGTCCAGAATGAGGGTTCGGACCCGTTGAGCCTTGCCGTAGAACGCGTCGTAGTAGCCAGCCGACAAGGCATAGGTGCCGAGCATGATCCGTCGCTTTACCTCGGCGCCAAAGCCCGCAGTGCGGGTGGCGACCATCATGTCGGCAGTGCTTGAACCCTCGGTGACCCTATTGCCGTACCGCACACCGTCGTAGCGTGCGAGATTGCTTGACGCCTCGGCCGGAGCGATGAGGTAGTAGGCAGAAAGGCCGTAGATCATGGACGGAAGACTGATTTCCTCAACCGTCGCCCCGGCCGCAGCGAGCGCCTCGGCGGCCTCACGGGTTCGTTGCAAGACCTCGGGCTCAAAGCCATCGATCGCGCCGCCCATCAATTCGGTAATTACGCCAACGCGCAATCCTTGAGCGCCCTGCCCGAGAGCCTCGACGGCGTTCGGTACCGGTTCCGGGATACTGGTCGAATCCCGCGGGTCGTGTCCGCCGATCGCCTCGAACGCCGTAGCCGCATCTGCGACATTGGCCGTGAACGGGCCGATCTGGTCGAGTGAGCTCGCGAATGCGATGAGTCCATAGCGGCTGACCGCACCATACGTAGGTTTGAGACCGACGGTGCCGCAGAGTGCGGCAGGCTGACGGATCGACCCGCCGGTGTCGGAGCCAAAGCTCAGCGGCACCATTTGGGCAGCCACGGCGGCAGCCGAGCCGCCGCTGGAACCACCCGGAACCAAGCTGGTATCCAGCGGGTTCTTCGTGGGCCCAAAAGCCGAGTTCTCCGTGCTGGATCCCATCGCGAACTCGTCGAGGTTCGTCTTGCCGACCAAGACCGCTCCGGCCGTAGCCAACTTCTCCACGACCGTCCCGTTGTAGGGCGGCTTCCAACCTTCCAAAATCTTGCTCGAACAGGTGGTGTCGATCCCCGAGGTGCACATGTTGTCTTTGAGCGCCACCGGAACGCCGGCCAACGGTCCGGGGTCCTCGCCGGAGGCGACCTTGGCATCCACGGCGCTAGCCGCCTCGAGGGCATGATCGGCGACGACGGTGTTGAAGGCATGAATCTCGGCGTCGGCACCGGCGATCGCGGCCAAACTTTCCTCAGCCACCTCGACGGCGGTCATCTCACCGCTTCGAACCAAACGGGCTGTCTCGAGTGCTGTTCGCATTACGGCTCCTCGCCATGTGCGGGAGGAACCCGGAAACGATCGTCTTCGACTTCGGGTCCCATAGCCAATGCTGCGTCTCGGTTGTCGAAGGACTCCACAACGTCGGGTCGAAAGACATTGGACAGCGGATACGGATGCTGAGTTGGCGCAACGTCGTTCACATCAAGTGCCTCTACGTCTTCTGCGTGCTTCAGGATCGCAGCCAGCTGCGGCGTAAAGGTGTCTAGTTCGTCGTCGGTCAGCCTCAACATCGCCAGTTCGGCAACCCGGGCGACATCGTCTCTGCTCAGCGCTTCTGCCACCGCCCCAGGCTATCTCCGGCGTTCTGAGGTCTGCGGCGGGATTTCGCTCGATCCGACCAGCTTCACGACAGTACGTTCTCGCCAGTCCTTCGGCTACTTACACGGTGTGGCGCATCCGTTTCGTCGAATCGCGGGCGGAGAAGTTCCTCGCCTACTGTTCTCCCGATGGAGCCCGATCTTTCTGTTTCTCGTGATATCGCTGCCTCACCCGAGGCTGTGTTCGCCGCAATCTCCGACATCACCCGCATGGGCGAGTGGTCACCCGAGACCTACAAAGCCGAGTGGAAAGAAGGAACCACCGAACCGGCGCTCGGTGCGGTCTTTACCGGCCACAACCGAAACGGCGACAAGGAATGGTCTATCGATGCCGAGATCGTCGAGTACGTGCCAAACGAGCGCTTCTTCTTCGATTGCCAGGTACGCGGGTTCGTCTTTTCAAAGTGGGGATACGCCATTGCTCCAAACGGCGATGGATGCACAGTCACCGAGTACTCCCAAGATCTCCGACCACCTGAATCGTTGGAGCGAAGTGCGCAGATCTCAGGTGTGGCCGATCGCCATTCGCACAATCGGGCCGGCATGGAACGAACGCTTGAGCGGATCGCCAACGCTCTGGAAGGCTAGATCTCGGTAAACGCCTGAATTCTGGCACCTATCGCTCGAGCTTCGGGCGGTACATCACCCGGGCTAGAGGCCTGCTGTTGCATCATGGGCATCAGTTCGGAGAGGTCGCCCTCGATCAGAATCCGTCCGGCAAAGATCGCCGGCATGAGCGCTTGCATGAACTCTTCGGGTGACCCGGCGGCGAAAAACTCAGCCGCGGTGATGTAGTCGGTGGTGACGGCCACATCGACCTCGTCGAGAGCCCCTTCAAGAATGGTGAGCGACCCGCCCGTGGTGTCGATATGACCCACAAGATCATCACGATGAGGAATCTGAGTAACGGTCATGTTGACGCGAACTTCGGTAGGAGGTTCGGGAATGCGATCGCCGTAGGACGCCTCTACTTCTTCACGAAGTTCGATCGCCTTGGCGATCCACTGGTCGCTGAGGAAGAGGTACTTCTCGTTGCTCATGGTGCGGTGCTACTCATCGGAGTTTCAGGTTAGCTGCGGCTAACGCGTGATGATGGTGACCTGGGTGCCCATCCGCACCGAGTCTCCATCGGGCGGGTTGGTGTTGATCACCGACCGGTTCGGTGCACCCTGCACGCCGATCACCTGCAGCCCCGCAGCCTCGAGCAGTTCGGTTGCTTGCTGCACCGTACGCCCTCGGGTAGTGGGAACTGTCACGAACGGAAGGCCCTGGGAGATGACAACCTGAACTTCGCCGCCCTTCTCGACCAACGCATTGGGCAGAGGTTGAGAGCTGATAATGCCACCCTCGGGAACCTCAAGGCTGAAGTCCTCCCCCACTTGGACAATGCCGACATCCAATGCAGCGAGCTGAGTGGTTGCCTCTTCCAACGACACCCCGATGAGGTTGGGCGTCGTTCGACGCTTCGGCCCTTTACTGATAACGAGGGCTACCTCGGTGCCTTCGGGGACATCGCCAACCACCGCATCACCCGACGCGAGGGAGACAGCCATTACCAGGTCTTCGTCGACGACTTCATCGAACACCTCATCGGTGTCGGCGACCAACAACCCAGCACTCCGCACTGCTGCGATCGCATCTCGGCGGTCGGTTCCTACTACCTCGGGCATGGTCACCAGCGGAGGGCCATCGGACACCACCAGTGTCACCACTTCTCCCTTGGCCCACGGGTTCCCTTCGATCGGGCTCTGGGCTAGAACTTCGCCTGGGACCGACCCGCTCTGCCGTTGTCGCACAACGGCGAGAACCCAGCCGTTCTCATCTAGCGAGACCTTTGCCTCGGCCTCGCTCATCCCGATGAACGACACAACATCGGGTCCTGCGATGGCATCGGGAACCGGTACCGGTGCGATCTCATTGCTAAACAGTCGCGGGAGAAGCGCTACCAACACGACGACCGCCAGAACACCTGCCCCGGCGGCCCACAGCCACTTTGGCTTGGTGTCGGGGTCAAAGTCTTCGAGTTCGCCGTTGTGGTTGGCCTCGACCCGCTTGTGTTCACCAGAACCCATGCCCATTGCGGCCAGGTCGTCGTCGGCAAAGTGCATCGGGGTCCGGGACAGCGGCAGCTTGGGCAATGGATTGAGGTCGACGAGTTCCTCGGCGATCTCTGTGCCGCCGGTCGAGGTGCTTTCGGGGTAGTCCAGCACCGCCGGAGCGTCGGCGTCGAGGTTTGCGAGCGGCAGCATGTACGGCCGGGGAAGGTCGGCTGCGGCTCGGTGGAAGGCCTGGATCAGCTGCGAAGCGGATGGTCGGTGGGTGGGGTTTGCCTTTGCTGCGGCACTGAGGGGCTCCCAAAGCGGTCCCATATCGGCAGGGACATCGACGTTGGTGTCCTGTCGCATCACCATGGTGGCGATAGGACTATCCGCGACCATGGGTACATCGCCGGTGACCGCTTCGATCAGCGTGAGGGCCAGACTGTAGATGTCGGCAGCACCGCTGACCACCGAACCCGATCCCTGCTCGGGAGCGGCATAACGCGCCGTTCCGATTAGGGCTCCCTCCGGCTCGGTCCAAGCCGCCTCTGCGACAGCGCGGGCGATTCCGAAATCAGCGATGCGTAGACGTCCGTCTGCGCCGAACAGGAGGTTTGCTGGCTTAATGTCGCGGTGGACAAAGCCTCGCTGATGGGCCACTTCAAGACCTTCGAGTGCATGAAGCCCAACCACCACGGCCTGGCTGACCGAGAGCCGGTGACCCTCGTCCAGCATGTGACGCAAGCTTCCTCCGGTGAGAAGTTCGGTCACGAGATAGCAATCGTCCTCTTCGGACCAGTCATAGAGGTTCAGGATGCGCGGGTGAGCCAGCTGGGCAACCGCCTTTGCTTCGTTGCGAAACCGCTTGGCAAAGCGGGTGTCCTGCACGAGGCCACGGTGGAGAATCTTCACCGCGACGCGGCGTTCCAGAGACATGTCGTCGGCGGTGTACACCGTGGCAGACGCACCGCTACCAACAGGAGCCACCAACCGGTAGCGGTCGCCAAGAACGCGACCAACTAGATTGTCGACAGTCACTCCAGGCATCGTTGCAACAGTAGGCCAAACGCTACGCGGACTGGGGTCACGCGCGGTGGCGACACCAAACACGTTCCGACACAGACGGTTCCCGCGGAGAAGGTTCCGGCGGCGATGAATCTGACGAGGACAGGTCGGCTAGTCCTTCCCGGACCGTCGTTCGAGCCAAAGAGCCGCCTGGGTTCGGTCTTGAACGCCGATCGTCTGGAAGATGCGGGTCAGGTGACTTTTCACGGTCGACTCGGAAATGCCGAGCCTCCGCGCTATCTGCTTGTTGAGCATTCCCTCTCCCAGGAGATCGAGCACCTCGGTCTCACGAGCCGTCAGTTTGAGCCCCTCGTCTTCGACGGCGGTTCGGGACGCCAGCACCTCGGTTGCGACCCGTGGGTCAAGCGGGGCGTGGCCGTTGGCGGCGTTTCTGATTCCGTCGAGTAGCGACTCGGTCTCGGCATCCTTCAGCTGATAGCCAATGGCTCCCGCATCGAGGGCGGCGAGCACACGACCGCGATCAGAAAAGCTCGTGAGCACCACGATGCTCATGTCTGGGTTCTGCGCCTTGATCGAGCGCGTGGCTTCAACCCCATCCATCTTGGGCATCGAGAGGTCCATCAGCACCACGTGCGGCTGAAGCTCCATCGCCATTCGGGTTGCCTCTTCTCCGTCGGCCGCCCACCCGACCATGTCGATATCGTCGGTCTCTTCTAAGAGCGCCTTCAGACCCATCCGAACAACTCGATGATCGTCCACGACGAGCACTCGGATCATCGTTGAAGCTGCAATCTCAAGTCGGTACCTGCGCCCGGCTTTGAGTAGATGTCGAGCACGCCGTTGTTCTCCGCAACCATGTCGGCCATGAGTCGAAGGCCAAGATGGCCGGGCCGATCGGGATTTGATATCTGGTCCGGGTCAAAGCCTTTGCCATCATCGACCACACGAAGGGTCACACCGCCGGGCACTTCTGCAACCTCCACCGTCAACCGGCGTGCTTCAGAGTGGCGGGCCGCATTGCGGATCGCTTCCTGGGCAACTCGATACAGCGTTTGATTCGTCGACTCGGGCAGTTCGAGTTCTTCGGGATAGTGAAGCTCGACCTCCATCTCGCCGCCCACCGCCCCGAGCAGATCGGAAAGCGCTACTTGGAGCCCCGACCGCTGCAGGTTCGGCGGGTAGATCTCCACGAACAGTGAGCGCAAAGACTTGATGGATCGCCGAACGTCGACCTGCACACCATCGAGCAGCTCAACCGACCGGTCGTCACCGTGATGTTGTGCTCGGTCGCTCACAACCGAAAGTGCGTAGCCGACCCCTGCGAGATCTTGCACTGCGCCATCGTGAAGATCGTGGGCGATGCTCTGCCGCTCGCTGTCGCTGGAGGAGATGACTCGCTCGAGCAGCTCGGCCCGCTCGTTTTGCGCCCGCTCGACCTTTCGCGCCAGCCGGAAGGCGAACGGAATCTGAATCAACTGGAGCAGCGCTAGCGGGCCCAGAACTGCAGGCAGGAAGCTCCACCAGATCTGCCGGGCGTTGCGGTCGACCTTGTCGAACGAGTCATAGGTCTCGAACAATAGTTGTGTGCCGTCGGCGGCCACTACCGGCTGGTAGACCTCGAGCAGTTGGCCCTGGCTTCGAACAAGCTCGTTTTCCGCTTCATCCAGGTCACTCACCTCGGCGACCACCTGCCCGGTTTCGAACGCTTCGACCGCCTCTTCGCTCAGCTCCAGAACGGTGCC